>NZ_CP013910.1:2766875-3082500 GCF_001507665.1 Deinococcus actinosclerus | reverse complement strand
GTCACTGCACAACCTGCGCTACCTGCACCGCCTGATGGAGCGCGCACGTTCGGCCATTCAGGCTGGTGAATTCCACGCCTGGGCTTCAGCCTGGGCTGCCGGCTACTTCAAGAATGGCATTCCGGCCTGGTTCCAGTCGGCCCTGGATCAGGGACGTACCGGTGCACACCAAAATCCCCAATCGTGACGGCGCTGACGCATAAAAAGCAAGCTCACCGGTCTTTTCACAACCTTCACACTCTGATCAGAGTTTGATCATTTGCGATGAAAACGAGGTTTTAGGCCATTCTCAGGGTTGACCCGGTCTCTTTCATGCCTGTATCATCCGCCTGATCTGACACTTCTGAACCACTAGGCAAAGAATGTCAGGTTGCGCGAAGGGCCACCGGAACGGCGAACAGCACTGGGAGAGGAAACCCGGCAACTCGCCCCACCGTTACCTTCAGAGCCGAGAACGTGCTCCGACGCGCGACGACCTTTTGGGGGTTCATATGAAGAAAAGCCTGCTCGTTCTCACCGCCGCGCTGTCCTTCGGCGTCGCTGCCGCTCAGACGGCCGCGCCCGCCAGCGCACCCCAGGTGCCCGCGCTGACCGACGTTCCCGCCGGTCACTGGGCCAAGGACGCCATCGACCTGCTCGTCAGCAAGGGCATCCTCCTCGGCTACCCCGACGGCACCTTCCGCGGCACGCAGAACCTCACCCGCTACGAAGCGGCCGTGATCATCGCCCGCCTCCTTGACCAGGTCAAGGGCGGCGAAGTGACCATCACCGACGAAGAGACCCTGACCGCGCTGCAGAACGCGATCCAGGAACTCGCCGCCGACCTCGCCGCCCTCGGCGTGCGCGTCAGCGACCTCGAAGAGAACGCCGTCAGCCGCGACGACTTCGCCCGCCTCGAAGAGCGCGTCGAGATGCTCGCCGCCGCCAGCGGTGACGCCGAAGCCCTCGCCGGCCTGACCAGCCAGATCGACGACCTGGCCGCCCGCGCTGACGACTACGACACCCTGCGTGCCGACGTTGACGACAACGCCAGCCAGATCGCCGCCCTGAACGACCTGACCGTCCTCCTGAACCAGGACATCCTGAACCTCCAGGACCGCGTCAGCGCCGTCGAAGCCGCCCAGGCCGACCTCGTCGCCCGCGCCGACTTCGACGCTCTCGGCGGCCGCGTCACCACCGTGGAAACCAAGGTCACCGACCTGAGCAACCGCGTGGCGACCCTCGAGAAGTACGCCTTCACCATCAAGCCCAGCCTCAGCGCCACCTACTACGTCGCCCGCGCCAACCGCGACATGGACGTCGACCGCCTGCTGGCCGGCACGGTCTTCAGCACCGGTGACGACGGCGACGCCGACACCAGCGACGCCCCCCGCGACTACGCTGACTTCACCGGCAGCCGCCAGCTGGTCAGTGGCGCCCGCGAAAACTTCTACGGCTTCAGCACCGGTAACGGTGGCGTCCGCGAAGAAGGCGAAACCACCATCGACTTCAGCATCGACTTCACCAACAGCGGGAAGTTCGACACCAGCAAGAGCGCGACCACGGGCGCCTACGTCACCAGCGTCGGCGGCCTGAACGTCAACAAGGTGGACATCAAGTTCGGCATCCGCGCCGGTCTGCCCGACTCCGACTACATCAGCGCCGGCGACTACGCCAACTACCCCGATGTGGTCGACACCGACAGCGGCATCACCTACCGTCCCCTGTTCTTCTACTTCAGCAACGGCACCGCCGACTTCACCGTGGGCAACACGCCCATTACGGTGACCTTCGGCAAGGCGCTGAAGTTCAAGTTCGCTGACTACATCGGCGACAACGACAAGACTGGTCGCGGCGACGGCTACATCGTCAACGTCGACGGCAGCAACCTCCCCGTGATCGGCAGCCTGAAGCCCACCATCCAGGTGGTGTACGGCAGCCGTGACGGTGCCGAAGCCTTCTACACCTACGGCGACGCCGACAACAACGTCAACACCCGCGACGTGGTGACGGGCATCAGCGACGGCTACTACAAGTACTACCGTGGCGTGCGTGCCACCATCACCCCCGTGGGCACCCTGAAGGCGGGCATCCACTACCTGCAGGAAGGGACGGACGAGACCGGCTACGCGGCCGCCACCTACCGCGCGACCCAGGGTGACCCCACCCGCAACATCGGCGCTGGCGCCTTCACGGCCGCCACCGACGTGACGACGTTCGGCGCCGACCTGCACGGCACCGTCGCGGGCTGGCAGCTGGACAGCGAGTACGCTCGCAGCAACGTCACGAACACCACCTTCAGCACGACCGGTGTCCTCACCCCCGTCGTGACCACCGAGAACGCCTTCTACGCGAAGACGAGCGGCAACATCGGTTCCATCGCCAAGGTGTACACGCTGAACTACCGCAGCGTCAGCGCCGGGTACGACAAGACGGCCGGCATCATGGAAGCCGACCCCACCGACACCGACAACGGCAGCACCGCGCCCTACGCCAGCGGCCGCACCGGCTTCGGCATCAAGGTCGGCACGACCCTGGGCCCCATCGCCCTGGCTGCCTACCAGGACAACGAAGTCGACTACGGCAAGAACCCCCTCGAAACGGCCAACGAGCCCAGCGCTGTCGTGGACCGTGGCGTGACCGGCAAGATCAACCTGTTCAACCTGGTCACCGTCCGCGGCGGCTACTACGAGTACCTGACCGGCGTCAACGCTCCGGTTGAGGACTACGAGGGGCTGAACGGCGTGCGTTACGGCGTCCGTGCCGACATCACCCCCGGCCTGGGTCTCGCCATCGGCGCGTACTACCGCAACGTCGGCCTGGCCGGCAACAGCGGCCCCCGCGCCCAGAACGACGGCGGTCTGTTCGCCAACGGCAAGTACAACAGCTACTTCGACCTGGCCACCAACGACCTGAAGGACCAGAGCGGTTGCGGCGACCTGCACCCCGGTATCAAGAGCACCGACACCGACATGGTGGGCCGCGCCCTGACCTTCAGCCAGAACAGCTTCGGCGACAGCTACTGCTACAGCGAGTACGGCGCCGACCTGACCCACAACGGCAAGGACGCCAACGCCCTGGTCAAGGATCTGTCCTTCCGCGTGGGCTACGCCGCCCGCTACCGCAACTACGACGAGGCCTACACCAACAGCTTCTTCTACGGCGACGTGCTGTACGGCAAGAAAGTCGGCATCGCCCAGGTTGACCTGAAGGGCGCCTTCGGCGTGGACACCTACAGCGAGAACGAGCGCAACAACGCCGAGCGTGCGCTGATCAGCGGTACCGCCAGCCCCGCCAACAGCACGGCCTACGCCTTCGGCATCAAGGTCAAGACCGACGAGCTGAACGTGGCCTTCAAGCCCAGCTTCGAAGGGCAGTTCGGTATCTACAACCGCAGCTACGACTACGGCGCGTACAACTTCACGGTTGACCCCGACAACAACGCTGCGACCGACAACAGCGTGACCTACGCGAACGCGGCCGACTACACCGCCAGCGCCATGAAGTACGTCGTGGGCGTGAAGCTGAACGAGTTCCTGCTCCCCAACACCAAGCTGGCCGTGTACTACGCCGGCTACCAGGGCAAGAACCGCGTCTACCGCAACTTCGTGACCGCCACGGCTCTCAACGACAACTCGGATGCTCCCGGCTCCTTCCGTGACAGCAACACCGGCGCCACCATCAACCAGAACCTGCTGTACGTGGAAGGTAACTACTACGACCTCAGCTTCGGGTACGGCTACGGCACCCTCAGCATGCGCGACGCCAACGGCAACGCCATCGCGGGCGCTGCGGACGCCAAGGGCTCCGTCTTCAAGATCAACTACAAGGTCAACTTCTAAAGTTCACCGGCTGAACGAACTCCCCGCCCCGTGCGGGGGGTTCTTCTTTGATCGCTGTGCGTTCAGGCCGGCGCTTCTGCGGCTCTGAGTGGGTAGAATCGCCCCATGCTTGCTGTCTTTGGTCACCTGAATCCCGATACCGATGCCATCACGGCCGCGCTGGTGTACGCGCGGCTCCTGACCCGCCAGGGCGTGGACGCGACCGCGCACCGCCTAGGCGACCTGAATTTCGAGACGGCATTCGTGCTGCGCGAGGCCGGTGTAGAGGCGCCGGCCCTGTTGCCCGAGCTCCCCGCCGGTGCAGCGGTGGCGCTGGTCGATCACAACGAGAGCGCCCAGTCCGTGGCGAACCTCGCGGAGTTGAATGTGACGCGCGTGGTGGATCACCACAAGCTGGGTGACCTGACGACCACGCAGCCGCCCTACCTGCGTTTCGAGCCGGTGGGCTGCACCGGCACGATCCTGCTGAAGCTGCACCGTGAGGCGGGCCTGAGTGTGGAGGCGCTGGACGCCCGGCTGATGCTCAGCGCGATCCTGAGTGACACGCTACACTTCCGCAGCCCCACTACCACCCAGGAGGACCGCGACGCCGTGGCCTTCCTGGCACCCGTGGCGGGCGTCGAGGACGTGGAGGCGTACGCGCTGGCGATGTTCGCCGCGAAGAGTGACTTGGGCGACACGCCGGCCGACACGCTGCTGCGCATGGACTACAAGGTGTTCCCGTTCGGTGACGTGGCCGCGCCGCACAGCTGGGGCATCGGCGTGATCGAGACCACCAACCCCGGGTACGTGTTCGGGCGTCAGGCGGAACTGCTCGCGGCGATGGATCAGGCGAAGGCGCAGGACGGGCTGAGTGGCGTGCTGCTGAGTGTCGTGGACATCCTGAACGAGACGAACCGCACGCTGGTCCTGAGTGCCACCGAGGAAAAGGTGCTGCGTGAGGCCTTCGGCGCCGGGGTGGACGGTCAGGTGGCGGATCTGGGCGGGCGGATCAGCCGCAAGAAGCAGATCGTGCCGACGCTGGAAGAGTACTTCGCCCCCCAGGGCTGACGCCCGCTGGGCAGCAGGGCCCGCTTCCCGCGTGAGGGGGCGGGCCTGCTGCTGTCCGGGCGCCCTATGCTGGGCGGATGACTGACTCTGGTGGCCTCTCTGGTGATCTGGCGTGGGTGTTCGCGCGGCAGCGCTTCGGGATGCACCCGGGCCTGGGGCGGGTCGAGGCGCTCCTCGCCCGGCTGGGGAACCCGCAGCGGGCCTTCCAGACGGTCCTGGTGGGCGGCACGAACGGCAAGGGTTCCACGGCCGCGTCCCTGGCAGCGATGCTGCGCGCCGGGGGCGTGCGTGCAGGGCTGTTCACCAGTCCGCACCTGACGCGCTTCACAGAGCGCTTCGTGGTGGACGGCGCGGAGCTCCCGGAGGCGACGGTCGCGGCGGCACTCGCCGAGCTGCGCCCGCACGCGGAGGAGGCGGGAGCGTCGTTCTTCGAGGTCATCACGGCGCTCGGGGCGCTGCTGTTCAGGCGGGCGGGCGTGGATGTCGCCGTGATGGAGGTCGGCCTGGGCGGGCGGCTAGACGCCACGAATGCCCTCGATCCGGTGCTGAGCGTGCTGACGAACGTGGGCCTGGACCACACCGAGGTGCTGGGCGACACCCGCGAGGCGATCGCGCGGGAGAAGGCGGGCATCCTGCGCGCGGGGCGTCCGGCGGTGACGGGTGTGGCGGCCGACCTCCGACCCATCCTGCGGGCCGAGGGCGCGGACCTGTGGGCGCTGGGCGAGGAGGCTCACCTGAGTGTCCAGGGGCGCGGCTGGGACGGCTCGGACGTGACAGTGGACAGTCCAGCCGGGACGGTCACGCTGCGCACGCCGCTGCTGGGCGCGCACGGCGCGGCGAACGCGGGACTGGCGGCGCTGGCGGCCCTGCGCCTGGGCCTGAGCCCGGAGGCGGTACGGGCTGGGGCGCAGGCGACGCAGTGGCCCGGGCGGCTGGAGGTCACCCCCTGGCGCGGCACGCGGGTGCTGCTGGACGGCGCGCACAACCCCGACGGCGCGCAGGCGGTCGCGGCGGCCCTGCGGGAGCTGGGGGTCGAGCGGTTGCCACTCGTGTTCGGCGCGGCGGGTGACAAGGACCTCGCGGGCGTGGCGGCGGCCCTGCGGCCCCTGGCGTCCGAGGTGATCCTCACGCGGGCCGCGCTGAGCCCCCGCGCGGCGGACCCGGCCAGCCTCGCGCCCCTCTTCCCGGACGTGCCGTTGACACTCACGGACACTCCGCAGGCGGCGCTGGCCGCCCTGGCCGCCCGGCGCGCCCCGCAGGCGCTGGTGTGCGGCAGCCTGTACCTGCTGGGCGAGGTCCGCCCCCTGCTGTTCGGAGAAACCAGCGAGGGCCGTGAACGCTGGCAGTGACCGATCTCCTGCCTCCGCCAGATGGCGGATCGAGGGGCGCAGCGCGCTACCCTGGGGGGTGATGACCACCTTCGATGAACTGAGCCGCCGCCTGGGTCAGGTGAGCGACCTGGGTGCCGCCGCGAGCCTGCTGTCCTGGGAGCAGGAGACATTCATGCCGCCCGAGGCGGCCCGCGTGCGCGGCCTGCAACTGGCGACCCTGGCGGGCCTCTCGCATGAACTGTTCACCGCGCCCGAGACCGGCGCGCTGCTGGACGGCGTGCAGGCCGAGGGTGACACGCAGGCGGCGGTCGTGCGGGTCGCGCAGCGGGACTACGCGAAGGCCACCCGCCTCCCGACCGCGTTCGTGGAGGAACGCACCCGCGCGCAGAACGAGGCGCACCACGCCTGGGTGCACGCCCGCGCGCACAGCGACTTCGCGTCCTTCGCGCCGTACCTGGACCGCATGATGGACCTCGCGCGCCGTCAGGCCGATCTGCGCGGCTTCGAGGATCACCCCTACGACGCCCTGATCGACGACTACGAGCCCGGCATGCGCGCCGCGCAGGTGAAGGCCGTCTTCGCGGACCTGAGGGACCGCACGCTGCCGCTGCTCGGGAAGATCCGCGCCGCCGGGGACGCCGCCGACTACAGCGTCCTGACCCGCCCGTTCCCCGCCGGGGCGCAGAAAGAGTTCGCGTGGCGCGTGGCGGGCGAGGCCTTCGGACTGACCGGCGACTTCGCCCGGCAGGACGAGAGCGCGCACCCCTTCCAGTCGAACTTCAGCCGCAGCGACATCCGCATTACGACCCGTGTGGAGGACTACTGGCCCGCGTGCCTGTTCGGCACGTGGCACGAGACCGGGCACGCCATGTACGAGCGCGGCGTGCATGAACGCTGGGAGCGCACCCCGGTGTCCGCCGGGGCGAGCCTGGGCGTGCACGAGAGCCAGTCGCGGATGTTCGAGAACCTGCTGGGCCGCAGCCTGCCGTTCTGGCAGCGCTACTTCCCGCAGCTTCAGGAGGCCGCGCCGCAGGTCGCGGCGGGCCTGGACGCGGCCGGACTGTACCGCGCGGTGAACCGCGTGCAGCCCAGCCTGATCCGCGTGGAGGCCGACGAGGTCACGTACAACTTCCACGTGATGCTGCGCTTCGAACTGGAACTCGCGCTGCTGGAGGGCAGCCTGAGCGTGCGTGACCTGCCGGAGGCGTGGAACGCGAAGGTGCAGGCGTACCTGGGGCTCACCCCGCCTGACGACGCGTCGGGTGTGCTGCAGGACATCCACTGGTCGGCGGGATTGATCGGGTACTTCCCGACGTACACGCTGGGGAACCTCCTGAGCGTGCAGCTGCTGGAGGCCGCCCGCCAGGACGCGGACATTGCGGCGGGGATCGACCGCGCCGAGTACGGCCTGCTGCGCGCGTGGCTGGTCGAGCAGGTGCATCAGCACGGGCGTAGCCTGTCGCCTGCCGAGCTGACCGTGCAGGCGACCGGGCGGCCCCTGAGTGCCGATCCGTACGTGGCTTACCTGACACGCAAGTACGGCGAGATCTACAGCCTGAGCTGAGGTGCAAAGAGGCGCGCCCCGACCGTTCGCTGGTCGGGGCGCACTGTGCGGTGTGGGTCAGACGGCCTGGCGGCGCTGGGCGTTCGTGACGAGGTACGCGCGCGCGGAGTTCAGCCAGGTCTGCGCGAGGTCACTGTGGGGGTGCTGGCGCTCACGCAGCGCCTGGACGCTGAGGTTCAGCTGGCGTTCGACGCGGCGGACGGCGCCCAGGCCGCCCTCGTTCTCGACCTCGATCAGGGTGTTCAGCAGTGTGGTGGGGTGGGCGTAGCCGACGCGGATGCTTTCAGCGATGGTGTCCAGGGCGCGCATGGGGGGACTCCTTCCCGCCCGGGCGGGGCGGCGAGGCGAACAGGGTGAAATTCTGCTGTGGGCGAATCCTTCTTGTGATTACGATCTTAGCAGAGGGGATCGTGAAGGGCAAGAAGGGTTAATCCTTATTCTGTCTTGACCGTAGCGGGGGGCGGTGTTACACTCCAACCAAGGCTCCCGTATTCTGCCCACAGGCAAACCCTGCGGCCGGAGCGACCGGGCCCCAGGCGGCACGCGCCAGGACTGCCCCCAGCGGGACGATTCCGGCGTGAGGCCACGCCGCAGCCGAGGAGGTGAAACATGAAACTGCACGAAAGACTCCGCGAACTGCGCAGCGAACGCGGGCTGCGGCTCAAGGACGTCGCCGAGACCGCCGGGATCAGCGTCCCGTACCTCAGTGACCTCGAACGCGGCCGCACCAACCCCAGCCTGGAAACCCTCCAGACCCTGGCCGGCGCGTACGCCATCACCGTTCACGACCTGCTCGAAGGGGTCGAGTTCTACGGTGCGTCCACCGAGGGCGCGCTGCCCAAGGGCCTCGCCGACCTGGTCGCCGACCCCACCCTGGGCCCGCAGATCACGCCCGACTGGGTCCGCACCCTGTCCCGCATCGAGCTGCGCGGCAAACGGCCCCGCGACAAGCAGGACTGGTACGAGATCTACCTGCACCTCAAACGCATCCTGAACTGACGTTCAGTGCCAATCACCCCCACCTGCACGGGTGGGGGCTTCTTGTGTTCAGGGCGTGGCGTTCAGGCCGCCCGCACTTCAGCCGGGGTGCCCGAGCGGCTCAGCAGCAGCGTGCCCGCGCCCCAGGTGCCCCCCACCAGCGCCAGCGCGAACGCCAGCGGTGGGAGGCTCAGGCTGGCCGCTACCGCACTCAGGCCCACCAGCGCCCCCACCGCGTCGGGAACGGGCAGGTGCGCGCGGTAGGCCAGGGCCCGGCCGGCGTCGTACGCACTGACACTCAGGCCCACGGCGATCAGCAGCACGGCCAGCGCCGCCGCCAGCAGGGCCGGACCCAGCAGCCCGGCCAGCGCCAGTCCGCCCGCCGGGCCCAGCAGCGCCGCCAGCGACAGCACGCCCAGCGCCAGCGTCCGCACCGGGGCGTGTCGTTGCCGCCTCGCCAGCAGCGGCGCGAGCCCTGAGACGAACAGCAGCAGCAGCGCCCCGCCGGTCAGGCCCACGAACACCTGCGGCCACGCCGCGCCGCCCAGCCAGCCCAGGACCGGGCGGAACGCAGCGGCAGTCACGGCCCCCAGGCCGCTCGGGGCCTGAATCTGGCGCGCCTCCCGGTCCCCGGGGACCTGCCCCAGCAGCGCCGTGACGGTCCCGCCGACCTCCGACCCCGTCTCGCGGCGGATATCGCCCAGCAGAGTCACGACCTCACCCTCCACCCGGGCGTCCGGAGCGAGCAGGACATTCCCGCCGGCCGCGATCACGTTCCCCTGCACCGCGCCGTGCACCACCACGTCCCGACCGAAACTGACCGTGCCGTGCGCGACCAGGCCGTACAGGGCCGGCAGGGTCAATGCCGCACTGAGTGCGAAGGCCAGTCCACCGAAGCGCTGCGTGGCCGGTGCAGGCCGCCAGGTGACGGCGGCACTGGTCAGCAGGAGCAGCAGCAGCCCCACGCCCGCCAGCGGCGAGACCTGAGCGAGCAGCGTCTGCAAGACCAGCGCGCCCGCCGCGAGGTTCGGCCACGCGGTCGAAACGGCCAGCAGCGTCAGCGCCACGAGCAGCGACACCACCATGATCAGCGGTGCCGGGTTGCGGGGGCGGTTCCCGATCAGCGCGGCTGCCGCCGCCGGGGCGGGCGACAGTACCTCTGGGGGCGTGTGGCGCACCTGCTGCGTTACAGCCGCCGCGACACTGGCCGGCATGGTCGGCCGGGTCAGGGTTGTCCCCATGCGTAGATCCCGCACGACGTTGGCCGCCACCGAACGCGGCAGCGGCGGGGTCGCCAGCTGCGCGCCCAGGCGGACCTCGCGCGCCACGCTGGCGGCCACGCTGCGGGGGATCGCGGGTGTCCGCTCCAGGGCCTGCTCCAGTCGCACGTCCCGCACGACGGCCGCCGCCACGCTGCGTGGCAGGGCGGGGGCGTCGGTCAGCCGCGCAGCGAGCGCCACCTCCGCTGCGACCTGCGGGGCGAGCGTGCCGGGCAGGGGAAGGGAGACCAGTCGGGCCGACAGGTGCACCTCGCGCGCCACGGCCGCTGCCACACTGCGCGGCAGCCCCGGCCCGGCCCGCAGAGCAGGCGCCACCCGCGCCAGCCGCTCACGCTGCGTCTGCACCTCCGTGGGCAGGGCGCGCAGCAGCTCCGTCTCGGCGGGGGTCAGGTCACCGTCCGCCTCGCGGTGCAGCAGCTCCAGCCACGCCCGCCCGTCCCCCGTCTGTCGAGTCTCCACGCCCATACGGTGTCTCTACGTTCAACCTTCGCCGGAAGTTCCCGGCGCGCTGTCTGGTCCACCTGCGGGGCGGGCCGTGTAGTTGCCGCTCTTGCCGCCGCTCTTGCCCAGCAGGCGCACGCCCGTCACCTCAATGGCTTTGCTGGCCGCCTTGAGCATGTCGTACACGTTCAGCGCCGCCACCGTCACGGCCGTCAGGGCCTCCATCTCCACGCCGGTCGGGGCGGTCGTGCGGACCCGCGCCCACACGTACACGCCCGCGTCCTCCAGCGTCACGCGCACGTCCGCGCCGGACACTGGAATCGGGTGGCACAGCGTGATCAGATCCGCCGTGCGCTTGCAGCCCGCCAGTCCCGCCAGCCGCGCCACCGTCAGCGGGTCACCCTTCGGGTTGGTGCCCGCCTCGAGTGCGGCCCTCGCCTCAGGCGGCAGCCGCACCCAGGCCTCGGCGGTCGCCTCGCGCGCCGTGGCGACCTTCTCCGAGACGTCCACCATGCGCGGCAGACCGTCCCGGAAATGCGTCAGTTCGGACACCTCAGTCCTCCGGGAGCTTCAGATCCGCCAGGGCCGCGAACGGATTCTGCTTCGCGTGCAGCGACCCGGCCGGGGTACCCAGTTCGTCGTCGATCTCCTCGACCGGCACCTGCGCCATGTGCTCGCACGGCCCCTCGTTCAGGTCGTGCCCACACACCTGACACAGCCCCCTGCAGGCCTCGTCGTGCAGCACGCTCAGCGGCGCATTCAGCAGCGTCGTCTCGGCCAGATAGGCGCTGAGATCCAGATCCGGATCCCCGAACACCAGCACCTCCTCACCCGACTCGGCCTCCTCCAGGTACGGCTGCTCGGCCGAGGGGTCGTAGCGCATCAGGGTGCCCAGCTCGATCTCCAGCGGCACTTCCACGTCCCGCAGGCAGCGGGCGCACTCCATGATCAGCACAGGCTCGAAGGAACCCTGCAGGTACATCTCCGAGCCACCCAGCGTGTTGACTTCCACCTCGAACGGCGCGGGAGAGGCGAAACGCAGCGTCTGCGTCTCACCGCCCTGCTCGTACTGGAGGTGATCAAGGTGCCCTTCTGCCTGCGCGTCGTCCAGCGTGGATCGCATCAGCGCACCCAGGTGAATCCGAGGTGAATCCGTCATGGCCCCATCATAGGCCCGAGCGGCTCACAGAACCCTGCCCCACACCGCAAAACGGCTCGGGCAGGGCCACCGGCAAGGTCCTCAGGCGAGTTCGACGAGGCTGGCGTCGCTGATGGTGAGCTTGTGGGTACGCGGCACGGTGCGGCCACCCCTGACCTGGGCGCGCACGCCGATCAGGCAGTCCTGGAGGCGCTTGCTGACATTCTCGATCTGCGCCTCCTCGTCCACCACGCTGTGCTCGACCTCGGCGCCGCGCACCACCGTGCCCGAACCGATACTGGTAAAAGGCCCGATGTACGCGTCCTCGATCACGACGCCCTCACCCAGCATGACCGGGCCGACGATCTTGCTGCGGATCACGCGGGTCGACGCTGGAATGACCACCCGCCCCGTGATCCGGGAATCGGTGACCTCACCCTGAATATCGCCCTCCAGCTGTTCCAGGAGCAGCCGGTTGGCATCCAGCAGATCAGCGGGGCGCCCAGTGTCCTTCCACCACCCCTGAACGGGTTGACCCTGCACGGTCAGCCCCGCATCGATGAGCCGCTGGATGCCGTCGGTGATCTCATATTCGCCCCGCGCCGACGCCGGCATGCCATCGAGCATCCTGAAGATCTCCGGGGTGAAGCAGTACAGGCCGGCCACCGCGAGGTTGCTGGGTGGAACCTTGGGCTTCTCGACCAGCCGGATGATCCGGTTGCCCTTCAGCTGCGCGACGCCGAACGCCGTGGGATCCGGCACCTCGACCAGGGCAATGAGGGCCGTGGGCCGGTCCTGCTGAAACTGCCGCACGAACGGTGTGGCGCCGTGCTCGAAGAGATTGTCCCCTAGGTAGACGCAGAAATCATCCTGACCGACCCACTCGCGGGCCGTGAGGACGGCGTGACCGAGGCCAAGCTGCTGATGCTGATCGATCAGCGTGATCTGAACGTCCGGGAGCCCGTGCAGGGCGTGCTGAATTTCATCCCGCGTGATGTCGGACACGACGATGCCGATATCGGTGATGCCGGCCTGCACCAGTGTGTGAATCGCGTGGGCGATGATGGGCTGGCCGGCCACCCTGAGAACGGGCTTGGGGCGGGTGTAGGTCAGGGGGCGTAGGCGCGTGCCCAATCCCGCCGCAGGAATGATGGCTTTCATACCTCTACTGTAAGTCTGCGCCGCCTCTCATCTACCTGACCTGGTCTTAGGGCATGGGCGGTCTACCCTCACGGGCCGATCAGGCTATGCGGACACTGTTATCATCAGCCGATGCATCGGCTCACGGTCATTCAGCAGACATATCAGATTTCAAGCTGTCAGCACGAAATCAAGTTCTCAGGAGAGCGATGAACGCAGACGCCCAGCCCTTATTCGTCCCCGTCATCCTGGCAGGCGGCAGTGGGGAGCGCTTCTGGCCACTCTCCCGCAAGCACCGGCCCAAGCAGTTCCTGACGCTGGATGACTCCGGCCGCAGTCTCCTGCAGGCCACAGCAGACCGCCTGACGGCCTTGGCAGGCCACGCCGCCCGGATCATGGTGGTGACCGGGCGCGATCACCGCGCGCAGGTCCTGGAACAGTTGCCGGATATGCCGGTCGAGAACCTACTGGTCGAGCCTACCCCCCGCGATACGGCTGCCGCCATCCTCTTCGCGGCGCTGAAAGTGGCCCAGCTGAACCCGCAGGCTGTGATGGGCGTCTTTCCGGCAGATCACCGCATCACGGACACGCCAGCCTTTGAACGGGTCGTTCGGCATGCGACGCAGGTCGCTCACCTGACCGATCAACTCGTGACCATCGGGGTCACACCCACTTTCCCGGCCACGGGTTACGGATACATCGAGCGGGGCGATCCTCTCGACTCACATGACGAACTGGCGGCTTACCGGGTAACGCGCTTCACCGAGAAGCCCGACAGTGAGACGGCCCGCGCTTTTCTCAGTACTGGTCTGTACAGCTGGAACAGTGGGATGTTCATCTGGAATGTCCAGGCCATCCTCAGGGCCTTCGAGCAGCATCAGCCCGCACTGTATGCCCAGCTGTCGGAGGCGATGGCCCGCCATACGCCTCTGCAGCCGCGTCTGCCCGAGATCTTTCCGCAACTTCCCAAGATCAGCATCGACTACGCCATCCTGGAAAAAGCCGACAACGTGGTGGTCATCCCGGCAGAGTTCGGCTGGGACGACCTGGGTGATTGGAATGCCATGGAACGCCTGCTCAAAGGTGAGGGCGACAATGTCTCCGTCGGTCGACACATCGGCATTGATACCGGTGGGGCGATCCTGTACACCACGAGCGGCGATGACCTCATCGCCACGATCGGCCTGGAAGACGTGGTGGTCGTGCGTGCCGGCGACGTCACGCTGGTCGTCCGGAAGGATCGCACGCAGGACATCAAGCAGGTCGTCCAACAACTGAAATCACACCCTGAACTGGAGCGCTTCGCATGACTGACTACCCACAGATGGAGCCGCGCCGCGCGGCTCAGGAACCGCCGGAATCACGTGAACAGGAGATCGAACTCGGTACGCTCTGGAACGGGGTGCGGCGTCGCCTGCCCGTCATCCTGCTGGCAACTGGGATCATTGGTGCTGGTGTTTACGCTCTGTCCCGGGGGCAGCCGGACGTATTTGAGGCGACTGCCAGCCTGGTGACGACGGGCAACAGCAACAATCTCGGTAGTGGTCGGGACAGTGTAGTGACAGCCTCACCCCTACCTGAAGGCGCTCTCCAGGAGGCGCTCAACGGACCCACCGTGCTGGGACGCATCATCACTGGGTTGCGCGATACTACCCGTATCCCTCAGGAGCTGCGGACTGAACTGGCTGACGACCTGCAACGAGAACTTCAATTGCGGGAGGTTAAAACCCTGCAACTGCAAAATCAACTGGACTTCAACGGTAATGGCATCTATTCCGTGACGGCCCGCGCAGGTAGCTCGGTCGCTGCAAAGTTCCTGGCGGATCTGAGTGCACAGGCGCTGCTGGACTGGGACCGTGGGCGTGCCCTAAATGGCCTTGAACGAGCGTCACAGAGCCTACAGGCCCAGTTAGCCGAAATAGATCGTCAGCTGGCCGGGGGAGCGCAGAGTGACTTGGAACGGCAGACACTGGTTGCCTCACGGGCAAGCCTGCAACGCACACTGGCGCAGGTAGATATCCAGGCCAAGGGTGCGACCGGCTCGCTGGAACTTGTCTCCCCGGCTGTTGAGCCACTGGAACGTGTGGCGCCAAAACCTACTCGCAATGCGATCCTAGCAGGATTGCTGACCCTGCTGATAGGGGCTGGCCTTGCCGCTCTGCGTACGGTGACAGACCGCACAGCCCGTTCTGAAGATGACTTACTCAACTTCGGCCTGCCAACATTGGGCAGCGTGCCCAAGCTACGCCGAAGGGATGTGGTCTTCAGTGGAATAGTCCGTGCAGCCCGTCAAGCTGGGCTGTACGAGGCACTCGGGTTCCTGCGTGTGAATTTGCTGACCCGAATAGGTACTCCTATGGGCCAGCGCATCATGATCTCGTCGACTGCACCTGGTGAAGGTAAGAGCAGCCTGACGGCTACGCTGGCTGACACTCTAGCTAACAGTGGCCTACGGGTGCTGATCATCGATGCTGACATGCGCCGCGGTACTCAGCAGGATGTCTGGGACAAGTATGAATCCAGCCACAAATGGCTCCAGCTCAGCGGTGATGGTGGGGCTCGGACGCTGCAGGAGGCCCTGCGCGCTCCACAGAACGTGCAGGTGATTGAGGCTGAGCCCGGAGTGCATGTCTTGCCAGCTGGGCCAGGGTTGCAAGACAGCATGGGTCTGTTGAACCGCGCTCCTCTATTGATAGCGACGTAAATACGAGCTGGTATGCTGGAGGTGTGGCTGAATGGCATCCATCCAAGTACTCCCGGGCGCAGCTGGAGGAACGCCGACTGGCGGCGACCCCCTGGCTTCAAGGGGGCCAGCATTCACAGCAGGCGATTGCCGATCACTTTGGCGTGTCCGTCCACACCGTCAGTAACTGGAAGAAACGCCTGAAGCGCACCGGCAGTCTCCAGGCAACGGTGACGACAGGACGCCCATCCCGACTCACCGCCGCCCAGCTCGAACAGGTCCGCACCCTCCTGCGGGAGGGTGCGCTGCACCACGGCTTCCCTGATCCGACCTGGAGCACCAGACGAGTCGCAGACCTGATCGGGCGGCACTTCGACGTGTGGTACCACCCCGATCACGTCCGGAGAATTCTTCGTCAGCTGGGGTTCACGCCCCAGATGCCGGATGGACGGGCAGCAGAACGTAATGAACTCCGGATCGCGTCCTGGAAAGAACAGGTGGCTCCGGAGTTGGGAAAAAAAGGTCGCGCAGGGCGCAACCCTGGTGTACCTGGATGAGGTTGGCTTCTCGCTGAAAGGCGTGCGAAGACGAACGTGGTCGACCAGGGGCGTCACGCCCCTGGTCACACTCCCGGCCAACTGGGAAAAACTCTCGACCATCGGGGCGATCACCTCGGACGGTCGATTCTTCCAGCACACGAAGCCTGGGGCGATCCGGAGTGGGGACGTCATCCGGTTCTTCCAGCATCTGTTGCGCCATGCGCAGGGGGAGATCGTGGTGGTGCTGGACAACGCGGGCATTCACCGAGCGAAGGCAACTCAGGCGTTCGTGGATCTCCACGAACGCCTGTCGCTGGTGTTTTTGCCGCCTTACGCTCCAGAGTTGAATCCGATCGAGCTGGTGTGGGCGTACGTGAAGCGGAATGTGCTGGGGAACTTCTGTGCCCGCTCAGTGGGCATGCTGAAAGCGAAGCTGGTGAAGGCCTGGCAGCGGGTTCGGTACATCGACCTGCCTCAACATTTGATGGACTCGAACTTATGCCGTTATCAATAGGTCAAATTCTGGATAGCTGGAGTTCAAGCTATGATCTAGTGCTCATCGACAGCCCTCCCATGCTGGCTCTGGCAGATGGCCTAATTCTCGGCCGACATGTCGATCAGGTTTTGATCGTAGTGGAAGAAGGAAAGACCAGCTTAAACGCAGTGAAGCAGACTTTACGCCGAGCTCACAATGCTAGTGTGCCCATTCTTGGATTCATCCTTAACAAAGTCTCAGCCAGCTCGCAAGAGGCGCAGGGTTATGGCTATGGGTATGGCTACGCGCCCCGCAAGCGGGGAGGATGAACCATGGGTGTGTTGAATCCATCAGGTTTACCTAGAAAATCTGTGGCCTCGCTGCCCGCTGTCAGCAGCTTTCCGCAAGGCGCGGCGCTCCTGCTGGGAGACGTGCTGAGTCTTCTTGTCATCTATAGCGTGACGCACCTTCTGCTCCCACTGTGGGGACTGCCAGTCGAAAGTTCCCATTCGTCGCTGGTGTGGGGCGCCGTGTGGCTATGCTGGAGAGCTTACCAGGGGCTGTATCCCGGATATGGGCGCTCTCCGCAGACCGAGTTGCGATTGCACGTTATGGGTACTGCGCAGGTGGTGGCAGTGCAACTGGCAGCAGGTTTGGCGCTCCAGCGCTTCTCGCCCAGTGTGTCCAGCACAGTGCTCAGCTGGGCGTTGCTCCTGCTGCTCAGCTTATTCGTACGATACGGCGTCCGTTCGCTGCTGATTCAAGCTGGACAGTATGGTCGGCCGATCAGCGTGATCGGTGCGGGACAAACTGCCGCCATGGCCATCCACCACCTGCGCGCCCATCCTGCCTACGGCCTGAACCCCGTTGCAGCCTACGATGACAATCAAGAACTGCACGGCACCACACTACATGGTGTGCCTATCCTAGGCACCATTGAGCAAGCCATCACAGAACCCCGGACGGAGCAGGCGATCGTATCTATTCCTGGCGCGCGTGCTGAGACACAGCAGAGGATCGTGAACGCCACCTACGCTGCGTTCCCACATACTTGGGTCATTCCCGATCTATTCGGTATTCCCAACCAGGCGCTTCAACCACACAACATTGGCAGTGTGGCCAGCCTAGAAGTTCGAAACAATCTTCGCAGTGTGCAGGCTAGAACCATGAAACGCACCATTGATCTCTTGGGATCAGGTCTCGGTGGTCTGCTGCTGCTGCCTGCGCTGTTGCTGATTGCCTTGGCTATCAAACTGGACAGTCCAGGCCCAGCCGTGTACAGAGCCCGCCGTCTAGGGCGCAATGGTGAATCCTTTGACTGCTTCAAATTCCGCAGCATGCACCGTGACGCAGAAGCCAAGCTGAAAAGTGTGCTGGATAACGACCCCATATTGAAAGCTGAGTTTGAGGCGACGCACAAATTGAAGAATGACCCACGGGTTACGAGAGTCGGTGCCTTCTTGCGAAAGACCAGCTTGGATGAATTGCCCCAATTGGCTAACGTCCTGCTAGGCACCATGAGTTTGGTGGGTCCTCGCCCAATCGTTCAGGGAGAAATTCCTAAATACGGGGACATTTACGCTGTATACAAACAGGTACGTCCCGGCATGACTGGTTATTGGCAGGCGAATGGGCGCAGTGATACCAGTTACGATGAGAGAGTAGGTATGGACAACTTCTACGTGACTAATTGGACGCCTTGGCTGGATATATCTGTTTTAATTCAAACATTCAAAGTCGTTTTTGCCGGTAAAGGTGCGTATTAGCAGTGAATTTATCCAAGGTTGGGAACTACGTTATTATATACCTATCTCATTTCTTTAAAGTATTCTCCTTTGTCTTACTTCTTCCTCTGTTTACGAGAACATTTGATAAGGATATTTGGGGTCTTGTTGTTGCCGCTCAGGCATTTTCTTTCTGGCTTCAGATAATTGTAGAATATGGTTATAATCTATCTGCAACCAGATCAATTTCTCAGATGGGAGAAGATAAACAAAAGATTATTGGGTATATTATTTCTGTCTTCAAATCAAAAGCTATTCTTGCAGTATCTGCAGTAATAATATCCGGTATAGCTTTTATATTTTTCGATTCGGTTAGTAGATTTGGTAGCCTCATTGTCTGGGTGGTTCTTTTTGCAATAGTGCAAGGGTTTGCTCCTGTGTGGTATTATTTATCTTTGAATAAGTTGCACCTATATTCAGCATACGATTTAGTTTCTCGTATATCATATCTAATCTTATGTATAGTCTTTATTAAATCTAACAGTGATGCATTTATGGTTTTTGCTTTTGGTGTCGTAACTGGTATGGTACCTATAGTTATGAGTCTAATAAATTTCAAGAAGTTTAAGGCCAATACTGAGTACGATGAAACAAAAATTATACTTGTGATGAGAGACAGCTTTCCTATTTTTCTTTTTGCAATAGTAACAAGCGTTTATACCAGTTTAAATATTTTAATTCTTAGCAATTATGCAGCTCTTTCTGTCGTGGCGGTTTATAGTGTTGCTGACAGGATTGTCAGAACGAGTGGTAGTCTATTGGAGCCTCTAAATCGAATATTTTATGCGAAAATGTCTAGAGATTATGTTGCAGGTTTAGAAATCTCGCGATCCTCGCTAAAAAAAGTCTCTTTAGTGCTGTCAATGGCCGGAATACTTATATTTTTAGCTTTGCAGATTCTGGGATCCTTTTTAATAAGTATTCTGGCGCCCAAATATGGGTCTTCCGTGGAATATATTAGTATTTTATCATTTTATATACCATTTTTAATATTAAATAACATACTGGGATTACATATTGTATTACCATTGGGTCTCGACAAGCAATTTAATATTATATTTATGGTTTCAAGCCTATGCAGTCTAATTGCAATGATGGTCGTTGTTCCGAAATATGGAGCACTGGGTTTAGCATACATTACTATCATCACCGAAGTTGCAGTTTCAATA
This sequence comes from Deinococcus actinosclerus, assembly GCF_001507665.1. NCBI lineage: Bacteria > Thermotogati > Deinococcota > Deinococci > Deinococcales > Deinococcaceae > Deinococcus > Deinococcus actinosclerus. The sequence continues at coordinate 3,063,107 of NZ_CP013910.1, read as the reverse complement.
AGTTTTGTCGGTCTGATAGCAGCCTGCGGTGGAGTAAAATCCATGATTGAGAGGTTCAATTATGAGAATAAGCTTTTTAATAGCTAAGTTGCATGATAATGGAGTTCGTTTCTTTGTCAGAAGAATATCCAAAAAATTTAATTCTCGGTTATATAACACAAGATATAATTGCAAAATATCAATTCCAAGTTCATCAAGTGTATTTGGGAGATCATATATTGATTTCGGAGATGGCGTGATAATTGGCGAGAGATGTAAAATTGAAGCAGTATACAGCCATGGCAAAGATAGATTTAGCCCGAAAATTAAAATTGGTAACAATACTACAATGAATGATGATGTTCACATTGGGTGTATTGAATCAGTGACTATAGGTAACAATGTTCTTATGGCAAGCAGGATTTATATAAGTGATCATAATCATGGATCCTACGGATATCCAGTAAATGATAGTCCGGAGTTGGCGCCAAATAATAGACAATTAGTAGCAAAGAGCGTCTGTATTGAGGATAATGTTTGGATTGGAGAAGGTGTAGTGATACTGCCCGGGGTTACTGTTGGGAGAGGGAGTATTATTGGAGCTAATAGTGTGGTGACGAAATCCGTCCCTTCATATTGCATTGCAGCGGGTGTCCCCGCCAAGGTAGTAAAAGTGTACAACGCACAAATCGCACAATGGGAGTCTGCTAGATGAAGAAGATAGTATTTACAATTGTCAATGGAGACTATATGGCGTATGCAAATGCATTGCGTCAGTCCGTTGCTCATCATCTGCATGATTTTGACTTCAGAATTATATTACTTGAAGAGGAGAACAGTTTTGATTTTAAACAAATTATACTTGCAAAAAACCTTTTTATTGATGATTTCTACCATAGAGCATTTTATTATAATATTACGGAGCTTGCTACTAGTATAAAACCCGATGCGATAATATATTTTATGAACGAAGGATACGATCAAATTCTATATCTGGATCCAGATATAGTATTTTATAGTTATCCTCATGATATATGCGATTCTCTGCAGGAAAATAATATTGTTTTGACTCCACATACAAACCAGATTATGTCTACTTTAGATGGTAAACGCCCAAATGAATTAGATCTTTTAAGAACAGGGACTTATAATTTGGGTTTTATTGGTGTTAGAAATAGTGTTGAAGGCCGTAAATTTGCTGAATGGTGGTCAAGTAGATTGAAATATCTTTCGTTTGAGGATTATCTTAATGGTCAGTATACTGACCAGAAGTGGATCAACTTGGCAACTGAAATTTTTAGCGGTGTATTTATTCTTAAGCATGAAGGTTATAATGTCGCTTACTGGAATATAGAGAATAGATTTTTGAGGTACGATAATGAAAATAATTCCTGGAAAGTAAATGGCAGACCATTAGTATTCTTTCACTTTAGTGGATTTAAGTCTACGATTGACTCTATATCTAAAAATCAAACTAGGGCGAGTTTCGACTCTAGGCAGGAATTACGAGAGTTATTTTCAAGCTATAAAAAATCTCTAGATTCATTTATTAATAAGAGTAGTGTCCCATACTCGTATGGGAAATTTAAAAATAAAAATAATATATCTGGCCTTCAAAGAAATTTCTATTTCTATATATATGTATCTCATTTATATAAACTGGATATTAACCCTTTTGATTTCACCTGGAGTCAAATTTTAGAACTTAGAAATAGATTTTCAAGGCGGGCACCTATTATGTTCCATATTAATGATAAAGAGAAGAAGCTGCTAAATACTAAAAATCCCGTTTTAAAAATGTTCTTTAAATTTGCAATTAATAAGTTGGTCGACTCAAGATTTACCAGCTTTATAGATAGAGTTCATTTAATTACAAATAGAAGTAATTATGCTAGAATAGTTGAGAACGGTTCGTCTAAATGAGAGTAATAAGACCACACACAATTGCGATAGCTCTATGCTTAATTTTAATTGGATTTTCATTGATAAATCCCAATGATTATTCGATTAAAATTGGCGAAATAAACTATATGTACAAAAATTTAAACTATTACTCATACATGATATTATGCACATTAGTCTTTTGTCTCGGCAGCGTTTTCTCAGCGATTATTTTTAAAAGATATAAATATGAATATTTTAATCCTAACAAGATGGTTATTTTATCTATAGGATCTATTGGAATTACAATATCTTTAGTGAAGATGTTATTCCTATATCTGAATTTTGGATTTTCAAAAATTTTTGCTTCTTACGGTGGAACGGAGGCCGGATATTTAGTTAAAGATGATTTGAATGAAGTCATTGCTGGCGGCAAGATAGGTTGGATTACGGATGCTAGTATTATTGTTTTGATTGTTCTGATATGGCTCAGTGTGAATAAAAAAGATAAATATGCGAAACTGCTGCTTTTAGCAAATTTGCTGCTTTTCATTTTAATCTCTCTCATTTCTCTTTCAAGAGATGCAATTATAAGTGTTATAATTTCGTATATATTTATATATCTTTCAAGTATTAGTGGTGGCGTTTTTAGAGTGTTAAAAAAATACATTATATCTATTTTAGCTGCTGCTACACTATTTGCTGCCTTTTTCGTGATTGTCGATTCTGCCAGGAACGGCCTGGATAGAACGAACGAAACTATTACCCAAATCTACGGATACTTCCCGGCTTCTGTCAATAGAGGGGCGGCCATATACGATGGCGAGCTGGTATATCCAAATCATAATAGTGGTTACTACTCCACTCAGTTTATTTGGGATTTTCCCATCCTTTCCTCTGCATTGAAGTTACCTCAAATTGCCCGAAGTTATGGCTTGAACATACCACTGCGTCCTGAAGATAACTGGACGAACCAATTTAAAGCAGTGCGCAGTTACGGTTTAAATCAGAAGTATATCTGGGCGACAATTTTTGGATTTGTGTATGCGGATTTTGGTAATCTTGGTGTGATATACTTTCTGATCTACGGTATTTTATGTGGTTTATTCTATAGACTGTATAAATCGGGGTCGGTTTTTGGAATTATAATGTATACTTTCTCTGTTATAACTATAGCTAAGTGGGGCAGTATAATTTCTTTTTCCCAGAGAACAATTTTGATTGGTTTAATTATAGCTTTCCTGCTTCACATGGTTACAGTCATAAAAATCAAGACAAAGAGGGTGGTATAAAGTGAAATATATACAGATATGTTTTGAGCCAATGTTCTGGCGCGTTAAAAAAGGTGGAAGTGAAGAAATGAAGCGAAGATATAGATACACAACTTCCTTAATAGCTGAAAGTATTGCTTATAGTTTTACTTCTAATCTCGAAAAGATTTCTGAAGAAAAATACATTAAAAAGTTATTTAATAAATTTAGCCTTTTTCTGCCATATCCCGTATCAATTAGATTACCTAGCCAGGATCTAATAAATGAGATGAACTCTTTGGGGGATAAAATTATCCTAATTGAAGGAATACAATCTTCACTATCCTTTTTTATGATAAAAAAAGAATTGCGCAATAGAGTTATATTGCGAATACATAATTGGGAATCTAATTATCATAGAGAAATGGCGATAAGCAGCGTAGGGTTTCGTAAAATATTACACAACTTGGTAGCTCTGCAATATAAAGTATATGAAAAAATTCTTTTTTCATATCAAATAAAGATTGCACATATATCTGAAGATGAAAAAAAGCTAATGGAAGTTAAATTTAACGCCAGCAAGCATTATTTAATGCCACCAATTGCAAAAAGTATAATTGACATAAATAATGAAAAGAGGGAAATAGTTGATTTCTTAATAATGGGAGATATGTCAATTTCTGGGAATTATGTAGGTGCGGAATGGTTTGCTAAAAATGTATGGCCTGCACTTCTTGAGAAGTGGCCCGATAGAAAATTGCATATAGTTGGCATAAACTCAGAAAAGATAAGAGGTAGCGGTATAATATCTCACGGCTATGTTGAAAACTTGAAAGAGTTTATAGAAAATAACAAAACTGTTAGCATTATAGCTGTTGCTAAAGGCGGAGGTGTCAAGATCAAGACAATAGATACAATGGTATCTGGAATTCCTGCTATATATAGCATAAAGTCTCTTGAGGGACTCATGCATAAAGAAGATGTTATGGCAAATTGCTATAATTATACCCATGGAAATTTTTCAAGTGCATTTATTGCGTGCTGCCAAGCAGTTGAAAATATTGAAAATACCCACACATATACAGAATATCTTAAAAAATATTGTCTTGAAAACTATAGTGAGCATGCATACGAAAAGTCGTTTAATGCGATAAGGTATTCCCAATGAATTATCCGGTAATTAGAATCTGTATTCCGACACTAAACCCTCATATAGATGATCTTATTAAGACCAAAATGCAAATTCCAACAGAGGTTCTTGGCTATAAAACTGAAATATCTATAGTTGATTCTGGTAGTAGGAATATAGATGAAATTAGAAACATTTTTGAAGACGTAATACAAATAGATAAATCAAGCTTTAACCACGGTGCGACTAGAAACTTGATTGCTCTTAGGGCTCCATCTAAAATACTGGTTTTTCTTACTCAGGATGCACTCGTATTGAGTAAAAGTTTTTTAGAGAATCTTATTAAGCCAATTATTTTAAATGATGCTGCGGCAACTTATGGGCGCCAACTTCCAAGAGAAGACGCTTCTTTGCTGGAGACTTTTTCTAGATATTTTAATTATCCTGATCATGATATTATAAAGAATGCATCAAGCATAGAAGATTTAGGAGTGAAAGCATTTTTCTATTCTAATGTATGTTCTGCGATTGACACTGAGATTTTTAAAGATTTAGGCGGATTCCCCGAAGACGTTATAATGAATGAAGATATGGTACTGGCAGTCAAGGTAATATCTGCTGGATACAACATCAAGTATGTTCACTTGGCTGAAGTTATTCATTCTCACGAATACTCTCTCTTGCAGCAGTTTAAGAGAAATTTCGATGTTGGTACATTTTTTGCGGATAATACGGCCAGACTGCCTGCTGTTTCCGTGGAAGGCGAAGGTGTAAAATTCTTAAAACGTCAGATGCGATATGTCATCAGCCATGGCAAGACAAGCTTAATTCCATTAGTATTTCTGGAAGCGTTTGCAAAACTTTCTGGATATCAGCTTGGAAAGCGTCATAGAATCCTTCCAAAGAGCTTTAAGGTGTACGCAAGCATGCATAGCTATCACTGGAACAAGTCAAAGGAGTAAGTATGCAAAGAATCGGAAATCTTTTAGTAACAGGCGGCTGTGGTTTTATCGGCAGTAACTTTGTGCGCTACTGGCTGGCGCAGCACCCGGACAGCCGGGTGGTGGTGTACGACAAGTTGACCTACGCGGGCCGGAAGGAGAACCTGCATGACCTGTGGGACACGGCGAACGTGTCGCTGGTCGTGGGGATATCGGGGATCAGGATCTGGTGCGCCGGACTTGCCAGGACGAGTCCATTGATCTGATCGTGAACTTTGCGGCGGAGACGCACGTGGATCAGAGCATTCTGGGGCCGCTGGTGTTCACGGACACGAACGTGCGTGGCACGCACGTCCTGCTGGAGGTGGCACGGGAGCTGGGCATCCGTCTGCACCACATCAGCACCGATGAGGTGTACGGCCACATTAAGGACAACCACCAGAGCGTGGAGACTGATGAACTGGCCCCGCGCAGCCCGTACGCGGCGAGCAAGGCAGCGGCGGATCAGCTGGTGCAGGCGTACGCGATCACGTACGGCATTCCCGTGACGATCACGCGCGGCGCGAACAACGTCGGGCCGTACCAGTACCCGGAGAAGGCCGTACCGCTCTTCAGCACGAACGCCATTCTGGGTGAGCCCATCCCGGTCTATGGGGACGGCCTGCAGATGCGTGACTACGCGCACGTGTATGACCACTGCACCGGCATCGAGACCGTGCTCCTGAAAGGCGAGATCGGTGAGGTCTACAACGTCGGCACGGGCCGTGAGATGACCAACCTGGAGATGGTAGACATTGTTCTGGACACACTGGGCAAGGACCACAGCCTGGTCAGGCACGTCACGGACCGCCCCGGCCATGACCGCCGGTACTCCATGAACGTGGATAAGCTGCGCACGCTGGGCTGGGAACCGAAGTATGACCCCCGGCAGGCGGTTGCTGAGGCTGCGCGCTGGTACGTGGACAACCGCTGGTGGTGGGAACCGATCCGCAGCGGTGAGTTCCGCGAGTACTATGACCGCCAGTACGCCGAACGACTCGCGGGCCCCGAGGTCAAGTGACCGCCTTCACTACCTCCCGCCGGGGCATCATCCTGGCGGGCGGGTCAGGCACCCGCCTGTACCCGGCGACCATCGCAGTCAGCAAGCAGCTGCTGCCCATCTACGACAAGCCGATGATCTACTACCCGCTGACCACCCTGATGCTGGGTGGCATGCAGGACATCCTGATCATCAGCACGCCGGAGGACACCCCGCGCTTTAAGCAGCTGCTGGGTGACGGATCGCAATGGGGCATCCGCTTACAGTACGAGGTGCAGCCCAGGCCTGATGGCCTCGCGCAGGCCTTCCTGATCGGCGAGGAGTTCATTGCGGGGCATCCCAGTGCGCTGGTGCTGGGTGACAACATCTTCTACGGCAATGACCTGTCGGACCTGATGCAGGACGCCAACAGCCGCCCCGAGGGCGCCACCGTCTTCGCGTACCAGGTGAGCGATCCGGAACGCTACGGCGTGGTGGACTTCGATGACACTGGGAAGGCGCTATCCATTGAGGAGAAGCCAGCCGAGCCCAAGTCGGATTACGCGGTCACGGGTCTGTACTTCTACGACGAGCGCGTGGTCGATATTGCCCGCAGCATCAAGCCGTCGCCGCGCGGTGAGCTGGAAATTACGGACGTGAACAGCACCTACCTGCACGACGGGTTGCTGGACGTGCAGCTCATGCGGCGGGGCTTCGCCTGGCTGGATACTGGCACCCACGAGAGCATGCTGGAGGCCAGTCTGTTCGTGCAGGCCATCGAGCACCGACAGGGACTGAAGATCGCCTCGCCCGAGGAGATCGCGTGGCGCAACGGCTGGATCAGCACCGAGATGCTGCTGGAGCAGGCGCAGAAACTCGCCAAGAACGGGTACGGGAAGTACCTGCTGAAACTGAGCAAGGAGAAACGCCATGGCTGAACACACCGTCCGTCTTGCCCACGAGTACGCGCAGGCCCTGAACTTCGAGACGTATCCGGCGGCCCCACAGATTGACGGGGTGTGGTTTCACGCCCTGAAGAAGAACCGCAGTGAGAACGGCGCGTTCATGGAGTATGTCCGCCTGGACGAACAGGGCGTGCAGGGCTTGCCCGGCCAGCTGACCCCCCGCCAGATCAGCGTGTCGTGGGCAGCCCCGAAACGCATCAACGCCTTCCACATCCACGTCAAGCAGGAGCAGAACGAGATCTGGTGCGTGCTGCAGGGCCAGCTGATGATCTGGCTCGTCGACTGCCGCGAGGGCAGCCCCACCCTGGGCGTCAAACGCAAACTGGTCTTCAGTGGCGAGCAGCCCATGATGGTGCACATCCCCAGTGGTGTCGCCCACGGCTACCAGGCCGGTGAGCAGGGTGCGACGCTGCTGTACACCATGGACGCACAGTTCGACATCACGGACCCCAATGAGGGCCGCCTGCCCTGGAACTTCTTCGGTGATGACCTGTGGGCCGAGGACATGGGATGAAGATCCTCCTGACGGGCGGCGGCGGCCGCCTGGGCACGGAACTCCGGGCCCTGCTGCCCGGTATCGTGGCCCCTACCTCCGGGGAGATGAACATCACCGACGCCGGGCAGGTGCTGACCACTGCGCAGCGTGAACAGCCTGACCTGATCGTGCATGCCGCGGCCTACACCAACGTGGGCGGCGCCGAGCGTGACCGTGAAGCTTGCTGGAACGCCAACGTCATCGGCACCCGGAATATGGCAGCCGCCGCCAACGCCGTGAATGCCAAACTGGTGCACATCAGCACTGACTACGTGTTCAGCGGCGATACGGGCGGTTACCGTGAGGACGACACACCTGGCCCAGTCGTCAACTACTACGCATTGACCAAACTGATTGCCGAGGAAGCGGCCCGAGCGGCGCATGATCACCTGATCATCCGTACCAGTTTCCGCCCACGGGAGTTCGCGTACCCCGTTGCCTTCAGTGACGTCTTCACCGGCCAGGATTACGTGGACGTGCTTGCCCCGCAGATTGCGCAGGCCATCACGTATGCCCGCGAGATCCCGCACGACCTGCTCCATATCGTCACTGAACGCAAAAGTGTCTTCGAACTCGCCCGTCGTCGCAAGGCAGACGTGCAGGAAGGCACCCGCGCACAGGCCGGCGTGACCCTGCCTGGCGATGTCAGCCTCAACACCGACCGCTGGCTGTCACTTGTGGCATCTTGGAGTGATGTCCGCGTCTGAGCATGATGTCACCACCGTTGATTTGAGAACAGACGTGCCGACTGGGTGGAACTTGGTTGGCTTGTCTGATCCAAAGTTTGACGGCATTAACTATTACCGTGAAATTCAAGGAACGCATGCGTTCCTTGAATTTAAATTGAATACCCCGCAATTTGTTCAAGTTGAATATCAGTTATATTCAAGATCGCAGGGTGTAACCTCTCGGCTTTTTATGGATGGAGCACTGCTGCAGCAGCGGCGCTTCGCCAAAAATAAGCTGGAGGAAAAAGAGCGCGCGGGAGTTTTTGTTAAATCAGGAACTCACACAATTTCATGGGACTTCAAATGTTCCGAAGAGCCTTGTGATGATCCTCTAAAACAATATTTGACTCAAGTTAAGCTTATTAAGCGAAATGGACAAGAGAAAAGTGAGGAAGTGGGAGTGCATGTCTTTAAAGAAATCCTAGACGATCCTCAGACATCATTAAAAGTATCTGGAGCGGGTGCATTGGAATTCGATGGCATTAACTTTTTAAGACGTATTACAAGTAAAAATATGCAGCTCTCTTGGTCTGATGAAGGTGCTATCAATGCTGTATTGTACGTATATTCTCCGCAGGTATTTAAGGTAACTGCTCGATTGAAGAATAAAGTGGTTGATATTCAAAAAAATAGCAAATCCGAGGGCGCTCTGATAGCGATCTCCCTTGCTCAGTACCCACAAGTGCGAACGTTAGATATAGAAATTGATTGCCTTGGCAAATCAAATATAGGGGGCTGCGCATACATATACTCTCCGTATGTAATTTTCAGGAAGGTAGACCCTATTTCAAAGCCTGAATTGTCAACTATAATATTGTTAGTCGGCGTTATTTTATTTACTTTATGGAAATTTCTATTCTTTCGTGGATCGTCTTACGGTAACGCCTATGAGAGCCCACCATAACTCGGCAAAGTGAACGCTTGGTAAAGTCAGGACGACGTCGACCATATTTATGGCCGCGAAGCCGAAGGTGATTGCCATGACGAATGGATCGCCTTGGCGCATGCCCAGCCAAGTGCCATATATGGTCACGGCAAGCAGGCCCAGCGTCCCAACTACTCCTGTTTCCAACAACCAGTGGAGCCAGACGTTGTGGGCAATCAACAGCACGCTGGCCCAGCGAGTGAGGCTCTCGGGGCAGCGAATCTCATTACGTTCCAGCGTGGGGGTCAGTTGACAGCCGTCCTTGAACAGGTAGGTCAGATAGGGGCCTCCCTGGTAGGGACCGACTCCGCCGATGGGTGAAGTCTGCCAGCCCTGGACGGCGTCCTTCCAGACGAGTTCCCGGCCGCTGGTCTGATCGTTTAGCAGCCGCTCGACAGGTTTAAAGGGAATCTGGGCCTTGAAACTCACCATGGCGAGAACCACGAGCCCGACCGCCGGGAGCAGCAGCCATGGGCGGCGCTGCTTGCCCTTCTGGAAGGCCAGGGCGGCGACAGAGCCCGTGAACAGGGCCAGGAGTGGGCCGCGGCTGCCGGAGGCCAGCAGGGTGGCCAGCGCGAACAGACCGGCGGGCCAGCGCCACCAGCCTCCGCCACGCCAGAACACGATCAGCCACAGGGCGATCACCGCGACCAGACCCAGCGTGACGACGTAGTAGTACGGGTGGCCCAGGCGCGCCTGCACGCCCTCCCAGCCCTGCGTGCCCAGGGTGTAGGCCCAGGCGCTCGCGAAGATGGCCAGCTGGCCCCACAGCAGCGGGCGCAGGAGGCGGCTGTCCTTGAGGTACGCCCCGGCCGCGACCATCGCCAGCGCCTCGGCGGTACGTAGAGCCGCCAGGCCCACTGACGTCAGCGGGGCAGGCGTGAACAGCGCCGCGATGAGCTGGGTGGCGGCGAAGAAGAACAGCACGCGCCGCGCGGTGAGGGGCAGCCGGCGCAGGTGGCCCAGGGTGGCGAAGGCCGCCAGGTACAGTGGCGGGAAGATGGGGGTCAGCGCGATCAGCCAGCTCACCCAGCGGGGCGGGGGGCTGACCGGCGCCTCGGGCTGGTGAACCGTCATGCTGCGCAGTATAAGTGCCGTGTGGGTGGCGGCCCGGTACACTGTGGGCCATATGCCGATCAAGTTCGGGACGGATGGCTGGCGGGACATCATCGCTGAGGATTTCACCTACGACAACGTGCGGATCGTGGCGCGGGCCCACGCGCAGGTGGTGCGGGAGGGGGGTGGCCGGCTGGTCGTGGTGGGGTTTGATACGCGCTTCCAGGGGAGCGGGTTCGCGCGGGTCGTGGCGGACGTCATGGCCGAGCAGGGCCTGGACGTCCTGCTGGCGCCGGAGTTTCTCCCCACGCCTGCGCTGTCGTTCGCGGTCGTGCATCACGGGGCGGCGGGCGGCGTCATGATCACGGCCTCGCACAACCCGCCGCCCTATAACGGCTACAAGATCAAGGGGGCCTACGGTGGCAGCGCCACGCCCTCGACCGTCGCGCAGATTGAGCAGGCGCTCAGTCACCCCAGCCAGTACGAGGGCGCGCGGGGGACAGTCCAGCCGCTGGACATCCGCGAGGCCTACTACGCACAGCTGGACCGGCAGCTGAACCTGGAGACGCTGCGGTCCTACCGGGGCCTGGTGGTGCACGACGCCATGGGTGGCGCTGCCTGCGGGTGGCTGGCCGACTACGTGAGCAGCCGGGCGCTGCCGCTGCACTTCGAGGAACTGCACGGCCGGCCGGACCCGATGTTCTATGGCGTGAACCCCGAGCCGATTCCGCAGAACCTGGGTGACCTGATCACGCGACTGGCCGGGGAGACCGGGACGGCCCTGGGCGTCATCACGGACGGGGACGCCGACCGGGTGGGGGCCGTCACGGCAGGTGGCCGTTTCTTCAACAGCCATCAGATCTTCGCCGTGCTGCTGTGGCACCTGTACGGGCGTGGCCTGAGGGGCCGCGTGGTAAAGACCGTGTCGGGCAGCCGCGTGATTGAGCTGCTGGCCGGGCGGCTGGGTCTGGACGTGCTGGAGACGCCGGTGGGCTTCAAGTACATCACGGACGCCTTCCTGGAAGGTCAGGCGGACGAGCGGCTGGCCGTGCTGATGGGAGGCGAGGAGTCCGGCGGCCTGTCCTCCCGTGGGCACATTCCCGAGCGTGACGGGCTGCTGAACAGTCTGCTGATGATCGAGGCCGTGGCCGCCAGTGGCCTGAGCCTGGACGACCTGTTCGCCCAGATCGAGCAGGAGGTGGGATTCCGGCACTTCTACGACCGCAACGATCTGCACCTGAGCGCCGCGTTCGATAAGGCCGCGCTGCTGAGTGCCGCACCGGCGTACGCCGAGGTGGCCGGGCACGCCGTGCAGGGCGTGAATACCCGCGACGGCGTGAAGCTGCTGCTGGACGGAGGGGCGTCGGCCATGTTCCGCGCGTCCGGGACGGAGCCGGTGGTGCGGGTGTACGTGGAGGCCCAGAGCGAGGAGGCCGTCCAGACCATTCTGGCGGAGGCCACCCGGCGCGTCCTGGCACTTGACCCCGGCGCGCACTGATCCTGGCGGCCAGCACTGGGAGGGGGCATGGGCTGTCCCCTCCCAGTGCTGGCTCATGCGCCGGGCCTGCGGGGGATCAAAAAGCGCTCGCCTCCGCGTGAGCAGAGGCGAGCGTTCGTGGTGACCCCAACGGGATTCGAACCCGTATCGCTACCTTGAAAGGGTAGTGTCCTAACCGTTAGACGATGGGGCCACACCACTTCAGTTGTCGTCGGCTTGCGCCTTCGCTTCCTGCCTTTCAAGGGGCGCCGTTTCCGGCACGCACAGAAAGATACAGGGTTTCCCCAGTTTCGTCAAGCGGTGTGGACGGGTGCCCTGCGGGGCCAGAGAGAGGCGGGGCGGACCGCCGCGGTCACGCCCCGTCTGAAGTGCGGTTTTTACATGTGCAGCGCGCGTTTGTCGGTGGCCAGGGCGGCCTCCTTGACGACCTCGGACAGGGTGGGGTGGGCGTGGACGGTGCGGGCCAGGTCCTCACTGCTGCCGCCGAACTCCATGATCGCCACGACCTCGCCGATCAGCTCGCTGACGCCGCCGCCGATCATGTGCACGCCCAGCAGCTTGTCGGTCTGCGCGTCGGCGATGATCTTCACGAAGCCGCGCGTGTCGCCGTGGCCCAGGGCGCGGCCGTTCGCGCTGAACGGGAACTGCCCGGTCTTGATGCTCAGGCCCTTCTCTTTTGCCTGCTTCTCGGTCAGGCCGGCCCAGGCGATCTCGGGGCTGGTGTAGATCACCCAGGGAATCACGTCGTAGTTCACGTGCCCGGCCTGCCCGGCGAGCATCTCGGCGAGGGCCACGCCCTCCTCCTCGGCCTTGTGGGCCAGCATGGCGCCGCCGATCACGTCGCCGATGGCGTACACGCCGGGGAGGTTCGTGCGGTAGTGGTGGTCCACCTTCACGAAGCCGCGCTCATCCAGCGCCAGACCCACCGCGTCGGCACCCAGGCCCTGGGTGTGGGGCACGCGGCCGATGGAGACGATCAGCTTGTCGAAGCGCGCCGTGACCTCCTGCTCCTTCTCGGTGTAGGTCACGCTCACGCCGGTCTCGTCCTGCTCGACGGAGGTGATGTTCACGCCGAAGTGGAAGTCCAGGCCCTGCTTCTGGAACAGCTTCAGGCCTTCCTTGGCAATCGCGTCGTCGGCGGCCATCAGGAAGCCTGGCAGGGCCTCCAGAACGGTGACCTGCGCGCCCAGGCGGCGCCACACGCTGCCCAGTTCCAGGCCGATCACGCCCGCGCCGATCACGCCGAGCTTGCCGGGCACTTCCGTGAAGCTCAGCGCGCCGCTGTTTTCCACGACGTGCCCGCCGAAGGGCGCCAGGGGCAGCGCGCGGGGGCTGCTGCCCGTCGCGACGATCACGTGCTTGGCCTTCACTTCCGTACCCGCCGCGTCCACGATCCAGGCGTCGCCGTCCTGGCGCACGAGGCGGCCCAGACCGTGAATGCTGGTGATCTTGTTCTTGCGGAACAGGAACGCCACGCCGCCCGTCAGCTTGTCCACCACGCCGCTCTGACGCTTGAGCATCTGCGCCACGTCCACCGACGCGCCCTGCACGTTGATGCCGTGCTCGGCGAAGTCATGCTGGAGCATCTCGAACTTCTCGCTGCTGTCCAGCATCGCCTTGCTGGGAATGCAGCCCACGTTCAGGCACGTGCCCCCCAGGGACGCCTTGCCGCCCCGCTCGAAGGCGTCCACGCAGGCGGTCTTGAAGCCCAGCTGCGCCGCGCGAATCGCTGCCACGTACCCCGCGGGGCCGCCACCAATCACCAGAACGTCGTAAGAATCCATAGCGTCTCTGAGCGTACCACCGCCCCGAAACGCCCAGCGTGACACGTTCCCCGGTCAGGGACAGCCGCGCCGGGCACGCAATGCACGCAAGTCCCCGCTACACCCGGCGGTAGCGTTTGGCGGGGCGGCCCCCGGTGCGGGCGTCGGTGCCCACGCTGGCCTCGCCGGTCTCGACGAGGTGCTCCAGGTACCGCCACGCGGTCACGCGGCTGAGGCCCACGCGGGTACCCAGCTCGGCGGCACTCGCCTCGCCCAGGTCGCGCAGGGCGGCCCGCACGCGGCGCAGCGTGTCCCCGTCCAGCCCCGCGGCGTCCGGGGCGGCGGGCGGGGCGAACAGGGCGTCCAGGTGGCCCTGGCGCACGTCCCCCTGCGCCCACAGCGCCGCGCGCTCCCGGGCGCGCTCCAGCGCCAGCGTGAAGCGCTCGGGCGTCACGGGCTTCACGAGGTAATCTGCCGCGCCGTGCAGCAGCGCGTCCTGCACGCTGGGCGCGTCACTGGCCGCCGTGACCAGGATCGCGTCCACCCGCACGCCACTCATGCGCGCCTCGCGCAGCAGGTCCAGGCCGCGCCCGTCGGGCAGGTGCACGTCCAGCAGCAGCAGGTCCGGGTGCAGGGTGCGCAGCATGGCCCGCGCCACCCGCAGCGACTCCGCCTGCCCCAGCACCGTGAAGCCCCCGGCGCGCTCCAGCAGCCGCCAGTGCAGCGCCGCGATCTGCGGGTCGTCCTCGACGATCAGCACGCGCAGCGGTGGGGGAGAGGTCACGCCCATCATTGTTCGGCCTCGGGGAGGGGCACGTCCAGTGTGAAGCGCGTCCAGTCCCGCCCGTCCGCATTCACGCGGTCATGGGTGAGGGTCGCGCCGAGCGCCTGCGCGCGGTCTGACACCAGGGCCAGCCCCACGCCCCGCCCCGTGCCCTTGCTGCTCACGCCCCGCACGGTCAGGGTTCCCGCCAGCGCCGGGGGCACGCCAGGGCCCGTGTCGCGCACCTCCAGGATCAGACCTTCCGGGTCGGCAGCGATCAACACGCGCACCTCGGCGTCCGGCTGGCCCTGCGTGGCGTCCAGGGCGTTCTCGATGAGATTCCCCGCCGCGAGTTCCAGCCCGTCCAGCACGCCGGGCGGCAGCGTGGCCGGCAGCGCCGACAGCGGATCGAGGGTGAGGGTCACGCCCCGTTCCGCCGCGCGGTCGAACTTGCCCAGCAGCAGCGCGGAGAGCCGCACGTGCCGCAGCGCCCCCACCGCCTGCAGGTGCGCCTCGTGCCGGGCCGACTGCGCGTGGATGAGCGCCAGGGCCTCGCGCGTCTCGCCCAGGTGCAGCAGGCCCGCCAGGGTGTGCAGGCGGTTCGTGAACTCGTGCGTCTGCGCCCGCAGCAGTTCCGCGTAGCGCTGCGACTGGGTCAGCTCGTCCGCCAGGGCCCGCACCCGCGCCAGGTCCCGCAGCGTGACCACCACGGCGCCCTCGCCGGCCTCCTGCGCGGCCAGCAGCACCGGGCGGCCCGCCACTTCCGCCGTGACCGGCCCGGCCTCCGGCACGGGCAGCGGGAGGCCCGGCGGCCACGGGAGGGGTAATGCGGCGTCTGGTGTTCCAAGCAGCGCGCGGGCCTGGGGGTTCATCACGAACACCTGCCCCGCGCGGGCCACCAGCACGCCTTCCTCCAGGGTGTTCAGCACCGCCCGGTACTGCCGCAGGCCACCGGCGATCTGCTCGGGTTCCAGGCCCAGCATCTCGGTCTTCACGCGCCGCGCCACACCCAGCGCCAGAGCCAGGGCCAGCCCCAGCGCCAGCAGGTACCAGGGCAGGCCCGCGCGCAGCACGTCCAGGAACACGTCCCGCAACCGGGGCAGCAGGAAGCCCACGCTCGCCAGTCCCAGCACCCGCCCCGCGCCGTCCACGATGGGCACCTTCGACCGCACCGAGCGGCCCAGCGTGCCCTGCACCGTCTCCGTGACGCTCCGGCCCCGCAGGAACGCCGTGAAGTCCCCGCCCTGCATGCGCTGCCCCACCTGCGCCGGGTTCGGGTGCGTCAGGCGCCGCGCGTCCCGGTCGGTGACCACCACGTAATCCGCGCCCAGCTGATCCCGGTAGCGGTTCATCAGGGCGTTCAGGTTCGCCCGCTCGGCCGCGTTCCCCGACAGGGCTGCCACGACCGGCGGGAGGGCCGCCACCAGCCGCGACTCGCGCAGCGACCGCTCCGCGAACGAGCGGTGAATTCCGTCGTACACGCCCTGACTGACCAGCCCCGCCACCGGCAGGCCCAGCACCAGAAACGCCCCCAGCGTCGTCAGGAACAGCCTCGGTCCCACCCGCAGCAGCCGAGGCGTGTGCGGCAGCGCCACCTCGCGCGCCAGGGACGGCACGCGGGACGGAAGGGGCAGACGCAGCGCCACGGTGCCCCCAGTGTAGGGCCCCCAGTGTAGGCCCGCCCCACGCCCCCCCGGCCCTTGTGTTCACCGCGTGTACGAATCCCCCGCCCGCCCCGGTGCCCTCCCCGCGCTCACTGGGACGGCGCGCAGCCCCGCCCGCCCCGGCGACCGCCCTGCCCCGCCGGGGACAGGCGTCCCCCTGCGCGCGCATGCTGGGCGGCACCACACTTCCGCCCCGACCTGCACCCGCGCAGGCCACCCCACCCTCACGGCGCGCCCCGGCCCGCGCGCCCCCACCCGCGTCCCCGTGACGCACCGGAGGACCCCCCATGCCCAAGATTTTCCGCAGCCTCTACGTGCAGGTGCTGACCGCCATCGTCATCGGCGTGCTCGTCGGCCACTTCTTCCCCACCGTCGGGGAAGGGCTCAAACCCCTCGGGGACGGCTTCATCAAGCTGATCAAGGTCGTCATCGGCCCGATCATCTTCTGCACGGTCGTCAGCGGCGTCGCCAGCATGCGCGACACCAAGAAGATCGGCCGGGTGGGCGGGAAGGCCCTGCTGTACTTCGAGGTCGTCACCACCGCCGCCCTGCTGATCGGGCTGGTCGTCGTGAACCTCGTCGGCCCCGGGCGCGGCATGAACATCAACCCCGCCACCCTCGACACCAGCGCCATCACCAAGTACACCGAGGCCGCCGGGGAACAGACCGTCGCGGACTTCGTGCTGCATATCATCCCCACCACCTTCGTCAGCGCCTTCACCGAGGGGGACCTGCTGCAGGTGCTGCTCATCGCGCTGCTCAGCGGCTTCGCGCTGATCCGCATGGGCGACCTGGGCCAGCGCGTCCTGAAAGGCATCGACGCGGTCAGCGTCCTGGTGTTCCAGATCCTGGGCTTCATCATGAAGCTCGCCCCGATCGGCGCGTTCGGCGCGATGGCCTTCACCATCGGCAAGTACGGCGTCGGCAGCCTCCAGCAGCTCGCCGCCCTGATGGGGACCTTCTACGTCACCTGCGCGCTGTTCGTGTTCGTCGTCCTGAACGTCATCGCCAAGCTGGCCGGCTTCAGCCTGCTGAAATTCCTGCGCTACATCAAGGAAGAACTGCTGCTCGTGTTGGGCACCAGCTCCAGCGAGAGCGCCCTGCCGCGCCTGATGACCAAACTCGAACACGCCGGCGCGAACAAGAGCGTGGTCGGGCTGGTCGTCCCCACCGGGTACTCCTTCAACCTCGACGGCACCAGCATCTACCTGACCATGGCCGCCGTGTTCATCGCCCAGGCCACCAACACCGACCTGAGCTTCGCGCAGGAACTCGCCCTGCTGGCCATCCTTCTGCTCACCAGCAAGGGGGCGGCGGGCGTCACCGGCAGTGGCTTCGTCGTCCTCGCCGGCACCCTGGCGGCGCTGGGCAGCGTCCCGGTCGCGGGCCTCGCCCTGATCCTCGGGATCGACCGCTTCATGAGCGAAGGGCGCGCCATCACCAACATCATCGGCAACGGCGTCGCCACCCTGGTCGTCGCCCGCAGCGAGAAGGCGCTGGACATGAACCGCCTCACCCGCGTCCTGAACGGCGAGCAGCTTCCATCCGTGAACGCCGACGTGCAGGCCGAGGAACACGGCGAGGGCCGCAAGCTGGGGAGCGCTCAGCCCGCGTAGAGTTGACGGTCGAAAGGTGAGGGTTGATGGAATGGGGAAACGCCCCGTCCGTCAACCCTCACCCCTTGTGCCCCCCACCGTACCCCCGGCGGCCGCGGCTCACCTGAGGCAGCGGGCCGGGGCGCCCCCTTCTACCCTGAGAGCATGATGAAAAAACGCTTCACGCTCGCTCTGGCCCTCGTGGCCAGCGGGGCCCTGGCCACCACGCCCGCCCCGCTGAACCTGAAGTATCAGACCGGCGCCATTCCCCTGCTGAACGGCGAGGCCACCCTGAACACCGGTTCCAGCCTGCGCTACCTGAACGCCGATGGAGCCCGGCAGGTCATCGTGGACGGCTGGGGCAACCCCGAGGGCGCGGCCAGCGACGTGCTCGGCATGATCGTCCCCGCCGGGACCGACCCCATGACCCAGGCCGGGTGGGGCGTCGTCATCACCGAGAGCAGGGACGGCCACGTCAGCGACAGCGACGCCGCGAAGATCAACTACGACTAGCTCCTGAAGGACATGCAGCGCGGCGTGCAGGACGAGAACACCGAACGCGAGCAGGCCGGCTACCCCACCCTCGACCTGATCGGCTGGGCCGACCAGCCCCGGTACGACGCGGCCACCCACAAGATGTACTGGGCCAAGGAACTGTCCTTCGACCACGACGACGCCCACACCCTGAACTACGCCGTGCGCATCCTCGGCCGCGACAACGTCCTCGAACTGAACGCCGTCGCCGGTATGACCCAGCTTCCGCAGATCAGACGCGACATGGCCGCCGTCCTCTCGCAGGTCACGTTCAACCCCGGCTCACGCTACGAGGACTTCAACGGCAGCACCGACAAGGTCGCCACGTACGGCATCGCCGGGCTCGTCGGCGTGGTCGCCGCGAAGAAACTCGGGCTGCTGGTGCTGCTGCCGCTGCTGCTCAAGAAAGGCTGGATCGTCCTGATCGCGGCCGTTGCGGCCCTGCGCCGCCTCTTCGGCGGCCGGCGCGCCGAGGCCTGAACAGGTCAATGGTCAACCGTTGATGGTTGCTGGACGGGCCGTTCCCCAATCCATCAACCATCAACCTTTCACTATCAACCCAGCTGCGCGTAGGCGACGGCCACCTGCGCGGCCACCATGGCGTTGTGGCGCACCAGGGCGATGTTCGCGGCGAGGCTGCGGCCCCCGGTGATCTCCACCATGCGGCCCAGCAGGTACGGCGTGGTGTCCTTGCCCTTCAGGCCCAGGGCGTCCATGTCGCGCAGCGCCTGCTCGATCTGCGGGGTGATCTCCCCGGCGGGAATCTCGGCGTCCTCGGGGATGGGGTTGGCGAGCATCACGCCGCCCGACACCCCCAGATCCCACTTGGCCTTCAGGACCCGCGCCGCCTCGTCCGGCGTGGCGACCGTCAAAGGCGCCTTGAAGCCGCTCTGGCGGGAGTAGAACGCCGGGAACTCCTCGCTGCCCAGCGTCAGGGCCGGGATGCCGTGCGTTTCGAGCACCTCCAGCGTCAGGCCGATATCCAGGATGCTCTTTACGCCCGCGCTGACCACGCACACGTCCGTCTGCGCCAGCTCCAGCAGGTCGGCGCTGACGTCCATGCTGCGCTCGGCGCCGCGGTGCACGCCCCCGGTGCCGCCCGTGGCGAACACGCGGATGCCCGCCAGCGCCGCGACGCGCATGGTGCTCGCCACGGTCGTCGCGCCGTGTTTGCCCAGCGCCACCGTCACCGGCAGGTCGCGGGTGCTGATCTTCTCCACGCCCTTGTCGGTTGCCAGGAGGTGCAGTTCCTCGGGCGTGAGGCCCACCTTCAGGCGGCCGCCCAGCACCGCGATGGTCGCGGGCACCGCGCCGTGCGCGCGCACGACGTCCTCCACGCCGCGCGCCATCTCCACGTTCTGCGGGAACGGCATGCCGTGACTGATGATCGTGCTCTCCAGCGCGACCACCGCGCGGCCCTCGGCCAGGGCGGCGGCCACTTCGGGGTGAATGTCCAGGTAGGCGGCAACGGTCGGGTTGATGTCGTGAGTCATGGGAAACCTCGCTGGGGCCGTGGGCCCGGAGTGATGGGGAATGAAAGGGTGAAACGCTGCAGGGGTGGGACGGCTAACCGGTCGTGGCGGCCCCCGTCAGGCGCGCCTGGATGGCCGCCGGGGTGAGGGTGGGGGAGACCGCGTGGTCGCTCTCCACGGTCAGCGCCGCCGCCGCATGACCATGCCGCGCCGCGTCCGCCGGGGCCAGCCCCGCTGCGAGCGCGGCCAGGAACGCCGCGAGCATCGCGTCGCCCGCGCCGGTCACGTCCCGCACCTCGGCGGGCAGGGCGGACAGTTCGGTGACACCCTCCGGCGCGGACAGCAGGCTGCCCGCCGCGCCCCGGCGTACCCACACCAGCCGCACCCCCTGCGCGTGCAGCTCGGCTGCCGCCGCACGCAGCGCCTCCGGCTCGTCGGGTACCGCGTGGCCCAGCAGGGCGCCCAGTTCCGGCACGTTCGGCGTCACGGCCTGCGGGGCCAGACCTGCGGCCAGCGCGGAGCGCACCCGCGCCGCCTTCGGCACGCTCACCGGCTCGAACACCACCGGCACCCCCGCCTCGGCCGCCAGGGACAGCAGATGCGCCAGCGACGCCTCCGGCAGGTTCCCGTCCGCCACCACCCACGCCGCGCCCCGCAGCACCCCCCGCCGCTCCTGCAACGCCGCCGGGGTCAGGGCCTCCACCGCTGCCATCGCCGCCACCGCCACCAGCAGCTCCCCACTCGCATCCAGCACCGCCGTGTACGTTCCCGTCGAGACCTCAGGCGCGCGCAGTACCGCCCGCACGTCCACGCCCGCCGCCTCCGTCTCGCGCAGCAGCCAGTCGCCCAGCGCGTCCCGGCCCACCACACTCACCAGCGACGCGGGCACGCCCAGCCGCGCCAGGTTCTCCGCGACATTCCGCGCCACGCCCCCCGGCGCCTGCGCCGTCACGCCCGGATTGCTCGTCCCGGGCACGGCTGTCTGGATGGTGCGCGCCTTCACGTCCACGTTCGCGCCGCCCACCACCACCACGCGGCCCGGCCCGGACTCCGCCGGCAGGACATAACCCCGGCCCAGCAGCGCGCCCTTCTTCACCAGATTGCTCACGTGCACGTTCACGGACGCCCGCGTGGACCCCAGGCGGCGCGCCAGTTCCTCCGGCGTGGCCAGGGGCGTCTCGCGGATCAGGGCGAGGAGGGCGGATTCGGTGTCGGTCAGGGGCATCTGCTTTCTATAGTAAATGCACTTGCTGTGATTAATCAAGGTGGACGGGTTTGTCCGGTTGCGCCTGCGGCGGGCCACCCCACCCCCCAACCCCCTACCCCCTACCCCAGAGGGGCAGGGGGAGCTTACGTTGTACTGGGCAAGAGGTTCTACTCGTGCGGCGTGCGGTTATGGGGTATTGACGTATCCGGCTTCGACGCCATCCTGCCGCCACGCTGGAAGGCCCGGACGCTGCGCGTCCGACGGCTCGTGGCAGGCAGCGGTCCGGTGAAAGGTGGAACGCTTCGCACCGCTGATCGACTTTTCTCTCTTCGCTTTTGCCCCTCCCCCTTGAAGGGGAGGCCAGTTGGAGGTGCGTGGGCACGTTCCTTCCGTGCTTTCCCACTTCCAACTCCCCGTATCAGTCCGCTGCGCTGCTCCGCGTGCGTTCCTCGCCGGGGCGGGGGCCGAACGTCAACGGCGCGTGGCCGGGCACGGCTTTCGCGGCGAACTCGTGCAGGCCCAGCCGGTCGGGCGCTTCGAGGTGGTAGCGGAAGTTCCACAGGTAATGCTGCACGACCCGTTCCGGCAGGCCCAGTTTCCGCGCGTGCCGCTCCGCCACGTCCGCCAGATGCCCGATGCCGTCCCGCCTCGCCTCGCGCATGGCCTGCACGAGTTCGGGGGGCGGCGGGTTGTCCTTGCGGTACGCCCACACCGCGAACGTGAACGGGTGCCCGGTCAGGCGGAACCACTCCTCCGCCAGATCCGTCACGGTGATGCCCCGCGCCGCGTGCGGGAGGCCGGTCATGGTCGTCTCGGGCGTCAGGGGGCCCACCACGCCGTACCACTCGCGCAGCGCGCTGTCCCCGATCCTCAGCACCCCGTCGAAGCCCTGCGCGAGCAGCGCCTCGGCCTCACCCTCGGCGCGTTCCAGGGTGGGGCTCAGGCCGCGCTCCCGCAGCAGCACCTCCAACAGCGCCACGCTCATCGCGGACTGCGCCGTCAGCGCCACCCGCCGCAGCTCCTCCAGCGGGCGCGTATGAAACAGGTTCACGGAGTACACCGGGCCCAGCACCGCCACGCTGAAATCCGGCAGGGCCTCCAGCACGTCCGCGTTCCGGATGAACTCCACCGCACTGATGTTCGCGATGTCCACCTGACCCGACAGCAGCGCCGCGTTCATCTGCGTCGGCACGCCCGTGATGGCCGTCACGCCCGGTGGCAGCACCAGCGAATCCAGGATCGGCGCGACATTCGTGAAATGAATCCACCCCGCGCGGTACGGGGTGAGGCGGCCGGTAGAGGCAGACTGGGACAATAGAGTCTCCGGTGGGGTCACGGTACGATCTGCGCGCTGACCGCCTGCCAGTGGCCGTCCACGCGGCTGTAGACGCGCAGGACGGACTGGAGGCGGGCAGGGCCCTCGTAGAGGGTGAGGCGGGTGACGGCCGCGTCGCCATGGATGCGCGCGGCGTGCCGCTCAATCATCAGCGTGGGGGCGGAGTCAGTGGGAAAGTGCGTGATCAGGTCGGCGCGGCTGATGCTCGTGCCGTCCGGGAGGAAGCCCAGCCAGTCGGCCGCCAGGACGCCCTCCAGCGCGCCGGGGTCGCCGTGGTGGTACGCGGCGTTCCAGCGGTCGTCCACGGCCAGCAGGGCGTCCAGGTCGGGCATGTCAGTCGGCGGCCTCGTACTGCGCGGGAAAGGTCTCGAGTTCGTTGTAGTACGCGTCGCGCAGCACGGGGAGGCGTCCGGCGTGCTGGATCATGCGGATCATGCCCTGCTCGCTCAGTTTCATGGGGCTGGTCGCCCCGGCGGCGTGCGCGATGTGTTCCTCCTGGATGGTGCCGTCGATGTCCGATACGCCCCAGTCGAGGCTCACCTGCGTGAGTTCGGAGCCGATCATCACCCAGTAACCCTTGATGTGCGGGAAGTTATCCAGGTAGATGCGCGCCACGGCGAGGTTGCGCAGGTCGTCCAGGCCGGTGGTGTACTCGGTCTTCCCGAGGTTCTGCGCCAGGGTGTTGCCCAGCGGCTGGAACGCCAGCGGGATGAACGCGTGGAATCCGCCGCCGTGGCGGGCCATGGAGTCGTCCTGCAGTTCGCGCAGGCGGTGCATGTGATCCAGGCGTTCTTCCAGCGTCTCGATGTGGCCGTACAGCATGGTGGCGTTCGTGCGCATGCCCAGGGAGTGCGCCTCGCTGTGGATCTGCAGCCACTTCTCGGCCTTGACCTTGTTCTTCGCGACCTGTTTGCGCACGCGGTCGGCGAAGATCTCGGCGCCGCCGCCCGGCATGGCGCTCAGGCCCGCTGCCTGGAGCTCGCGCAGGACGTCCAGGGTGGGTTTCTTGCTGATCCGGCTCAGGTGCTCGATCTCGGCGGCGGTGAAGGCCTTCACCTGCAGGTCCGGGTACGATTCGCGCAGCGCGCGGACCATGGCGGGGTAGTACTCCCACTTGTGGTTCGGGTGGTGGCCGCTGCTCATGTGCAGTTCCGTGATGCCGGGCAGGTAGCGGCGGCCCACCTGCGCCACGACCTCCTCGGGGCTGTAGTCCCAGGCGCGGGCCTCGTTCTTGTGCGCGGCGAACGCGCAGAAGGTGCAGCCCACGTAGCAGATGTTCGTGAACTCCAGGCGCATGGAGTGCACGAAGTACACCTTGTCGCCGTGCAGCGCCGTCTTGCGGAGGTTCGCGAGGCGCATCAGGGTGTTCAGGTCGCGGGTTCTGAACAGCTGCATGCCTTCTTCGAAGTTCAGGCGCTGCCCCGATTCCACCTTCTGGGCGATGGGCGCGAGCGCCGGGTCGGAGAGCCAGTTCATACGGGCAGCATACGCCCGGCCCCCGCGCGGGAATGTCCCCGATCCTCACTTCAGCGTGCGTCGGTGGCCGCCGGCGCGCGGGGTGGGCTGTGACGGGCCCGAAAGATTTGATGTGGCACAATTCTGGGAAGGTGACCACGGAATGGACGGACGCTCGGCGGCAGATTGCCCGGTACCGCTCTCTGGTGCAGGTGATCGCGGCGCTGTCCCGTCACGTCCGCACCGAGGAACTGCTGCGCACCATGCATGGGCAGGTCAAGGCGCTGTTCGCGTCGTCCGTGACCCTGCTGGCGCGCCCCACGCCCGAAGGCGGCTGGGCCGTGCAGACCCTGGAAAGCGACGTGATCACGGAGCAGTGGCTCGGGCCGCGCCAGGACGGCCTGCTGGAACGGGTCGTGGCGGGCCGCGTCCGGCTTGAAAACGACCTGCCCGCGTACCTGGAACGCGAGCGGCTGACGGTGGTGCGCGTGCACTACCGCCCGGACCTGCCGCACACGATGTCGTGGATGGGTGTGCCGCTGCGGACCGGGACGACCGTGCTGGGGGTGCTGTCCGTGCAGAGCTACGCCCTGGACGCCTTCACGCCCGAGGACCTGGAGTTCCTGGAACTGCTGGCCGTGCAGCTGGGCATCGTGATGGAGAACGCCGCGCTGCACGAGCAGCTGGAACGCGAGGCGAACACCGATCCCCTGACCGGCCTCCTCAACCGCCGGCAGTTCGTGCTGCGGATGACCGAGGCGCTGCGCCGGCCGGGCGCGGCGACCCTGGCGGTCATGGACGTGCAGCAGTTCAAGCGCGTCAACGACGAACTGGGGCACGCGGCCGGGGACGAGGTGCTGCGCGGCGTGGCCGAGACGCTGCTGGACCTGACCGCCGCACGCGGCCAGGCGTTCCGGCTGGGCGGGGACGAGTTCGCGCTGCTGCTGCCCTGCGGCGAGGCGCAGGCGCAGGAGCAGCTCGGGCTGCTGCTCAGCCGGCTGGAGCGCCGGGCGCTGCCCGCCCGGCCGTTCCTGAACGTGGGGCTGGCAGCCAGTCAGGACGGCGAGTCCGTGCATGACTGGCTGCGCCGCGCCGACAGCCGGATGTACGCCGCGAAGCACGACCACCGCCACCTGCTGCCCCTGCCCGAGCAGCAGGACGCCTCCTGACCCCCGCCCGTAGGCTACGCTGAGGACATGATGCCCGAAGATCTTCGGTCTGAAACAGAGCGTTCCGGCGGGCAGGTCGACCCGGCACCCCAGCGGCCCGGCGCCCCGACCCCGGACCGCTGGACGGTGGACGCGCTGGAGGAGACGCCCCACGGGCCCGTCGCGCGGCTGGAACGCCCGGACGGCGCGACCGTGGACGTGCCGGCGCGTCACCTCCCGGCCGGCGTGCGCGAAGGCGACCTGCTGGCCGTGCAGGACGGCCCGGACGGGGTGCGCTTCCAGGCGCTGCCCGACGAGACCCGGGCGCGGCGCACGCAGGCGCAGGCGCAGCTGGACGCCCTGAACGCCCGCCAGGGCCCGCCCACCAACGACCAGGGGGAGATCGACCTGTGACCGGCCCGAAGAAGGTCCCCGCCCCCAGAAAGGCCGCCCCGAAGAAGGCCGCGCCCGCCCGCAAGACCCCCGCCAGAGCGCCTGAAGCCAGCGCCCGGGCCATCCCGAAAGCCGAGGCGAAAACCCCGCCCCGCGGCCGCGCCAAGAAGAAACCCGCTGCCCGCAAGGGCCCCAGTCCGTCAGACCTGCTGGGCGTCCTCGTGCTGATCGGCACTGCCAGCCTCGCCGCGTGCGGCTGGATGAAACAGGGCGGCCAGGACAGCCCAGAAACCAAGCCCACGGGAGGACCCGCCGGGCAGGTCACCATCCGTTTCCTCGACATCGGCCAGGGCGACGCCATCCTGATCCAGAGCCCCGAGGGCAAGACCGCCCTGATCGACGGGGGCCGCAGCGGGGACCGCATGCGCGAGTACATCCGCGAGCTGAACCTCGACAAGCTCGACCTGATGGTCGCCACGCACGCCGACGCCGACCACATCGCGGGCCTCGTCCCCGCCGCCACGCTGAAACCACGCGTGTTCATCAACAACGGCCTGGGCGGCACCACCCAGACCTGGGAGCGCCTCGTGAAGAACCTCCAGGACGCCGGGAGCACCTTCACGAAAGCCAGCAACCAGACCGTGAACCTCGGCAGTGTCAAACTCCGCGTGATCGCCCCACCCCCCGGCATGGGCGACGGGCAGAACGAGAACAGCGTCGGCGTCGCCCTGCAGTTCGGTTCTTTCCGCGCCCTGATGACCGGCGACAGCGAAACCCCGGAAACCGAAGGCTGGCTCGCGCAGGAACGCGACGACCTCAGGGGCCCCTTCCAGGTGTACAAGAGCATCCACCACGGCGCCGCGAACGGCGACAGCGCCGCGTGGCTCGCGTACGTCCGCCCCGAGAACGTCGTCATCAGCGTCGGCACGCCCAACTCCTACGGGCACCCCACCAAGAAGGCTCTGGACCTCTACAAGCAGGCCGGAGCGCGCGTGTACCGCACCGACCGCCAGGGCACCGTCACCGTCCAGGGCAGCGGCGACGGCACGTACACCATCACCACCGACCGCTGAGCGGGTACAGGAACAGGGGGCGTCGGGTCAGCCGACGCCCCCTGTTCCTGTGCCGCCCTTATCCGTCCTGTTCGGCCCAGAGGGCGCGCATCTCGTCGCTGCGTTCGAGCAGGTCAGGCAGCGTGCCTTCATCGGTGATGCGGCCGCCTTCCATCAGGAGGATGCGGTCGGCGCGCAGCAGGGCGGCGCGGCGGTGGCTGACGACGAGGCAGGTGGCGTCGGTCTGGGCGAGGCCCTGCCAGAGTTGCGCCTCGGTGCGGGCGTCCAGGGCGCTGCTGACGTCGTCGAACACCAGGAGGTCGGCGGGGCGGGCGAGCATGCGGGCGACGGCGGCCCGCTGGATCTGTCCGCCGCTGAGTTTCACGCCGCGCGCGCCGACGGGGGTGTCGAGGCCGCCGCTCAGGGCGTGCAGGTCGGGTTCCAGAACGGCGAGCTGCACGGCGCGGTTCAGGTGCGCCTCGTCGGCGCCGCTGGTGATGTTCTCGCGCAGGGTGTCGCTGAAGAGGTTCGGGAGTTGCGCGGTGTACGCGCTGCGGGGCGGGACGAGGAACGAGGCGGGGTCGTCCTGGGTTTCGCCGTTCCAGGCGACGGTGCCGGACTGGGTGGGGATGAGGCCCAGCACGGCGCGCAGCAGGGTGCTCTTGCCGCTGCCGATGCGGCCGGTAACCACCACGAACTCGCCGCGTGCCACGCTGAAGCTCGCGTCGTGGACGCCCAGACCGCTGGGGTGCAGGGCGGTCAGGCCGTCCACGCGCAGCTCGCGCAGGGGGATGGCGGTGGGGGCGGGGGGCGCGGCGGGCGCCTCGCGGTTCAGGTAGGCGTCGTGGTGCTCGACGATGGTGGTGTCCGGCGCGTCCTGCAGCAGGCGGGTCATGCGGTCGTAGCTGACGCCGGTGCGGCGGTGGCGGGCGATGGCGTCCCCGAAGAAGCCCATGCTGCCGGTCAGGCGGGGCAGCAGGCCGATGAACAGCACGAAGTCCGCGACGTCCAGCGTGCCGCCGCGCACCTTGTTCGCGCCGAGCAGCAGCACGAGGCCCACGGCGAGGTTCACCATGTTCGTGTTCACCCCGCGGATCAGTTCGGTCAGCAGCACGTCCCGCAGCGCGGCGTGGCGGCGCGTTTCGCCTAAGGAGCGCAGGTGCGTGACCATGCCGCCTTCACGCGCGGCGAGTTTCACGGCGCTCACGGCCCCGAAGGTCTCGCCGATGAAGTCGGTGACGCGGGCGGTCGCCTCGCGCATGCGGCGGCGGTACGTGCGGATGGTGGGCGACAGGCGCTGCACGAACACCACCATCAAGAGCAGCGGCGTGCACACCAGCGCCGTGATGAGCGGGTCCACGCGGGCCATCAGCGTGATCGCCACCACGGAGTACAGCACGAAGCCCGCGCCGTCCACCCACACTTCCGTGTACCCGGCGACGTCCTCCACGTCGTCGCGGAAGCGGCTGACCGCCTCGGCGGGCGTGTCGGGCAGGCGCCGGGAGCGGCGGGCGGTGAGCAGGTAGCTCAGGAGGTTGCGGCGCACCAGGGCGTCCAGGGTGTACCACAGCTCGATCCACGCGCGGAACGCGCCGTAGAAGATCCCGAAGCGGCTCAGGCGCACGAACGCGAACCACGCGACCGACACCCACGCGGCGGCAATCGCCGGATTGATCGGCTGCCCGCCGGTCTTCAGGCTGTCGGCCTGCTCCAGCGCGCGGAACACGCCGCTCACCGCCAGGGTCAGCAGCGCCGGGCTGGCGTGCACCATGCCCCACATGAACAGGTTGAACGCGAACAGCCCCGGCTTGTAACGGAACAGTTCCTTCGACAGCGGGAAGGTCCGCTCCTTCGCGGGCGCCGGTGAGGAGGGGAGGGGAGAGGTGGTCATGCGAGCACTCCTTCGTGTTCGTTCAGTTGTCCGGCGCGCAGCAGGGCCGCGTAGTGACTGCGGGGGTCGCGGGCGAGGTCGTCGCGGCGGCCGTCCTCGAGCACCTCGCCGTCGCCGAGGACCAGGATGCGGTCGGCGCGGGCGACGGTGTCGAGGCGGTGCGCGATGATGATCGCGGTGCGGCCCGACAGCAGGCGGGTCATGGCGGCCGTCAGCAGGGCCTCGGTGGCGGGGTCGAGGCGGCTGCTGGGTTCATCCAGGATGATCAGGCTGGGGTCGCGCAGCATGACGCGCGCGAACGCCAGGAGCTGCGCCTCCCCGGCGGACAGGCTCCCGGTGGGCAGCGGCGTCCGCACGCCGTCGGGCAGGCGGGCCAGCCAGGTGCTCAGGCCGACCTCGTGCAGCGCGGCCTCCACCTGCGCGTCGGTGACGTGCGGGTCGAAGAAGCTGAGGTTGTCGCGCACGCTCGCCTGGAACAGCTGCACGTCCTGCGTGACGACCGCCACGCGGGAGCGCAGGTCGTGCAGGGGCGTGGCCTGCACGTTCACGCCGCCCAGCAGGATCTCGCCCTGCGTGGCGTCGTACAGCCTGGAGATCAGGCGGGTGAGGGTGGTCTTGCCGCTGCCGGTGCGGCCCAGCAGGCCCACGGTCTGCCCGGCGGGCAGCTCGAAGTTCACGCCGCGCAGCACGCCGCGCGCCTGCGGGTCCTCGGGGGCGTAGCTGAAGGTCACGTCCCGGAACGCCAGCGGCAGCGGTCCCGCCGGGAGGGGCGTCTCGCCCCCGCGCACGGCGCTGCGCAGCGCGAGCAGTTCCGACACGCGCCCCAGGCTCGCCCCGGCCTTCTGGAGGTCCTGAAGCTGCTGCGTGAGCTGGTCGATGGGTTCCTCCACCAGCGTCATGTACTGGTAGAGCAGGAACGCCGTGCCCAGCGTGATCGCGCCGCTGGCATACAGGCCCACCGCCGCGCCCAGCACGCCCACGTACCCGACCGCGAACAGCGCCATGCTCAGCTGCCACACGACGCTGCGCCGCCGCCACGAGCTGATCGAGCGCGTGAAGAAATGGCGCTGCACGTCCAGGAAGCGCCGCAGGTGATGCCCGCCCGCGCCCAGGCTGCGCACGTCCTCCAGGCCCGCGAGACGCTCCTCGACGAAGCCGAACAGCCGCGCGCTCGCCTCGCGTTCCAGGCGGGTGGGTTCCACGCCCAGCTTCCGCACGCGGTTCATGGCGGTCAGCGTGACGGCGGTGAACACGGTCACGCCCAGTCCGATCCGCCAGTCCTCGCGGAAGAACATGACCAGCGCGCCGGTCAGCAGCAGCGCCGCGCCGAACACCCGCACCGCGAACTGCGAGAAGAAGTTGCTCAGGGCCGTCACGTCCCCGTCGATCCGTTCGATCATCTCGCCCGGCGTGCGCTCCTTGTGTTCGCGCATGTCCAGCGACAGCAGGTGCGCCATCAGGTCGGCGCGCAGGCGGTTCGTGGCGGTCCAGCCGACCCGCGCGCCCACGTACGTCGCCCCGGCGGTCATGAGCTGCACGCCCACCGCGAGCAGGATGTACAGGCCCGCCAGCCGCACCAGTCCCGCGACGTCCGCGCCTGCGCCCTGCTTGGCGTTGTCCACGAACTGTTGCAGCAGCTGCGGCAGCAGCAGGTTCAGGCCCGTGCCGGTCAGCAGCAGCGCGGCCAGCGCCGCCACCTGCCACTTCAGCGGCCCCAGGTAGGTGCCCAGCACCCCCAGCGCGCTCCGCGGCGGAGCGTCAGGTGGCACGGCAGGAGACGGAACGGCAGAAGACGACATCTTCTCAGGCTAGCGACCCGGCGCTGGAAGCGCATCCGCCGAGTGGCGCATGGGGCTGTCAGTGCGGGACGGGGCAGAGGTGGGGGTCAGGCCGGGGTGGGGGTGTCGCGGCCGGTCCAGAGCCCGGCGAGGGTGTCCTGGACGGTCTGGCGGGCGCGGGCGAGCTTGGCGAGGCCGGTGGGGGTGATCTCGGTGTACACGCCGCGCCGGTCGGTGGGGCACATGTAGCGGGCGAGCAGGCCGCAGTCCTGCGCCTCGAGCCGGGCGACGAGGCGGGTGGTGGCGCTCTGGGAGAGCCCGGCCAGATCGGCGAGGACCTGCATGCGGTGGTGGTGGTCGTGTTTGGCTTCCAGCGCGGCGAGGACGCGGTACTCGCTGAGGCTGAGGTCGTGGTGGGTGTTCAGGGCGTGTTCCAGGGCGCGACTGACGGTCTGCCACTCGTGGTCGAGGGTCTGCCAGCGGGTTTCGAGGTCGGTGGTCATGGGTCTCCAGGGTGGGGGTTGACAGGGGAGAGGTTCAAGTCTAATTTACTTGCAGACGCAAGCATTGCTTGTGCAAACATTATAGCAGGGGGTGACGTGCCCCACTGCGCCGCCCCCCACTCCAGGAGACCCCCCATGCCCCCAGCCCTGCTCGCCCTGGCCATCAGCGCCTTCGCCATCGGCACCACCGAATTCGTCATCGTCGGCCTGCTCAACACCATCGCCGCCGACCTCGGCGTCAGCGTCCCCAGCGCCGGACTCCTCGTCAGCGGCTACGCCCTGGGCGTCGCCCTCGGCGCGCCGATCCTCACCGCCCTCACCGGCCGCCTCCCCCGGCGCCACCTGCTCCTCGGCCTGATGGCCCTCTTCACCGCCGCCAACGTCGTCGCTGCCCTCTCCGGCACCTACGCCCTGCTGATGACCGCCCGCATCCTCAGCGCCCTGGCGCACGGCGTGTTCTTCAGCGTCGGCAGCACCATCGCCGCCGGGCTCGTCGCCCCCGAAAAACGCGCCAGCGCCATCGCCACCATGTTCGCGGGCCTGACCCTCGCCACCGCCATCGGCGTCCCCGCCGGCACCTGGGTCGGCCAGGAACTCGGCTGGCGCGCCACCTTCTGGATCATCACCGCCCTGGGCGTCGTCTCCCTGATCGCCACCGCCGCCCTGCTCCCCCGCACCCTCCACCGTGGAGAAGTCACCACCCTGGCCCAGCAGGCCCGCGTGCTCGTCCACCCCCGCCTGCTGCTCGTGTTCGCCATGACCGCCCTCGGGTACGGCGGCACCTTCGTCACCTTCACGTACCTCGGCAGCGTCCTGGAGACCATCACTGGCTTCAGCGCGAACATGGTCAGCGTCCTGCTGCTCGTGTACGGCGTCGCCATCGCCGTCGGCAACGTCATCGGCGGGAAGATGTCCGACCGCGACCCCGTCCGGGCGCTGACCACGCTGTTCCTGGCGCAGGCGCTCGTGCTGCTGGCCTTCACCTTCACCGCCCCGCACCCCGTCCTGGCCGTGATCACCCTGTTCCTGATGGGCGCCCTGGCCTTCGCCAACGTTCCGGGCCTGCAGGTGTACGTCGTGCAGCTCGCGCAGCGCTTCACGCCCGGCGGCGTGGACGTCGCCAGCGCCCTGAACATCGCCGCGTTCAACCTCGGTATCGCCGCGGGTGCCTTCATCGGCGGACTGGTCGTCAGCAGCGCCCTGGGTCTGGCCGCCACCCTCTGGATCGGCGCGCTGTTCGTCGCGGGCGGCCTGCTCCTGACCCTGCTCAGCGCCCGCCTCGACCGCCACGCCCCGGCCCTGCACGCCGCCGACTGAACCGCGACACCACAGGGAAGGGGAGCGCGTACAGGACGCGCTCCCCCTCTTTCTGACCGGTGGCCCGGGGTCAGTCCTCGCCGCTCATGCGGACGACCAGCTTGCCGCGCACGCCCCCCGCCGCGAGTTCCGCCAGGGTCGCGGGCAGCGCCTCCCGCTCCCGGACGTCCGTCACCAGCGGATCGAGCTCGCCGTTCAGGACGAGCGCCAGCAGGTCGCCCAGCATGACGCCCAGATCCTCCTGCGCGCGGCGGTCGCCACTGGTATGCGCGGCCCCCAGCGCGACCGGGTGCACGCTGATCTTCGCGGGGTGCGCGCGGTAGGTGGGCAGGTCCGGCAGGCCCAGCACGCACGCCATGCCCCCGCCGAACGCGACGGCGTCCAGCAGCGCCGTCGCCTGCCCGGCCGTCTCGACCACCGCCGGCACGCCCGCCCCGCCCGTCACCTCGCGCACCTGCGCGGCCAGGTCCCCCGCGCGGTAATCCAGGGTCACCTCGGCCCCCAGCCGCCGCAGGTACGCGTGGTTCGCGGCGGACGCCACGCCGATCACGCGCGCCCCCGCCCGCCGCGCGAGCTGCGTGGCGTACCCGCCCACCCCGCCGCTCGCGCCGTTCACGAGCACCCAGTCGCCGGGCCGCCACAGGCCGGGCCGCACGCCCAGCCGCCGGTCGAGGCTCTGGTACGCGGTCATGCCCGCGCAGGGCAGCGCCGCCGCGACCGTCAGCGGCACCCCGTCGGGCACGCGGGCGACCGTGTGGGCACTCGTGACGACCGCCTCGGCGAACACGCCGGGCCGCGTGAGGTCCACGTGCATCGCCACGCGGTCCCCGGGCCGCAGGGTCTCCACGCCCGGGCCGACCGCCTCGACGGTCCCGGCGCCGTCCACGCCGGGCACGTGCGGGTACGTCCAGGCGGGATGCCCGCCGCGCAGCAGCTTGAAATCCACCGGGTTGACGGTCACGGCCGCCAGCCGCACGCGGAGCTCGCCCGGGCCGGGCTCTGGTGTGGGCACGGGCGTCCACTGCAGGGTCAGGGGGTCACCGGGCTGGGTGGCCGTGAAGGCATGCATGGTCATGCGCTGACGGTACGCCGAGGCGCGCGCCCGGGCCGTGACCTTTCACCAATTGCGCGGCAGGGGGCGGCCCGGGTGCGTCAGCGCACGCCGCGGATGCCCTGCACGAGCGCGGCACTGATCAGCGTCATGACGGCCGCCGCCAGGAAGAGGGGCGTGTACCCGCCGAGGCTGGTGACGAACAGGGCGCACAGGGCGGGCGCGAAGGTCTGCGGGAGGGTCAGGGCGACGTTGATCACGCCGAGGTCGCGGGCGCTGTCGTGCGCGCTGGGCAGCACCTCGGTGATCAGGGCGACGTCCACGGCGAGGTACACGCCGAAGCCCGCGCCCATCAGCGCGGCGGCGGCGATGACGACGGTAGATCCGATCACGAACACCTTGCGCCGCCCCAGGCGGTCACTCAGGACGCCGCCCAGCAGGACGGTCAGCAGCAGGGCGCCCCCGGCGGCGAGGTTCGCCTGGAACACCCCGGCGGCGGGGTCCTTCAGGCCGACCCGGTCGCGCAGGAAGTACAGCAGGTACGTGGTGCCCAGCGCGTACCCGAGCGTGACGAGGCCGCGCGTGAGCCACGCCAGCGCGAAGTCCCGGTGGCGCAGCGGGCTGAGGAAGCCCGCCAGGGTCAGCGGCGCGGGCGGGGTGGCGGGCGCCTGCGGGTCGCGGCTGGTCAGCACGAAACCCAGCATGGCGAGGAGCAGCAGCGCGCCCAGCAGCGCGTATTTGGCCAGCATGACCGGCAGCGCCCCGGTGAGGCCCACGCCGAGGATCGTGCCGAGCACTTGCGACAGGCCCGCCAGTCCACTGACGGTGGCGCGCTGGCTGGGCGGCACGCGGTCGGGAATGACGGCGGTCAGCGCGGCTTGATAGGCGTTCAGGGCCAGCTGCGTCAGGCCCCACCCGGCGACCAGCACGGGGACGCTGCCCCCCACGCCGAGCAGCAGCAGGCCGGCAGCCGCGGCGACGGCCCCGCCGATCAGGTACGGGCGGCGGCGGCCCAGAACGCCACGGGCGCGGTCACTCAGCGCGCCGAAAAGGGGATTGGCGAGCAGACTCACGAACGCGCCCACGCCCAGGATCAGCGCGAGGTGCGCCTCCTTGTGCGCCTCGTCCAGCGTGATGAGCTGCTGCCCGATCAGCACCTGTCCCGGCGCGTTGAAGACCATCCACATCGCCAGGGTCGCCAGCGTGTACGGCAGCATGAATCGCCACGACACGGGCGCGGTGGGGGCCAGCGGCGCGTGAGCGGCGGCACTCACGCCTGATCCCGCAGCCACGCCTGATACCAGAAAAAGCTGTCCTTGCGGGTCCGCACCTGCGTCCCGAAGTCCACGTGCACCAGCCCGAAACGCTGGTCGAAGCCGTCCGCCCACTCGAAACTGTCCATGAGAGTCCAGGCAAGATAGCCGCTGACCGGGGCGCCTTTCTGGACCGCCAATCGGGTGGCCTCGATGTGCGCCTCCAGGGAGCGGATGCGCGCCGCGTCCCGCACCCGCCCGTCCGCGTCCGGCACGTCGGGCAGGGCGCGGCCGCTGCCCGTGACGAGCAGCGGCGGGCAGGCGTCCCCGTACCGGGCCTTCAGGTCCGTCAGCGTCTGCGTGAGGCCCTCAGGCCCGGCCACCCCCGTCGGGGCGGGTTCCGGCGCCACGCCGAAGGGACGGCGCGGATCGGCCCGCACCCAGTCCGGCCGGTCGTCGTTCACGCCCAGGATGTCCAGCGGCGCGGCGATCACGTCCAGGTCGCCGGGGCGCACGGCCTCCAGCACCTGCGGGGCGTGCTCGCGCAGCAGCTCCAGCACCGGCGCAGGGTACGCGGCGCGCAGCAGGGGATCGGTGAACAGGTGGTTGTGCAGCGCGTCCAGCAGGCCCGCCGCCTGCACGTCCGCGTCAAGGTCCGTGGCAGGCCACGCCGGGGCGTAGTTGTTCGCGATGCCTACCTGCCGCGCGCCCGCCTCCCGCAGCGCCCGCGCCGCCAGCCCATGCGCCAGCAGCTGATGGTGCGCCGCCGGGAACGCGCCCAGGCCCAGCGTTCGCCCCGGCGCGTGCGTGCCGTGCGCGTACCCGCGCATCATCACCACGGACGGCGCATTCAGCGTCATGAACGCCGCCGCGCGGTCCGCGAGCCGCTCCCCGACCAAGAACGCGTACTCCTCGAAGCGGTGCGCCGTGTCACGGCTGAGCCACCCGCCCGCGTCCTCCAGCTCCTGCGGCAGGTCCCAGTGGTGCAGCGTCACCCACGGCTGCACGCCCGCCCCCAGCAGTTCGTCCACCAGCCGGTCGTAGAACGCCAGTCCCGCCGCGTTCGCCCGCCCGCGCCCGCCGGGCTGCACGCGCGGCCACGCCACGCTGAAGCGGTACGCGCCCACGCCCAGCTCGCGCAGCAGCGCCACGTCCTGAGGCCAGCGGTGGTAGTGGTCGCAGGCCACGTCCCCGGTCGCGCCGCCCCGCACCCGTCCCGGCGCGTGGCTGAACGTGTCCCACACGCTCACGCCGCGCCCGTCCTCACGCGCCGCGCCCTCGATCTGGTACGCCGATGTCGCCACGCCCCACACGAACCCGTCCGGAAAGCCGGTCATCCAGCCTCCGGTGGCGTGGGGGGCAGCGCCACGTCCACCCGAGCGGACTCGGAGAGCTGCGCCGCAGAGCGAGCAGGAGTCGCGTGGGTTCCGGGCGTGCAGTGAGCCGCCCGGTGGCCTGTCCGGGCGGTGAACGAAACAGACGGAATCCGTATCATGATCCTTCATATTCTGACCCGCGTTCCGAGCGCGCGCGTGCGCGCCCCGGGTGCGGCGCGTATAATGCGCGGGTTATGCGGATGGTGACGGTAGGAACGCGCGGCAGCACTCTTGCGCTTGCACAGACCCAGTGGGTGGTGGCTCGCCTGAAAGAGGAATGGCCGGACACGGACTTCCGCATTCAGACCATCAGCACGAAGGGCGACCGCAACCGCGGCAGCCTGGAGGCCATGGCGCAGAAGGGCGACAAGGGCTTCTGGGTCAAGGAGATCGAGGACGCCCTGCTCGCCAAGCGGATCGACATCGCGGTGCACTCCCTCAAGGACCTGCCCACCGAGCAGCCCGAGGGCCTGGAGGTCAGCTCCATTCCCCGCCGCGTGGACGCGCGCGACGTGCTGATCGGCAAGGAAGGCATGAAACGCCTCGCGGACCTCCCGCAGGGCGCCCGCGTGGGCACGAGCAGCGTGCGGCGCAAGGCGTTCCTGCGCGCCTACCGCCCGGACCTGCAGGTCATCGACCTGCGCGGCAACATCGACACCCGCCTCGCTGCGCTGGCCGGGAACGAGTATGACGCGATCATTCTGGCCGCCGCCGGCCTGATCCGTACCGAGATGCGCCACCGCATCGACGAGTTCGTCGAACCCGACATCATGCTGCCCGCCCCCGGCCAGGGCGCCCTGGCCCTGGAAACCCGCGCGGACGACGACCTGACCATCGAGGTCGCGTACGCCATCCACGACCACACCACCGACGACCGCATCACCGCCGAACGCGAATTCCTCGCGGGCCTGGGTGCGGGCTGCATGGCCCCGGTCGGCGCGCACGCCACCGTCAAGGGCGGCCTGCTGACCCTCGAAGGCTGGGTGGGCGCCCTGGACGGCGGGCACGTCATCCGCGCCACCACGCAGGGCGACCCCAGCGAATGCGCCGACCTGGGCGCCGAACTGGCCACCGACATGCTCGACCGGGGCGCGCAGGCCCTGATCGACGCCGCGCGCAGCTGACCGTGAATCCCCTGGCGCGCACGCTGCTGGTCGCGCTGGCCGCCGCGCTGCTGTGGATGGGCATCGGCCTGTGGCAGCGCACCCAGGCGGGCGCGGCCCTGCCGGACGCGCTGCTGGCCGAACTGCCCCTGACCGCCGCGATTTTCGCCGTGGCCCTCGTCTGGCAGCGCCTGCGCCGCCGCTGAACGCCCTGCCCGCGACCCGCCAGGCCCCCGGTGCTGGCGGGCGCTGTCGTTGGACAGGGTCCGAGAGTCTGAGGGTCGAGGCGCCGCGCCGATTGCCCTGGCCGGGCGTCCGGCCCAACGGGCCACCCCCCCGCCGGGTCCCCTCGACCCTGGATCACCGGGCGCGCAGGCCCGGCTGTCCCGACTACCATGCCAGTAATGCCCAGTGACGCCACCCCACCCGCCCGCGCGCCCCGACTGGCACTGATCCACACGGGCGGCACGATCGCCAGCCGTCCCAGCCCCGACGGGCGCGGCCTCACCCCCCAGACGCCCCCCACCCTGCCCGGCCTGGAACAGGTGCAGGTCACGGAGGCGCAGCCTTTCAGCCTCCCCAGCCCGCACATGACCCCGGCGCACATGGGGCAGCTGGCGGCCCTGATCCGGGAACTGGCTCCCACGCACGACGGGGTGGTCGTCACGCACGGCACCGACACCCTGGAGGAAACCGCGTTCGCGCTGCACCTGATGCTGGACGTGAAGGTCCCGGTCGTCCTGACCGGCAGCATGCGCCACGCCGAGGAGATCAGCTGGGACGGCCCCGCCAACCTGCTCGACGCCGCGCACGTCGCCCTGCACCCCTACAGCCCCGGACGCGGGCCGCTCGTCGTGATCGGCGGGGACATCTTCGACGCGCGGACCGTCACGAAGATCCACACGACCGCCGTGGACGCCTTCGGCGGGTACCCCGGCCCCATCGGCCGCATCGACCGCGAGGGGCATACGCCGCGCCTGCACTACTTCGCCATGCCCGAACCGCGCGCCACGTACCACCCCACGCACCTGCGCGCCCGCGTGGAGATCCTCTACGCCTACGCCGGCTGGACCGGCGAAGGGTACGCCGAGGCTGCCGCGCGGGCCGACGGGCTGGTCATCGCCGCGCTCGGCACCGGGAACCTCCCTGCCGAACTCCTCCCGCTCATCCAGGGCACCGAGAAGCCCGTCGTGATCGCCACCCGCACCCACGCCGGGCCCGTCCTGCCGGTGTACGGCTACGCGGGCGGCGGCGCCACCCTGGTCGAGGCCGGGGCGATTCCCGCCAGTTTCCTGAACGCCCACAAGGCCCGGCTGCTGCTGCTGATCCTGCTCGGCCAGGGCCTCACGCGTGAGCAGATCCAGACGGTGTTCGAACGCGACGAGTTCTGACGGGCATTCAAGCGAAACCCCACCCCAGGCCAGCAAGGCGGGGTGGGGTTTTCCCTGCGGTTTACGCGAGGTCGAGGCGGATCAGGAAGCGGCCGCAGCTGGGGCACTTCACGGGGGGCAGTTTGCCCTGCGCGGCCTTCTGCTGGACGTTCACGGGGAGGTTCACGTTGCAGCCGCTGCAGCGGCCGGCCTTGATCTCCACGACGCCCAGGCCCTTCTTGGCGCGGCGGATCATGTCGTACTCGCGGATGGTGCGCGCGTCGAGGTTCCCGGCGAGCTGGGCGCGTTCCTGACGGTCCGCTTCGCCCTGGTCGCGCAGGCCCTGCACGCGGGTCTCGTCCTGTTCTTCCAGCGCGCCCAGGGAGGGGCGCAGGGCGCGGTGCTGGCTGCGCAGGTCGGCCGCGCGGGCCATGAGGGCCTGCTGCTGCTCGCGCAGCGGGGCGAGGTCCTCTTCGAGTTCGTCGGCGCGTTCGCTGAGCATCTGGATGCGGCTGCCGTACTGGGACTGCGCGCGGGCGTCGAAGGCGTTCTTCTCCTGCTCCTCACGCGCGCGGCCGACCTGCTCGCGGATGCTGGACAGGTCGAGTTCGGTGCGGCGGATGTTCTTCTCGACGCCTTCCAGGGTGATCTCGGTGTCCTCGAGTTCGTTGTTCAGGCGTTCCTGCTCGGCGCGGGCGTCGCGCAGTTCAGGGGAAATGTTGCCTTCCTCGTCGCGCAGGCGGTCGAGGTTCAGGTCGAGTTCCTGAACGCGGTGCAGGCGGCGAAGGGGGGAGGTATCGCTCATCACTGGCAGTCTACCCCCGTTCATGAGTTCGGAGGTCAACTGATCCGGATTCCGTCTGTTTCGTTAACAGATCGGAACGCCACCGATCTGTCAACTCCACGCCCGGCACCCGCCCCGCTCCTACTCGCGGATGCGAGTATTCGGTTCGCTGTCCGGCGCGGCCCTCATGGCGTGACCGGGGCGGGCGTGGGCGTGCGCTGGGCGCGGCGGTACAGACCCAGGTAGATCGCCAGGACGCTCGCGCCGTACATCAGCAGCGTCCACGCGAACAGCGCGTTGAAGGCCGTGCTGAAGGGCAGTGCGCCGCGCACCACGCCGGACAGGATGCTGCTGATCGCCCAGCCCAGGTCCCAGGCGATCAGGTTCACGGCGGAGTACATGGGCCGGTCCTCCTCGGGCAGGGCGGTCATGGCGTAGGCGCTGTACACGGGCCCGGCGGCGTTCATCAGCGCGCCGCGCGTGAACAGCGCCGCCGTGACCATCCACAGCTGCGGCGCGAAGCCCAGCACCGCCAGGAACGGCAGGCTGCACGCCTGCACGACCAGCACCGCCTGAAGCTGGCCCATGCGGCGCACGAGCAGGGGTTGCAGCAGCGCCGTGGCGGCGGTCGCCAGGCTGGTCCAGGCGAACAGGGTGCCCAGGCCCGCGTAGGACACGTTGAATTTCCCCTCAATGAACACGTTCAGGAACGGGATGGTCGCGCCCGCACCCAGGCCCACGAGGACGTTCGGCAGGACCAGCCGGGCCATGGTGGCGCGGTCCCGGACGTGAAAGCTGCGCCCGGTGGGTTTGGTCTTCCCGGTCGGCCGGAGCCACAGGACGGGCAGCAGGCCGATGAGTTGCAGCGCGGCGGCGACCAGCAGCGCGGCCCGCAGCGCCCCCAGCGCGTCCGGCGCCGTGCCGGTGCTCTGGGCGTACAGGGTGGGAATCTGGCCTCCCAGCAGGTTCCCCAGGAAGCCCGCGCCGGTCATCAATGCGTTCTGCACGCTGAACAGCGTGACGCGGCTGCGCTCGTCGCTGTTGTTCGCCATGAACGGCGACGCCGCGACCATGCTGAGTGCTCCGCCCGCCCCCTGGATGACCGCGCCCACGATGACCAGCAGCGGCCCGTTCGCCAGCACCAGCAGGCCCAGGCCCAGCAGGTTCAGTGCGGCGCCGACCTTCAGCGCGTGCGCGTTGCTGATGCGCCGCGCGACCGCCACCGCCGGCAGGCTCAGGCACGCCAGGGTGATGGCGGGCAGCGCGTTCAGGACGCCCTGCCACTCGGCACCCAGTCCCAGGGCCCGCAGGTAGAAGTTCAGGAACAGCGCCGTGAACGCCTGCGAGAGCCCGAACGCGAACACCGACGACAGATACAGCCACACCTGCCGCGAGAACCGCCACGTCTGCCCCCGCTGCGGCCTCAGGTCACCGCTCACGCCACGCCCACTTTCGGGCAGAAGGAGGCCATGACGCACGCCCCGCACTCGGGTTTGCGTGCCGCGCAGACCCGGCGGCCGTGCAGGATCAGCGCGTGATGCAGGAACACCCACCGTTCCCGCGGGAACAGGCGCTGAAGGTCGAGTTCCACCTTGTCGGGGTTCGTCTGGGTGCTCAGGCCCAGGCGGCGCGCCAGCCGCCCGACGTGCGTATCCACCGCGATCGCCGGGTACCCGAAGGCGTTCGACAGGACCACGTTCGCGGTCTTGCGGCCCGCGCCGGGCAGCGCCACCACCGCGTCGAAGTCGTTCGGGACCTCGCCCCTGTGCCGTTCGACCAGCAGCCGGGCCAGCGCCGCGAGGTTGCGGGCCTTGGCGCGGTACAGCCCGATCCGGCGGATCAGCGGCTCGATGTCCTCGGCCTTGGCCTGACTCATGGCCTGCGCGTCCGGGTACGCCTCGAACAGCGCGGGCGTCGCCGCATTCACGCTCACGTCCGTGGCCTGCGCGCTCAGGACCGTCGCCACGAGCAGTTCGAACGGCGTGCGGAACTCCAGTTCCGTCCGCGCGTCCGGGTACAGCGCGTCCAGCGCCGTCAGGACCTGTGGGGCACGCACCCGCGCGCCCGGCGGCAGTCGCGCCGCACCCTTCTTCTTCTCCGTCACCCCGCCACGCTACACCCCCCTCATGCGGCACGTCCGCGCGCCTGGGACAGCCAGGAGCCGCAACCCACGCCCGCCCACCCACGTATCTGGGGACATGAGACTCGCCGCCATCCTCCTGGGTATCCTGGCCGCCATCGGCCTGCTGCTGGGTCTGCTGCCGCTGCTGGGCTGGCTGAACTGGCTGCTGGTGCTGCCGCCCGCCGTGCTGGGCCTGATCCTCGCCGTGCTGGCAAAGGACCGGGGCGCGACCACCCTGAACGTCGTGGTCCTCGGACTGGCTGCGCTGCGCCTGTTCCTGGGCGGCGGCGTCCTGTAAGCGGTCGGTCCGCCCCAGCTCACCCTTGCGCGACGCCGGGACGGGTGCTACTCTGCACAGGCCCGCGCGGACAGCGCGCGAGAACGGGTCCTTAGCTCAGTTGGTAGAGCGGCGGTCTCCAAAACCGTAGGTCGTGGGTTCAAGTCCTACAGGGCCCGCCATGAACAACCCCCGCCCAGCGCGGGGTTTTTCCATATGGCTTGCCTGGCGGTTCGTCCCTGTTGCCGAAACGCCCCCGCGCAGGGCCAGGGTGACGTAGCACGCTGCTGGAGAGTTCCGGCGAGGTCATGACCTCCCAGACGGCATACACGAGTGGGAAAATCTCAGAGGCCGAGCCCCTGTTTTTTTCTGGGCGGAGTGAGCCCGCCTCCCAGCCTGCGGGCTGGCCTGGCCAGGGCCTGCCAGAAGAGGCCGGAGTTCCCCTGACACTTCTGGTCCAGGCAATTGACAGGAGGGGACGACGAGGCGCCCATCGCAGTCCGGCCCTTCCTGTCGTTTTGCTGATCTTCTTGACCTCACGGCGGTCTCCGGCACGCCGGCCAAGATCATGCCACGGGTTTTAAAAGCTGTTCAGAACCTCATTTTTGCCATCTGGAAGCAGCACAGTCTTCGCCGTATGGCTGTCAGTGATGACCCAGACTGGTTACTCATGCATGCGCCTGTCAAGCGCTAGAGGCGCGTCACACGGAGGTGACGCTCAACGAATGGCCTCAG
Organism: Deinococcus actinosclerus; assembly: GCF_001507665.1. NCBI lineage: Bacteria > Thermotogati > Deinococcota > Deinococci > Deinococcales > Deinococcaceae > Deinococcus > Deinococcus actinosclerus. Next base: position 3,021,260 of record NZ_CP013910.1, on the reverse strand, counting down.
CGGTGCGGCGGCGATCACATCCTCCTCGCGGACACCGCAGGCCTGCTCAAGCGCGGCGACGGTCCGGTCGAGTTCCGTGACGAGTGCCTGGAGGCGCGGTCGTCCCTGCGCACCCGGCGCCCGGCGGTACGCCCAGACGAGCAGCCGGTAGTACTGCAACGTCCCCTCCTGACCGGCCGTGAAGCGGTCGAAGAATGCCACGCGACTCTCCGGGCTTTCCCCGAAGGCCAGGACGTCCGCGAGGATCGCGCGAGCATTGTGCAGCTTGTCCGACGCACTGACCAGCAGCGACGCCGCCTCCTCGACGTGATCGGTGTCGATCAACCGGTGGAGGTACGCCATCTTGCGTTCCGCCCAGGGTGCCTTCTCCCCGGCGACCAGGGCCGTCTCCTCGGTCGCGCCGGACACCAGCTGCTCCACCCAATCGCCGAACTCCTCCCGGATCACGCGGCGTAGGTCCTCGCGCGCCTCACCGCGCCGCGCCACGTCCGTCTGGATGTTCTCCGGGCCGTCCTCCAGCGCGTCATGCAGGAGCGCCGCGATGGCCTCGTCCTCTGAAGCGCCGAATTCCAGGGCGATGGACGCGACGCCCAGCAGGTGGGAGAGGTACGGCACGGTGGGCGTCTCGCCCTCCGGCACCTTGCGGTACTGCCCGGCATGCCAGCGGTGCGCCCGCTCCAGGGCGTGCAGGAAACGGTCTGTGAGGGGGAAGTCGCTCATGCGGCCATCCTACTGATCGGTGATCCTTCCGGCGTGCAGATCCCATCGGCCCACAGTGTGTTCAGTCCTTTCACTGAAAGCATCCATCACCGTCGGTCGTGGGCTCAAGGCCTACCGGGCCTGCCGCACCACGGCCTGCATTTCGGTGCAGGGTGTCGTGCGGCCACGCCGGCCGGCCGGGCCTGTCATAACTCTGACGGTCCATCTGCGCTGCACTGGATGAAGGCCGGGTGTGAAGTTCATCCCAACGGTCCCGGGAGAACCTTTATAGACTCCGGGTCATTCCCTCACGCGAGTCAAGGAGTCCCATGAAGAAGTTCACTGTTCTGTCCATCGTTGCCCTGAGCGTGTCGCTTGCCAGCTGCAGCAAGATCGTGGGCGCGGCCATCCCCGCCCAGACCATCAGCAACCCGGCCGGACTGGAAGGCAAGCAACTCGTCGCTTCCTCTCCTCTGATGATCGAATCGGTGCGCGGCACGGTCAGTTACAGCACGGCCGGCGCGCCCTTCGACGACATTCAGATTCCGGACCTGCCGTTCGGCATCAAGCCCGGCGGCCTGGACTTCAAGACCGGGTTCAGCCAGATCGACGTGACGGGGGCGTGCGTGAAACCGCAGAGCTTTACCGTGACAGTCCGCGACGTGAAGGTGGACGCCAGTGACGCGGCCGCCAGCGCGAGCTTCAGCGCCAACGCGGCCGCGCAGTTCACGCTGACCAAGACGTCGGAGGGTGCGGGCAGCGCCGCGTACAGCGTGTCCGACACGAAACTGAACGTGGCGGCGGACGTGTCGACGGCCATGAAGTTCTTCTCGATCCTCACCAGCGGCGGCAAGAACACCGTCAGCGTCACGGCCACCATCAGCGCCAGCGACAACGGCCTGGCGGGCTGCACCATGGGCTTCACCCTCAAGGACGTGAGCGTCACGCTGAGCAAGTTCCAGTAAAGTCGTCATCCGAACCGCCCCCTTCCAAGTGGAGGGGGGCGGCGGTGTTCAGCGCTGTGGGGACGTCAGGGCGTCACGCAGCCACGCCTGGAATTCCGGCAGGGCGCGGTCGTACTGCAGGGCGATGATCTCGGGCACCTCGTAGGGGTGCACGGCCTTGATGCGCGCCTCCAGTTCGGGGTACTGCTCGCCGCTGGTCTTGATCAGCAGCAGGCTCTCGGGATCCTCGGCGACCTCGCCCTGCCAGCGGTACACGCTCTGCAGGCCGGGAATGATGTTCACGCAACCGGCCAGATGCTCGGCGACGAGGGTGCGGGCCAGGTCAAGAGCCCGCTCGGGGGGGAGGGTGACCATGACGACAAGTGACACGCTCCCAGCATACGGCCTGCCTGCCGGGGGGATAGCGGTGCCCCCGGCATATGAACCCACCCTTACGTCAATGTTGCCGTAAGGGCAGCCCGCCGGCGCGCCCGCTACGCTGAGCGGATGAGAACCGTCGTGTTGATTGTCGTGCTGGTGCTGCTGGGTCTGTTCGCAGTCCTGAACACCAACGCGCTGATGTTTCCCCATACGCTGAGCCTGGGCTTCGCCACGTACACCGGCGTGCCGATGGGCCTGATCCTGCTGATCGTGGCGACCCTGCTCGCGCTGCTGTTCTACTTCTGGGCGGGGATCTCGGGCTTGCGGGCGCAGGCGGACAGCGCCAAACTGCTGCGCGACATGGAGGCCCTGCGCACCAGCCTCGACCAGCAGGAAAGCAGCCGCTTCGCGCAGCTCCAGACCCACCTCGACGAGCGCTTCCGGGTGCTGGGCCAGGGCAGCGGCGGCAGCGAGGTGGCGGCCCTGCACGCGCGCGTGGACGCGCTGCAACGCGACCTGAACGTGCAGCTCGCGCAGATGGACGACTATCTGAAGAGCAAGCTGGGCTGAGGTGTGAGCGCCGGGCGGCGCGGCTGGACACTCCTTGCACCCGGTGCAAAAGCAGGGGGCCGCGCCGCCTAGAATGCCCACGGAGGAGTACACCGCATGGCCCTTGACCGTTTTTTCCGCCGCCGTCGCCCCCAGCAGCAGCCGGGCACGGACGTGCCTGACCTGTGGACCCAGTGCCCCGCCTGCAAGGAAGGGGTGTACAACCGCGACCTCGAAGCGGGCGCCTACGTGTGCCCCAAGTGCGGGCACCACATCCGCCTCGACGCCGCTCAGCGCGTGCAGGTGCTGCTCGACGAGGGCAGCTTCACGCAGCTGTCCGGTCGCGTGAAGCCCACCGACGCCCTGAACTTCCAGGACACCGAGGCCTACACCGAGCGCCTGCGCCGCGCCCAGAAGAAGACGGGTCGCCCCGACGCGATCCTGACCGGCACCGGCACCATCCTGGACGTGCCGGTCACGCTGGCCGTCATGGACTTCGCCTTTTCCGGGGGCAGCATGGGCAGCGTCGTGGGTGAGGAGATCGCCCGCGCCGCCGAGCACGCCGCCGCGCATGACACGCCCCTGATCATCGTGACCGCCAGTGGCGGGGCGCGCATGCAGGAAAGTGCCCTGTCCCTGATGCAGATGGCCAAGACCACCGTCGCCCTGGAGGGCCTGACCGAGCGGGGCCTGCCGTACGTCAGCCTGCTCACCGACCCCACCACGGGCGGCGTGACCGCCAGCTTCGCGACCATCGCGGACGTGATCATCGCCGAGCCCGGCGCGCTGATCGGCTTCGCGGGCCCGCGCGTGATCCAGCAGACCATCCGCCAGAACCTCCCCGAGGGCTTCCAGCGCGCCGAATTCCTGCTGGAGCACGGCATGGTGGACGCCGTCGTGGACCGCCGCGAGCAGCGCGCGTACCTCGCGTCCCTGCTGGGCCTGCTGACCCGCCGCGAGGTGACCGCGTGACTGCCCCCATCGACACCCTGAAGGAACTCGAGGCCCGCGTGCGTGACCTTGAGGTGACCGCGCAGAAGACCGGGCAGAACCTCGACGCCGCCCTGAACCCCCTGCGCGCCGAGGTGGACCGCCTGCGCGCCGCGCAGCCCAAGTCCGCCCCGACCCGCTGGGAGCGCGTGCAACTGGCCCGCGCGCAGGGCCGCCCCACCGCGCTGGACTACGTGGACCGCCTGTGCACCGAGTTCACCGAACTGCACGGCGACCGCCGCTACGGCGACGACCCCGCCCTGATCGGCGGCCCCGCCCGCTGGCAGGGCGTGCCCGTCATGCTGCTGCTGCAGCAGAAGGGCCGTGACACCAAGAGCAAGATCAAACGCCGCTTCGGCAGCGCCAACCCCGAGGGCTACCGCAAGGCCGTGCGCCTGATGGACCTCGCCGACAAGTTCGGGCTGCCCGTCGTGGCCCTCGTGGACACCCAGGGCGCCTACCCCGGCCTGGAAGCCGAGGAACGCGGCCAGGGCTGGGCCATCGCCGAGAGCATCCGCCGCATGTTGAACCTGCGCGTGCCGGTCGTGAACGTCGTCATCGGCGAGGGCGGCTCCGGCGGCGCGCTCGCCATCGGCGTGGGCAACCGCGTCCTGATCCAGGAGAACGCGTGGTACTCCGTGATCTCCCCGGAAGGTGCGGCGAGCATCATCTGGAAGGACGCCAGCAAGGCCCCCCTGGCCGCCGAGGCGCTGCGCCTGACCGCCCCGGACCTCCTGAAGCTCGGCATTGTCGAGGAAGTCATTCCCGAACCCGCAGGCGGCGCGCACCAGAACGCCGACGAGGCCGCCCGCGCCGTCGGCGAGGCCGTGACCCGTCACCTGCGGGAACTCGCCGCGCAGGACGCCGCGACCCTGAAGACCGACCGGGCCGCGCGCTTCCGCCGCCTGGGCGCCTACACCGAAACGCCCTGACCCACCCCCACCTGGCGCGGACCTCTCCTCACCGGGCGGTCCGCGCTTGTTCTGGCAGGGCGCGGCTATGCTCGGGCATGCCTGACCTGCCCACCCTGCTCACCTTCAGCGTCGCGGCGCTGGCCCTGATCGTCATTCCCGGCCCCAGCGTGCTGTACATCGTGGCGCGTAGCCTCCACCAGGGACGGCGCGCCGGACTGGTCTCCGCGCTGGGCGTGCAGACCGGCGGACTGGTGCATGTCCTGGCCGCCACGCTGGGCGTCTCCGCGCTCGTGCTGTCCAGCGCCCTGCTGTTCAGCGTCCTGAAATGGGCGGGGGCCGCGTACCTGCTCGTGCTGGGCCTCCGCACCCTGCGCGCCCCCACCCCGGACGCCCTGACGGTCACCGTGCCGGACGCGCCGCCCCTGACGCGGATCTACCGGCAAGGGGCCGTCGTGAACGCCCTGAACCCCAAGACGGCGCTGTTCTTCCTGGCGTTCCTGCCGCAGTTCGTGCACCCCGGTCACGGGCCCGTGTGGGCGCAGACCCTCACGCTGGGACTGGTGTTCCTGGGCCTCGCCACCCTGAGTGACGGCGCGTACGCCCTGCTGGCCGGCAGCCTGGGGCGGCGCTGGCAGGGAAGCCGCACCTTCGCCCGGCGGCAGCAGCAGGTGTCCGGCGGGGTGTACCTCGCGCTGGGCGTGGGCACCGCCCTGATCCCCCACGGGTCATGAGGGCCGGGGCAGGTCGGCCAGACCCGCCACGCTGAGCGCCGCGCCGCCCGCCAGCGCCCGCTCCCGCACACGCGGGTGCGCGTGGACGTGCCACGCGGGCAGCCCCGCCGCGAGTGCGCCATGCACGTCATGCTCCGGACTGTCCCCCACGTACGCGCCTGCCCCGGCCGGCAGACCCAGGGCGTTCAGCGTCACCCGGAAGGGCAGGGGATCGGGTTTCAGCGCCCCCACCTCACCCGAGATGACGACCACCTCGAACACGTCGGGGAGGCAGGCCTGCACCCGCGCCCGCTGCGCCGGGCCGTCGTACGTGTTGGACAGCAGCGCCAGCCGCACCCCGGCCCCCCGCAGGTCACGCAGCAACTCCGCCGCGCCCGGCATGGGCACCGTCGCCGCCACCAGCGCCCGCGTGTACACGCCCAGGTGCTCCTCCGTCAGCGTCACGCCGTACGCCGCGAGCGTCCGCCCCAGCCGCTCGGCGTCCTGCCGCAGCGGGTCGGCCAGTCCGGCCTCCACCCGCGCGTGGAAGGCCATGATCTCGTCCACCGCCCGGTCCTCGAACTCTGCTGGCGGCACATCCGGGCACGCCGCGCGCCGCAGCGTGTCCAGCGCGTGAATGTCAGCCGCGACGAAATCCGTCAGGGTGCCGTCGAAATCGAAGGCCAGGAAGTGCAGGGGGGCGGGCTGGTCGGGACGCACCCCGGCAGCCTACCCGCCCCACCTGTTGCGCGCGGCCTCACAGCAGAATTCAGAGGGATTGAATGGATTGAACAATTCCTCTGAATCGAGCAGGGCGCACACCTGTGAAGAACAGCAGTTGGAAGTGGAGCCCCGGGGCATGCCCTTGGCCCCAGGGTGGAACTGGAAACCGCCCTCAGCCGAGCATGTCGAGTTCCTGCACGCCGCTCAGGAACTCGCGCTGCGGGTACTCGTCCGGGTCGAAGCCGCGGTCGCCCTCGGCGGGCGTGACACTCAGGGAGGCGAAGTCGAACAGGTCGCGGTCCATCAGGTGGCTGGGGGTGACGCGGGTCAGGGCGCGGGCGATGTTCGTCAGGCGGCCCGGGTGTTCCCGCTCCCAGCCTTCCAGCATCTCGCCCACGACCTTGCGCTGGAGGTTTTCCTGGCTGCCGCAGAGGTTGCAGGGAATGATCGGGAACTGGCGCGCCTGCGCGTAGCGGATGATGTCGGCCTCCGCGACGTAGGCCAGGGGGCGGATGACGACGTTCGTGCCGTCGTCGCTCTGGAGTTTGGGGGGCATGGCCTTCAGGCGCGCGCCGAAGAACAGGTTCATGAACAGCGTTTCCAGGATGTCGTCGCGGTGGTGGCCCAGCGCGATCTTCGTCGCGCCGATCCTGCGGGCGTGGGCGTACAGGATGCCGCGGCGCAGGCGGCTGCACAGCGCGCAGGTGGTCTTGCCTTCCGGTGTTTTGTCCTTGACGACGCTGTACGTGTCCTCGGTGAGGATGTCGAAGCGCACGCCCAGCTGCGTCAGGTAGCGGGGCAGGACGTCCTTCGGGAAGCCCGGCTGGCCCTGGTCGAGGTTCACGGCGACGATCTCAAAGTCGATGGGCGCCTTCTTCTGGAGGTGCAGCAGGACGTCCAGCAGCGTGTAGCTGTCCTTCCCGCCGGACAGGCAGACCATCACGCGGTCACCGCCTTCGATCATGCGGTAGTCGCCGATGGCCTGTCCCACCCCCTTCACGATCGTCTGGAAGAGGCGGGGGTCGGTGGCAGAGGTGGGGGCAGTCTGGGTCATGGCGCGCTAACGGGTCATGGTACGCGCTGAGTGGGGGGGCAAGTGTTCCCTGGGTCGCGTGAGGGGGCATGGCCGCTCATGAATGGGCGGTCAGGGCGCCCTCATGAGGTTCCGATATCTAGAAGTGTGTCGAATATCACCGTCCTGCTGTTGGTGGGCTGCGCCCTGCTCGTCGGGTGCGGCGCCGCGCCCAGCGTGCCTACGGCAACCCTGCCGGCCGGACCGGCCGCCGTCAGCCCCGCTGCCCCAGTGCCTGCCCCCGCCGCGCCCACCCCAGCCGCGCCGACCGAACCGGCCGGACCCGACCTGCACGTGCTGGACGCCTCCCTGCTGCGCGTGAGCCTTCAGGACAGGGTGCTGATCATCGAGACCGCCAGTCCGGGCGCCACCACCTTCGTGCGCCTGACGGGCTGCCCCGGCCCCTGCCGCCTGACCGGGGCGCAGGGCGTACTCGTGCCCGCTGCGGGGCTCCACGTGGACGCCCGGGAAGGGCTGACCGTGCAGGCCCGCGCCCCCCTGGGCGAGTGGAGCGACGCCGCCGCCTACCGCTGACGCGGCCCCCGCCGGGGCCAGGGGCGCTCATGCTTTCTGGGGACGGCCCGGCAGGGCAGACGTGACAGACTGCTCTCATGACGGCTCCCGCCGCCCCGCCCCCTTCCATGTGCCAGCGTGACCTGAGGCCAGATGCGTTTCAGCTTCACCCGCTAGAGTGGCCCCGATGAGAGCCTTGAACATCCTGGGCGGCGCGCTGCTCGCCGGTGCAGCTGGCGTGGGCGGCCTGTGGTTCGCGTGGGGCCGCGACCTGCCCAGCGTGTCCGACCTGGACGTCCTGGAGTTCAGCGGCCAGACCCGCGTGTACGACCGCGCCGGGACGCTGGTGGGGACCCTGACGCCCAGCCTGAGCAGCGGCGGCAGCGTGAACCGCGACCTGCTCAAGGCCGGGCAGATCAGCCCCTGGCTTCAGAAGGCCGTGGTGACCAGCGAGGACCGCCGTTTCTACCAGCACGGCGGCGTGGACGTGATCGGCATCGGACGCGGCCTCCTGAAGGGCCTGCTGAAAAACGACCTGGAGGGCGGCAGCTCCATCACGCAGCAGGTCGTGAAGAACACCCTGCTGGCCGATCTGCACGGCGCGCGCACCCCGGAACGCAAGTTCAAGGAGGCGGTGCTGGCCTACCAGCTGGAACGCAACTTCGAGAAGAAGCAGATCCTGAACGCGTACCTGAACGTCATCTACTGGGGCGACGGGGGCAGCAGCGACATCATCGGGGCGGGCGGCGCCGCGCACGCGTACTTCGGGAAGGACGCCTCGGCCCTGAACCTCGCCGAGAGCGTGTACCTCGCTACGATCATCCCCGCACCCAACCGCCGCTACAAGGAATTCAGGTCGTACCGCCCCCTGATGAAAAGCCTCCTGACCCGCATGGTCGAGGACGGACAGGTCACGCAGGCCGAGGCGGACGCCGCCTGGAAGACCCCGATCTACCCGGCCGGGTGGCGGCTGGGCTGGAACGCGGACGGCACGCTGCGCAGCGCGAACCTGGAACGCCCCGACCGGCTGGGCGAGAACCTCCAGCGGACCGAGGGCGCCCGGCGATACCCGAACTTCTACTACCTGCAGGGGGTGGAGAAGGAACTGCTGCCCCTGATCGGCCGCAAGGCCCTGTACGGCGGCGGGAAGATCTACACCGGCATGAGCGCCCAGGCGCAGGCGGCCGCCGAGCAGGCCAGCCGCGACGCCCGCCTGCCCGACGGCGCCACCCTGGGCGCCGCGCTGGTCCGCCCGGACAGCGGCGAGGTGCTGGCCCTGGTCGGGCAGAAACTCACGGACGCCCGACCCAGCGACTGGAACAACGCCACCCAGGCCAGACGCCAAGTGGGCAGCAGCGTCAAGCCGCTGCTGTACGCCCTGGCGCTCGAGAAGGGCTGGAAGCAGAGCGACACCGTCCTCGACGCGCCCATCCAGGGTGACTACCAGCCCATGAACTACAACCGCCGCTGGACCGGGCGGTACGTCACGATGCGCTACTCGCTGGACCACAGCCTGAACCTCCCCACCGTGCGGATCGGGCAGGAACTGGGCATTCCCACCTTTGAGGCGAAACTGCGCGACCTGGGCCTCACGCCCCCCGCGAACGCCGGGCTGTCCCTGACCATCGGCACGCTGGAAGCCAGCCCGCTGCAGATGGCGTCCGCGTACGCGACCTTCGCCAACGGCGGCCTGTACTACGCGCCCACCCTGGTCCGCAAGGTCGAGGACGCGCGCGGCAAGGTCATCTACACCCGCGCCGCCCCCACCCCGAAACGCGTCTGGGACGCCCGCGCCGCGTGGCTGGGCCTGGACATGCTGCGCGGCGTCGTCAACGACCTGACGGCGTCCCAGGGGGGCCTCGCCACGCGCGCCCTGATTCCCGGCTGGCCGGTCGGCGGCAAGACCGGCACCACCAACGACATCAAGGACCTCTGGTTCGCGGGCGTCACCCCTACCGTCGCCGGGGCCGTCTGGGTCGGGAAGCAGGAGGGCGGAGCGCTGCCCGGCTGGGCGTACAGCGGCGAGATCCCCACGCCCGTGTGGCAGCAGGCCGTGGCGGGTGCGCTGGCCGGGCAGCCCGAGGCCGCCTTCCGGCAGCCGGACGGGGTCACGTACCGCGTCGTGCGCAACGTGAACATGGCCTTCCGCACCGAGGAGGCCGACAACGACCCCGTCGCCCGCGACGGCAGCGGCAGCAACAGCGGGTTCTTCGGCCGCCGCCGCCAGCCCGCCCCGACCGTGCAGCCCAGCCCGGCGCCCGACCCGGACCCCGCGCCCGTCCCCACCGAGGAGGTCGCGGTCCCCGAACCCACCCCCGAGGCGACCCCCGAGCCCACGCCGGTAGACGCCATTCCCGCCACGCCACCCGAACCGCAGGTGCAGCCCGACCCCACCCCCGCGCCGGAGCCCGTCACGCCCGACACCGCGCCGGACGTCCCGGTGCAGAACCCCCCAGAGCCGCTGCCCACCGAACCCGACCCGAACGCCATCCCGGACCAGAACCCCGGCGATCAGAGCGAGACCCCCGCCGACCCGACCATCCCGGACGGGCAGGACACCACCGAACCCATCAATGAGATTCCCCCGCTGAACTGACCCCTGACAGGAACAGGGCCGCCCCCGCGCTCTACACTGCGCGCATGACGGCCCTGTTCTGGCTGATGTCCCTGCTGGCTGCCGCCCTGGCGCTCGGCAGCATCCTGCTGCTCACCCGCGACCTGCCGCGCGTGTCCGTCCCCGGCATCGCGGGCGAACTGCTGACCTTCGCGCTGCTGGGCGCCCTGCTGCTGCTCGGCGCGCCCCTGGCGACCCTGTTGCCCGCCCTGCTCGCCGGTCTGGTCGGCACCGCCGTGGGCCTGTACCAGCTGCTGAACCGCTAGCAGCGGGTAACAAGGGGAGAGGGGCGTGCGATTGATCCGCACGCCCCCTCCTTCAACTGTCAACGTTCAACCTGCGACCCTGATCCTCAGTCGCGGCGGGGTGGGCGGCCGCCGCGGTCTCCGCGGTCGCCGCTGCGGGCGGGGCGGGGTTCGCGGGGGGCGATCTTGCCTTCGAGTTCGGGGCGGATCAGGTCGATCTTGCCGCGGTCGTCGATGTTGGCGATCTTCACGCGCAGCTTGTCGCCGACGTTCAGGACGTCCTCGACGGCGTTGATGCGTTCCTCGCTCATCTGGCTGATGTGGAGCATGCCGTCCTGGCCGGGGAAGAGGTTGACGAACGCGCCGAAGGGGGCGGTTTTGACGACGGTACCGTCGAATTCCTCGCCGACCTTCGCCTCGCGGGTGATGCCCTCGATGCGGGCCTTGACGGCCTCGGCGGCGGCGCCGTCCGCGCTGAAGATACGGATGGTGCCGTCCTCTTCCACGGTGACCTGGGCGCCCATGGCTTCGAGTTCGCGGATCTGTTTGCCGCCGGGCCCGATGACCTTGCCGATCAGTTCGGGGTTGATCTTGATGCTCACGATGCGGGGCGCGGTGGGGCTCAGTTCGGCGCGGGGCGCGGCGAGCACCTCGGCCATCTTGCCGAGGATGTGCAGGCGACCCTCGCGGGCCTGCGCCAGGGCTTCACGCATGACCTGCGGGGTGATGCCGCCCACCTTGATGTCCATCTGCAGGGCGGTGATGCCGTCGGCGGTGCCGCACACCTTGAAGTCCATGTCGCCCAGCGCGTCTTCCAGGCCCAGGATGTCGGTCAGGACGCGGTACTTGTCGCCTTCCATGACCAGACCCATCGCGACGCCCGCCACGGGGGCCTTGATGGGCACGCCCGCGTCCATGAGGGCCAGCGTGCCGGAGCAGACGGTCGCCATGCTGCTCGACCCGTTGGATTCCAGCACCTCGCCCACGAGGCGGATGACGTACGGGAACTCCTCGAAGGTGGGCAGCACGGCGCGGATGGCGCGCTTGGCGAGGTTGCCGTGCCCGATCTCGCGGCGGGACTGCCCGCCCATGCGCTTGACCTCGCCGGTGCTGTAGGGGGGGAAGTTGTAGTGCAGCAGGAACTTGTCGCCGGTCTCGGTGGTCAGGTCGTCCACGAGGATCTCGTCGCGTTCGGTGCCCAGGGTCGCCACGCCGAGCACCTGCGTCTCGCCGCGCGTGAAGATCGCGCTGCCGTGCGCGCGGGGCAGCGCCCGCGTCTCGATCCAGATGGGCCGCACGGTGCGGCTGTTGCGGCCGTCGGCGCGCAGGTCGTCTTCGAGGATCAGGCGGCGCAGTTCCTGCTTCTCGACCTTCCCGAAGGCGCTCTTAAGGGCTACGAGGCGCTCCTCGGCACCCTCGACCTCACCGTCAGGGATGCGCGCCTGGATCAGGCGGTCACGCAGCGCCTTGATGGCCGCCGAGCGGTCCTTCTTCTTGGCGGTCAGCAGCGCGTCGCGCAGGCCCGCGGCGCGCGCCGCCTCGGCCAGTTCCGGCACGAGGTCCGTGCTCAGGTCGCCGTCGGCCAGGAAGTTGAACTTCTCCTGGCCCAGCTCGGCGCGCATCTGCTCGATCAGCGTCAGGACGCCCTGCATCCCGGCGTGCGCGAACTCGATCGCGGCCACCAGATCTTCCTCGGCCACGTTCTGCGCGCCGGCCTCGACCATCATCACGGCGTCGCGGGTACCCGCCACGACGAGGTCCATGCGGCTGCGCTCGAGCTGGTCGGCGGTGGGGTTCAGGATGAACTGCCCGTCGATCTGGCCCACGCGCACGCACGCGGTCGGGCCGTTCCAGGGGATGTCACTGATGCTCAGCGCGGCCGAGGCGCCGATGGGACCCAGCACGTCCGGCAGGTTCTGCTGGTCGGCGCTGAGAACCGTGATGATGACCTGCGTCTCGTGGCGGTAACCCTTGGGGAACAGCGGGCGGATCTGGCGGTCGGTGATGCGCGCCGACAGGATCGCCTTCTCGCCGGGGCGGCCCTCGCGGCGGTGGAAGCTGCCGGGAATCTTCCCGACGGCGTAGTGACGCTCCTCGAACTCCACCGTCAGCGGCAGGAAGTCCAGGGTGCTCTTCTCTTCACGGGCCTGCGCGGTCACCAGCACGACCGTGTCGCCGTAGCGCAGGGTCACGGAGCCGCTCACCAGCTTGGCAAGCTTGCCCGTCTCGATGCTCAGTTCGCGCTCCCCGAGCATCGTCTTGTAAGTCTTTCCGATCATGAAATCCAGTCTATCCCGCCCGGACAGGCCCGCGCCGTGACGCGCGGCAACCTCTGCGCGGCGCGGAGCGGGAGGCGTGACGACCATGCTGGAATTCACGGTGAACGCGGCCGGTCAGGGGCTGGAGGCCGGGCCGTGCTCGACCCGCTGGACGCTGCGCTGGCTGGCGGTGTTGTGCGCGGCGGGCGCGGCGCTGCTGTCCCTGAAGATCCGCTGAATTCTTCCCGGCGGGCGGGCGTGGCAGAGTGCGGCCATGACCGTACCGAAGTTCGGATTGGGAACGTTCCGCCTGAAGGATGACGTGGTCCGCCGGGTGGTCGCGGACGCGCTGGAGCTGGGCTACCGCGCCATCGACACGGCGCAGGGCTACGACAACGAGGGCGAGATCGGCGAGGTGCTCGCCGCGAGTGGCGTGCCGCGCGCGGACGTGTACCTCACCACGAAGATCAAGCCTGCCAACTACCGCCGGGACGCGCTGCTGGACAGCCTGCGCGTCAGCCTGGAGAAACTGCGCGTGGAGCAGGTGGACCTGACCCTGATCCACTGGCCGGTCCCGAACGGCGAGGTGCACCCCGAGGAGTACCTGTCGGCGCTGGCCGAGGCGCGCGAGCAGGGCCTGACGCGCGAGATCGGCGTGTCGAACTTCAACATTGCCGGGCTGCGCCGGGCCCGCGAGATCCTGGGCGGCGTGCCGCTGGCGACGAATCAGGTGGAGATCCACCCGTACCTCCAGAACCGGAAACTGGTGGAGTTCGCCCGTGGGGAGGGCCTGCACCTCACGTCGTACATGACGTTGGCGGTCGGGAAGGTCATGGACGACCCGGTGCTGCGCGACATCGCCGGGGCGCACGGCGCGAACCCCGCGCAGGTGGCGCTCGCGTGGGCGCTGGCGCAGGGCTTCAGCGTGATTCCCAGCAGCACAAAACGCGAGAACCTCGCCGGGAACCTGCGCGCCCAGGACCTTCAGCTGACCGCCGAGGACCTGGACCGCATCGCGGCGCTGGACGTGGGCGAGGCCGCCCGCATCGCCAGCCCGGAGAGCGCCCGGCCCGTCTGGGACTGACACGGACTCCGGTTGAACGGTGTGCCAGCACCGTTCAACCCGGGTGGATGCGACTCGCAGAGCTGCCCCGCAGGGAAAGAGCACAGCGGGTTCGGGGCGTGGAGTTGGCACCCCGGTGACCCTGCGGGGTGCCAACGAAACAGACGGAATCCATATGACCCGCCGCCAATCCTGCATTCTCCCCACCCGTCCGGGGGGAGGGTGTGGGGTTTTCGTGAGCACCCGGCGGGTGGGGTAGACTGCCCGCACCATGAAAGTCAACCCTCGGTCGGCCCTGACGGGACTCCTCGGTCTTTCGCTGCTTGCCGCGTGCGGGCAGACCCCGGCCGGCGGCATGCTGAGCGCGCAGGGCGGCGCGGGCAAACCGGCCACGGGCCTGACCTCGGTCGCGGCGCGCGCCTTCGTGCCGAACCCCGTGCAGACGACCGGCGACCAGTCCCTGACGGACGGGAAGGATAGCGCCGCCGCCGTGCCCGCCAGCGCGTACTACCCCGTCACCCTGACGAACCTCGACGGCAGCGGGTACCTGAGCGGCGACTACGCGAAGGTCGTCACGGAGACCGGCACGCCCGTGTACGGCAGCGGACCGTTTAACTTCACCCGCGATCAGGACGGCTTCGAGCAGGTCATGGCGTACTTCTGGGTGACCGAGGCGCAGAAGTACATCCAGTCGCTGGGCTTCGGCAGCGAACTGCCGCCCGTGAACAGGCGGCAGCAGGCGCTGAAGGTCAGCCAGTACGGGATCGACAACTCGTACCAGAACGACCAGCCCGACATCATCCGCCTGGGCAAGGGCGGCGTGGACGACGCCGAGGACGGCGAGGTCATCGTGCACGAGTACGGGCACGCGGTGCACAACGCGCAGGTGCCGGGCTTCGGGACCAGCCTGGAAGCCGGGAGCATCGGCGAGGCGTTCGGGGATTACCTCGCGCTGACGGTGGCCGATTCGGTGGCCCGGGCCAACGGAGCGCCGGTCAGGACGCCCCTGCCGTGCCTGATGGACTGGGACAGCACTTCGTACACCAGCGCGCCGCACTGCATCCGCCGCACCGACACGGACAAGAAGTACCCGCAGGACGTGCGCGGCGAGGTGCACGCCGACGGGGAGATCTGGTCCCGCGCGCTGTGGGACATCCGCCAGGGGCTGAAGGACGTCCGCAAGGCCGACCGGATCATCATCAACGCGCAGTTCCGCTTTGCACCCGACACCACCTTCGCGGCGGCCGCGCAGCACACCGTGGACACCGCGCAGGTGATGTACGGCGCCCAGGCGGCCGCCACGGTGAAGGCGGCCTTCGTGGACCGCGGCATCCTGAAGTAGGGCGTCCAGCAGCGGTCACCGCCGCAGATGTCGGGTGCGTGGCGGGGCGAGTGGCATACCCAATGGCAGAGGTCTTGAGGGTCATCTTCAGGGCCTCTGAAGGCTATGGCTGGAGCGAGGAGACTGCGTTATCCGGTTCCCGGCTTGACTGCGATCAAATAGCGACTTGCATTCCAATGTGTTCTGCTGTAGGCTAAATCATTCGTAGGTATTCGTTGGTGGGGCGGTGGCGTGGCGGACGCCCGCCACACCTGCCGCAGATCGCAGGCGGGCCCCCCACTGCCCCGTCCCCCGCACACCACAGGAGCGCTCATGCCCACGTTCACCGCCACCCTGACTCTGCACGGCAAGACCGCCACCGGCCTGAGCGTCCCCGAGCACGTCATCACAGAACTGAACTCGGGCCGCCGCCCGTCCGTCCACGTCACCCTGAACGGCACGCACAGCTACCGTTCCACCCTGGGCGTCATGGGGGGACAGACCCTGCTGCCCGTCAGTGCCGAACACCGCGCCGCTGCCGGTCTGAATGCCGGGGACACCGTGACCGTCACCCTGACGCCCGACGCCGCCCCACGCGAGGTGACCCTCCCCACCGACCTGCAATCCGCCCTCGACGCGCAGCCCGGCGCCCGGGACGCCTTCAGCCAGCTCAGCCCCAGCCGCCAGCGGGAACACGCCCGGCAGGTCGAGACGGCCAGGGCAGACGCGACCCGCACCCGCCGCATCCAGGCCGTCCTGGCCAGCCTCACGCACACCTGATCCCTGGAGGTCACCCATGTTCACCCTGCACCCCTACCTTGGCTTTGATGGACAGGCCCGCGAGGCCCTGGAGTTCTACCGGTCCTGCCTGGGCGGCACCCTGGACCTCATGACCGTCGCGGACTCCCCGGTCGCCGCGCAGATCCCGGCGCACATGCAGGAGTTCATCCTGCACGGCAGCCTCACGAGCGGCGCCCTGACTCTGAGCGCCTCGGACATGACCGAGGACGTGGGCCGCACCCACAGCGTCACCCTGGCGCTGACCACCCACGACCTGGGGCACGCCCGGCAGGTCTTCGGCTCGCTCTCTCAGGGCGGCGCGGTCACGCACCCCCTGAGCCCCTCGTTCTGGGGCGGCACCTTCGGGCAGCTCACCGACCGCTACGGGCACCACTGGATGATGAACGTCCTCCCCCAGCCCGGCTGATGCGCGCCGTCACCCCGTTTCTGATGTTCCAGGGACAGGCCGCGCCCGCCCTGGCGCTGTACCTGACCCTGCCTGGCGCGCGCCTCCTGCACCGCCAGGACACCCCGGAAGGCCGCGTGCAGATGGCCGAACTGGAGCTGAGCGGGCAGCGCGTGCGCGTCACCGACTCGCCCGTCCCGCACGCGTTCACGTTCACGCCGTCCACGTCGCTGTTCCTCGACTGCGACACCCGTGAGGAATTCGACCGGGTGTGCGGCGCGCTCGGCGCGGGCGGCGAGTACCTCATGCCCCCCGACGACTACGGCTTCAGTGTCCGCTTCGCGTGGCTGAACGACCCGCACGGCGTGTCCTGGCAGGTGAACCTCCCGGCATGAACTGGACCCTGGAAGTCATCGTGGTGCCCGTCACGGACCTCGACCGCGCCCGCGCCTTCTACGCCGACGGGCTGGGCTTTCACGTCGACCACGACACCGTGCGCGGCGGCCAGCGCCTCATCCAGTTCACGCCGCGCGGCTCCGGGTGCAGCGTCGTGATCGGCTCCGCGCTGCGGCCCATGCCGCCGGGCACCCTCCGGGGCATGCAGCTCGTCGTGAACGACCTGCGCGCCGCGCACGCCGAACTGCTCGCGCGCGGCGTGCCCGTCTCCGACATGCAGGTGCGCGGCGGCCCCACCCCCCGCCCCGCCACGCCCGACGACGACCTGAACTTCGTGGGCTTCCTGTCCTTCCAGGACCCCGACGGCAACGGCTGGAGTGTCCAGCAGATCACCGCCCGCCCCTGAATGTCGGAGGTGCCCCCCGCATGCGTCCCCTGATCGTCTGTAATTTCGTCACGCTGGACGGCTGCTACGAGGACGCCACTCGCACCCTCGCGCCGCTGTTCGAGTACCAGCACCCCGACTACCACGCCGACGACGGGTTCGATCACGCCACGCTCTCGCTGCTGGAGCGCGCGGGCACGCTGCTGCTGGCCGGGCGCGAGTCCGCGCGGAACAACCTGCGCTACTGGCAGGGCGTCCTGACCGATCCGGGCGCGACCGACGTCCGCCGGGCCTTCGCGCGCCGCATCGCGCAGATCGAGGTGGTCATCGTGTCCGACCACCTGACCCCCGACGACCTGACCGCCTTCCCGAACGCCCGCGCCGTCCGCGTGGCCGACGCGCCCGACACCGTCCGCACCCTGAAGGGCCAGCCGGGCGGGCCGCTGCTGATCCTCCTGAGCCGCCTGCTGTGGAACGACCTGCTGGCCCGCGGACTGGTGGACGAACTGCACCTGACCACCTTCCCGCTGCTGGCCGGGCCCGGCGGCACGCCGCTGTTCACGGGCCGCCCCCCGGTGCAGTTCCGCCTGATCCGCTCGGAGACCTTCCCCGGGTCCGGGAACGTGCTCAGCGTGTACGACGTGACCCGCACCGCAGCGGCGGGCGGATGAAACTGCTGCTGACCTCCGGCGGCGTCACGAACGCCAGCATCCACGCCGCGCTGGTCGAGAGGCTGGGCAGACCCACCGCCGAGTGTCACGCGCTGTGCATTCCCACCGCGCAGCACGGCCACCCCTGGTGCACGCCCGGCAGCGCGTGGCGCTTCGTCGCCGGACGCAGCCCCGCCCCGATGGTGGACCTGGGCTGGGCCAGCGTGGGCCTGCTGGAACTCCTGGCCCTGCCGCACCGGCCCCGCGAGCAGTGGGAGGCGTGGGTGCGCGCCGCCGACGTGCTCCTCGTGGACGGCGGCGACGCAGCGTTCCTGACCCACTGGCTGCGGCAGACCGGACTGGCCGACCTGCTCCCCGAGCTGAAGGACACCGTCTGGGTGGGCGTGAGCGCGGGCAGCATGGCCCTGACGCCCCGCATCGGTTCACAGTTCGTCTCGTGGGCCGGGGCGGACGGCGACGACCGCGGGCTGGGCCTCGTGGACGTCCCGATCTTCCCGCACCTGAACTACCCCGACTTCCCCGACAACCGCATGGCGAACGCCGAGGCGTGGGCCGCGCAGATCGGCGGGCCCGCCTACGCCCTGGACGACCAGAGCGCCCTGCAAGTGGTGGACGGCGTGACCCAGGTCATCTCGGAAGGGGAGTGGCGGGCGTTCCCGTGACCGCCACCTCACCGCCTCCGTCCGCCTGAACCGGCCCTCCCGGTGCAGGGGTGGGGGCGGGTATCCTCGCGGTATGACCGCGCCCGACTCCCTTTCGCGTGATGTGCTGCTCACCTGCCCGCTGGACTGCCCGGACGCCTGCCGCCTGAAGGTGACGGTGGGCCGCGACGCGCCGGGCGGCCCGGAGCGGATGCTGAAGGTGACGGGGGACGCCGCCCACCCGATCACGAGGGGCTTCGCGTGCGCCAAGACCGTGCATTACCCGGCCCGCGCGAACCACCCGGACCGGCCGCTGTACCCCCTGAAACGCGTGAACGCGAAGACGGAGGCCGAGCCGGTCTGGGCGCGCGTGACCTGGGACGAGGCGCTGGACGACATCGCCGCGCGCCTGCGCACCCTGCTGGACACGCGCGGGCCCGGCAGCATCCTGCGCTACAACTACGCGGGCACGATGGGCCTGATGGAGGGCACGCACGTGCATGCGCTGTTCCGCGCGCTGGGCGCCCCGGAACTGGACGAGACGATCTGCGCCACGGCGGGCACCGAGGCCTGGAGCCTGGGTTACGGCACGCGCTTCGGGGTGGACCCGGCGGACGTGGCGCACGCGCGGCTGATCGTGCTGTGGGGCATCAATTCCCTGAGTACGAACAGTCACCTGACGCCGCACCTGACGGCGGCCCGCAAGGCCGGGGCGCGGATCGTGTGCGTGGACCCGTACCGCAACCGCACGGCGGCCTTCGCGGACGAGCACCTGAAGATCATTCCCGGCACGGACGCCGCGCTGGCGCTGGGCGTGATGCACGAGCTGTTCGCGCACGGCTGGACGGACGAGGCGTACATCGCCGAGGCGACCACCGGCGTGGGGGAGCTGCGCGAGGCGGCCCGCGAGTGGACGCCCGAGCGCACCGCCGAGGTCACCGGGCTGGACGCGGACGTGATCCGTGCGTTCGCCCGCGCGGTCGGCACGACGCGGCCCACGTACTTCCGGGTGGGGTACGGCATGACCCGCCACGAGCACGGCGGCACGAACCTCCGCGCCGTGACGCTGATCCCCGCGCTGACGGGGGACTGGCGGCACCGGGGTGGGGGCTGCACCCTGAGCAACAGCGGCGCGTTCCGGCTGAACCGTACCCGGCTGGGAGCCGCGCACCTGATCCGCCCGGACGCGGCGCGCGTGAACATGAACGAGTACGCCGCCGCCCTGCGCCCGGAACGGGGCTTCGGGGCCACGTTCATCTACAACTGCAACCCCGCCGTGGTCGCCCCGGACGCCGGGCGGGTCCGCGCGGGCCTGCAACGCGACGACCTGCTGGTCGTCGTGCTGGAACAGGCCATGACCGAGACGGCGCGGCTGGCCGACTACCTGCTGCCCGCCACGACCTTCGCCGAGCACGCCGACGTGTACACCAGCTACGGCCACCACTACCTGGGGTACAACCCCGCCACGCTGGACGCCCCCGGCGAGGCGCGGCCGAACTCCTGGGTGTTCCAGGAACTCGCGCGCCGCCTAGGCGTCACCGAACCCAGTGTGTACTGGACGGTGGACGAGCTGCTGGAGGAGCTGCTGGCCAGTGACCACCCCCTCGTGGCGGGCATCACCCCCGAGAGATTGAAGGCCGAGGGCAGCGTCCGCCTGAACCTCCCCGACGGGTTCCTGCCGTACGCGCACGGCGCGGAGACGCCCAGCGGGAAGGTGCAGCTCAGCCCCGCGCCCGCGCACCGTGAGCCCCTGGCGGGCCTGAACGCCGAGTACCCGGTGCGGCTGCTCACGCCGCCCGCGCATCACTTCCTGAACAGTACCTACGGGAATCTGGCGAACCTCAACCGCGCCGAGGGGGGCGAGCCGCACCTGCTGCTGCACCCAGGTGACGCGCAGGCGTCCGGCGTGACCGACGGGGCGCTCGCCACGCTGACCAGCGAGATCGGCAGCGTGCAGCGCCGCGTGAAGGTCACGGACGCCGCGCAGCCCGGCGCGGCCATCCTGGAGGGTACGTGGTGGGGCCTCAGCGCGCCGGACGGGCGCAGCATCAACGAGCTCACCGCGCAGACCCTCACCGACCTGGGGGGCGGCAGCACCTTCCACAACACCCGCATCCGCATCGAACCCGCTTAAGGAGGTAAGGCGTGCGCCCCCTGATCGTCACCGAATTCGTGTCCCTGGACGGCGTGTACGAGGAACACTCGCCGTGGCGCGCGCCCTACGACCCGGACGACGGGCCGTTCAAACGCGACGAGCTGTTTGCCAGCGGCGCGCTGCTGCTGGGCCGCACCACCTACGAGGAATTCGCCGCGTACTGGCCGACCGCGACCGGTGCGTTCGCGGACCGCATGAACGCCCTGCCCAAGTACGTGGCGACCTCCCGTCCCGGCCCGCTGGCGTGGAACGCCACCGCGCTGGGGCCGGACGTGGTGGCCGACGTGCAGGCCCTGAAGGCTCAGCCGGGCGGCCCGCTGCTCGTGTACGGCAGCGGCACCCTCGCGCAGACGCTCCTGAGGCACCGACTGGTAGACGAACTGCGCCTGATGGTCTTCCCGCTCGTGCTGGGGCGCGGCAAACGGCTCTTCGACACACTGGAGCACCTGCCCCTGCCCCTGCTCGCCACGCGGGACCTGGGCGCGGGCGTCCTCCTGCTCACGTACGGCCCGGCGCGCACATGAAGACCGTGCTGATCACGGGTGGCAGCCGGGGCATCGGCGCGGCCACCGCCCGCCTCGCCGCGCAGGCCGGGTACGCGGTGGGCCTGAGCTACCGCCAGGACGCCGCCGCCGCTGCCGGGATCGTCCAGGAGATCGAGGCCGCCGGGGGCCGCGCGCTGGCAGTCCAGGCCGACGTGGGGGACGCCGGGGACGTGGAACGCCTCTTCGACACCGTGCAGACCGGACTGGGCGGCCTGCACGCCCTGGTGAACAACGCCGGGACGCTGGAACGGCAGGCGCGTGTGGACGAACTCGACGCGGCGCGGCTCCAGCGGGTGCTCACCACGAACGTGATCGGTGCGTTCCTCTGCGCGGGCGCGGCTGTCCGGCGGCTCTCCACCCGGCACGGCGGGCCGGGCGGCGTGATCGTGAACGTCTCCTCCCGCGCGGCCGTGCTCGGCTCGGGCGGCGAGTACGTGGACTACGCCGCCTCGAAGGGCGCCGTGGACACCCTGACCGTCGGCCTGGCCCGCGAGGTCGCCGCCGAGGGCGTCCGCGTGTGCGGCGTGCGCCCCGGCCTGATCGACACTGCTATCCACGCGCTGGGCGGCGAACCGCAGCGCGTGGCGCGCCTCGCGGGCAGCGTCCCCCTGGGCCGCGGCGGCACGCCCGACGAGGTCGCGCAGGCCGTCCTCTGGCTGCTCTCGCCGCAGGCGGCGTACGTGACCGGCACCACCCTCGACGTCAGCGGGGGGCGTTAGGGCGCCCCGGTCAGCCCCCCGCGACCAGCGCCTTCCAGCCGTCGGGGTCCTCGCCGACGGTCAGGTGCTTCCCGGCGCGCACCAGTGGCAGCCGCAGCAGCTCCGGATCGTCGATGATCCTGGCGATCACGCCGTCCTCGGTGGTGCGCAGGTACGCAAGGTTGCTGCGCTCGTACGCCTTGCCCTCCAGGTCCAGCAGGGCGTTCAGGCCGAACTTCTGCACGAAGCGGCTGAGCTCCACCTTGGCGATGGGCCGCTCCTTCAGGTCCACGAAATGGATCTTGATCTTACGTTCCTTGAAGAAGCGCTCGGCGGCGCGGGTTTCCTTGCTCTTGCGCGTGCCGAACACCTGCACCTGCAACTCACTCATGCCCCAAGTGTAGAGGCAGCGCTGCCGGGCGCCGCGTGAGACCCCCACCCGCAGCCGGATGGGGGGGCGGGTTCAGGCGAGGAGCATCCCGGCCAGGGTGCCGCTCAGCAGGTTCGCGAGCGTCCCGGCGGCCACGGCGCGCAGGCCCAGCTGGGCGATGTCGGCGCGGCGGCTGGGGGCGAGGCTGCCCAGGCCGCCCAGCAGGATCGCGAGGCTCGACAGGTTCGCGAAGCCGCACAGCGCGAAGGTCACGATGGCCTCCACCTTGGGCGTCACGCTGCCCGCCTTGAGGGTCTGGGCGAATTCCACGAAGGCCACGAACTCGTTCGTGACGAGCTTCTGCCCGATGAAACTCCCGGCGGTCGTGGCGGCCTCCCACGGCACGCCGATCAGGAACGCCAGCGGCGCGAACAGGTAGCCCAGCAGCAGCTGGATGCTCAGGTCCGGCAGGCCCGCCAGCCCGCCCAGCTGCCCGATGATGGCGTTCAGCAGCGCGATCAGGCCGATGAACGCGATCAGCATCGCCCCGACGTTCAGCGCGAGGCCCAGGCCGCTGCTCGCGCCGCGCGCCGCCGCGTCGATCACGTTCACGGGCCGGCCCTCCGGGTCCTCGGGAATATCGCCCTTGTAGTCCTGGGTGGGTTCGGTCTCCGGGAAAATCAGTTTCGCCATGAGCAGCCCGGCGGGCGCGGCCATGAACGACGCGGCGATCAGGTAGTCCAGCCGCACGCCCAGCAGCGAGTACCCCACGAGCACGCTGCCGGCCACGCTGGCCAGTCCGCCGACCATCACCGCGAACAGTTCCGAGCGGGTCATGCGGTCGATGAAGGGCCGCACGACCAGCGGCGCCTCGGTCTGCCCCACGAAGATGTTCGCGGTGGCCGACAGGCTCTCCCCGCGGCTCGTCTGCAGCAGGCGGCTCAGGCCGCCGCCCAGGAAGCGCACGACCGCCTGCATGACGCCCAGGTGGTACAGCACGGCGATCAGCGCGCTGAAGAACACGATGATGGGCAGCACGCCGAACGCGAAGATGAACCCCGCGCCCTCCAGCTGCCCGTTCGTCAGGTTCCCGAACACGAAATTGATGCCCTGCTGCGCGTTGTTCACGACGCCCTGCACGGCGCCCGACACGGCGTCCAGCGCCCGGCGGCCCAGCGGCCAGCGCAGCACGATCAGTCCGAAGGCGATCTGCAGCAGCAGCGCCAGTCCCACGGTGCGCCAGTTCACGGCGCGGCGGTTCACACTCAGGAGGAGGCCCAGGCCGATCAGTACGGCCATGCCTCCCAGACCCCAGAAAACGTCCAGCATCCCATCAGACTATGGGGCGCGTCTGATGGGAGCTTGAGGACAGCGTGACCGGACCTGAAGGCGAGGTGAAGAGAGGGCTATGCGGGTCAGTTCGCGTAGAACCCGAGGTCGTGGTCACCGCTGACCGGGAGGCCCAGGTGGTCGTAGGCGTGCGCGGTGGCCACGCGACCCCGGGGCGTGCGCTTGATGAAGCCCAGCTGGATCAGGTACGGCTCGTACACGTCCTCCAGGGTCAGGCTGTCCTCGCTGATCGCGGTGGCCAGTGTGTCCACGCCGACCGGGCCGCCCGCGAAGCGGTGGATCAGGGTTTCCAGGTACTTCTTGTCGCGGTCGTCCAGACCCGCGCTGTCCAGGCCCAGCTTGTCCAGCGCGTCCTGCGCGCGGGGCAGGCCGATGGTCGTCTCGCCCGCCACGTCGGCGTAGTCGCGCACGCGCCGCAGCAGCCGCTTGGCGATGCGCATGGTGCCGCGCGCCCGGGCGCCGATCTCGACGGCCGCCTCCTCGTCCAGCCCGAAGCCCAGCAGGCGGGCGTCGCGTAACAAGTTCACGCCGATCTCGTCGGGCGTGTAGTACTCGAGGTGCTCGATGATCCCGAAGCGGCTGCGCATGGGCGCCGTGATCAGGCCCGGGCGGGTGGTCGCGCCGACCAGCGTGAAGCGCGGCAGCGGCAGCTCGATGGTGCGCGCGGCCGGACCCTGCCCCAGCACGATGTCCAGCTTGAAGTCCTCCATCGCGGGGTACAGGTGCTCCTCCGCGACGCGGCCCAGGCGGTGGATCTCGTCAATGAACAGCACGTCGCCTTCTTCGAGGCTGTTCGTGAGGATCGCGGCGAGATCGCCGGGTTTCTCGATGGCCGGGCCGGAGGTCACGCGGATGTTCACGCCCAGTTCGTGCGCGATGATGTGCGCCAGGGTGGTCTTGCCCAGCCCGGGCGGGCCGAACAGCAGGGTGTGGTCGAGCGCCTCCTTGCGGCCGCGCGCGGCCTGGAGGTACACGCCGAGTTTCTCCTTCAGTCGCGCCTGCCCGACGTAGTCCGTCAGGGTCTTGGGCCGCAGGGCCGCGTCGAGCGGTTCAGTCATAACAGAGAGTCTAGCGCAAGTTCGCTGTCAACGGAATACGCCGGGGCGGTTTCAGCCTCAGCGCCCCGCGTACTGGCGGATCAGCCCCGGTAGATCCCGCTCCAGGTCACCGCCCACCACGTCCAGGTTCCCGTACACCCGCACGAAACGGCCCTGACCGTCCACGACACTCACCTGATCCCCATGAATGCGCGCCGCCACCGACGCCGCCGCGCCCACCTGGACGGCATTCGCCGCGCCACTGGACGTCTTCCCCTGCTCCATGTCCATATGCGCGCTGTGGTCCTCTGCGGGCATCGGAGCCACGTTCGCCACGAACATCTCCCGCGCCGCTGCGTCGATCGTCCCCGGCTTCCCGGTCAGGCCGGTGAACGCCGGATCGAAGCGGTTCAGGTACTCGCGCATCACGCCGGGCGTGTCGTGCCCGGGGTCCACCGTGATGAACTGCACCTGCACCCGCGACCGCTGCTCGGGGCTCAGCGCCGCGTACATGTTCTTCAGGCTCGCCAGCGTCGCCGGGCACACGTCCGGGCAGCGCACGAACCCGTAGAACACCAGCCGCATCCGCCCGTCCGAGGCGGCCAGCGTCGTCGCCTGGCCCCGGTCGTTCACCAGCGCCAGCGCCGGAAGTGCCTTCGGAGCGTCCAGCGCCTCACCGGCCGTCACGCCCGGCGCGGCCCGCCGCATCACCAGTAACCCGCCCAGCACCGCCGCGACCACCAGCAGCGCCGCCGTCACCCATCTCGAGACACCCGTCATGCCCGCAGGGTAGGGGAGAGGCGCGGGGTGACGTGTCCCCCGGAGGCCGACGCACGACCACTGCCCTGCCCCGACAACGCGAAAGGGACGCCCTCGCAGGCGCCCCCCTCTGCCTTGTGCCGGGTGTTACCAGGCGTAGAAGATCGCAACGATCAGCAGCCACACCACGTCCACCAGGTGCCAGTACAGGCTGGCGGGGGTGATGGAGCCGTGGTTGTACTTGTCCATCTTGCCGGTCATGGACTGGTAGTAAGGGAGGGCGACGCCGGTGCCGCCGATCAGGATGTGCAGACCGTGCAGACCCACGATGGTGAAGAAGCACGCCTGCCACAGGTTCTGCTTCCAGTCGCTTTCCACACCGAACAGGCTGAACTCGTACACCTGGAACAGCATGAACAGCGCGCCCAGCACCAGCGTGACGAACAGACCCAGGCGGAAGCGGGTGAGCTTGCCGTGGTGGTTGTCCTGCTCGGCGCGGTGAATCACGAACGAGGAGCTGACCAGGATCAGGGTGTTCAGCGCAGCCAGCCAGATGTTCGGGCGCAGCGCGGGCGGCTCGGCGAAGCCCGACACGCGCAGGTACACGTACCCGGCGATCAGCACGCCGAACAGGCCGACTTCGCTGATGATGAACCAGGCCATGCCCATGAAGCCGTTGTCGTACTTGGTCAGGTGGTGGTGCGCGACCGGCACGGCGTATTCACGGGTGCCCGCCCACTTGAACAGGCTGTACAGGAACACCGGGAAGCTGAGGTACAGCACGACCGTGGCCAGCTTGAACGCGAAGCTCGCGTCCGCGAAGGGCTGCAGGCCGGTGCCCGGGTGGTAGTTCGTGAACCAGCCGAAGCTCAGGCCGTAACCCATCAGCAGCAGGCCCACGGCGGTCATGAACGGCCAGATGCTGTCCTGCGGCAGGTGAATGCTCTTGGGGTCCACCGGCGTGAGGGTCTCACCGCTCTGCTCCCAGTCGTACAGGGGACGCTCGGTGGGGAAGGTGGTGGGGAAGTCGTGCGCGAAGTTGTAGGGCTTGGGCGGGCTGTCCGCCGTCCACTCCAGCGTGAAGCCGCCCCAGGGGTTGGGGGAGGCCGTGGCGGGCTGACGGAAGCTCTGAAGCATGTTCCACACCCACACGACGCCGCCGGCCAGCAGGGTCAGGGCGCCCAGGGTGGAGATGAAGTTCAGTTCCGTCCAGGCGAAGTTCCCGGCGGGGTAGGTGTAGTACCGGCGGGGCATGCCCAGCAGACCCAGGATGTACTGGGGCAGGAAGGTCATCCACGAGCCGATCATGAACAGCCAGAAGTGCGCCAGGCCCAGCTTCTCGTTCAGGAAGCGGCCGGTCATCTTGGGCCACCAGTAGTACAGGCCGCCCATCGCCAGGAACGCGGTGCCGAACATCATCACGTTGTGGAAGTGCGCCACCACGTAGTACGACATCGTGACCTGGTAGTCGAAGGGAATCAGGCCCAGCGAGACGCCGGTGATCCCGCCGATCAGGAAGTTGAAGATGAAGCCCACCAGCCAGTAGGTGGGGGTCTTCATGATGATCCGCCCGCCCCACAGGGTGCCGATCAGGTTGAAGATCTTCACGCCGGTCGGAACCGCCACGATCAGGGTGGCGATCATGAACGCGATCTGCCACGCCTCGGGCAGGCCCACGGCGAACATGTGGTGCACCCACACCAGCAGGCTGACGAGCACGATCCCCAGGATCGAGTAGACCATCACGCGGTAGCCGAACAGCGGCTTGCGGGCCATGGTGCTGGCGATCTCCGCGCCGATGCCCAGGTAGGGCAGCAGCATCACGTACACCGCCGGGTGCGAGTAGAACCAGAAGAACTGCTGGAACATGACGGGCACGCCGCCGATACCGGGGTTGAACATGCTGATGCCCAGCTTCAGTTCCAGGTACGTGACGAGCGCGGCGGCGGTCAGGCCGCCCAGCGACACCAGCTGCAGCATGGAGGTCGCGAAGATGCTCCAGGCGAACACCGGCATCTGCCACAGGCTCATGCCCGGGGCGCGCATGTTCACGACGGTGGCCGCGAAGTTCGCGCTGCCCAGCAGCGACGCGATGCCGTTCAGGGTCAGGGCCACCATCAGCACGGCCACGCCGGTCTGGTTGGCGTCGACGCTCAGGGGGTAGTAGAAGGTCCAGCCGACGCCGGGCGCGCCGCCGTTGGCGAGGCCCAGCACGACCAGGATCAGGCTGAAGATGAACAGCCACACCGCGAAGGTGTTCACGCGCGGCAGCGCCACGTCCCGCACGCCCAGCTGCAGCGGCAGGAACCAGTTCCCGAAGCCGAACAGGCCGATCGGGATCAGGAAGAAGAAGATCATCAGCGCGGCGTGCATGGTCAGCACCTGGTTGTAGGTGTTGCCCACCAGGAAGGTGTTGTCCGGCACGGCCAGCTGCAGGCGGATCAGCACCGCGAGGATCCCGGCGATGGCGAAGCCCAGGATGCTGGTCGAGATGTAGAGCGTCCCGATCTTTTTGTGATCGGTCGTCATCATGTAGTCCTTCAGGACGGCCCAGAGGCCCGGACGGGCCCCGGACTCCTGAACGGGGGCATGCTGGACGGTCACTGGTTGCCTCCGTTGGGCGCGCCGTTCACGGGCGTCCCCTTCCAGTAGTCCGCTTCTTCCGGCAGCTTGAGGCTGCGCAGGTAGGCGGCGATGTCATCGATCTCGGCGTCGGTCAGGGTGCCGCCCTTGGCCATCTTGCCCTGCACCATGTACTCGCCGCCGTCGTAGCGGGGCATCAGGCTGCCGGGTTTGACCACGGGGCTGTGCTTGAGCCAGGCGTGCAGTTCCTCGGCGGCCTTGGCGTCCGTCCACTGCGCGTCGGTCATGGCTTCCCACATGCCCGCGCCCAGGGTGCGGCGCGTGCCGAAGAAGCTCAGGTCCGGGCCGGCGACGCCCGCGGCGGGCGTGCCCTGCACGCGGTGGCAGCTGGCGCAGGCGATCGCGCCCGTGCTGGCCTTGCCCTGCATGAACAGCGCGAAGCCGCGCGCCTCGGCGCTGCCGGGGGCGGGTTCGGGGGCGCGGTAGGCCTTCATGGCGGCCAGGGTGGTGTTGTACCGATCCTGATCGAGTGCGACGACCTTGTAGCGCATGTTGGCGTGGCTGGCCCCGCACAGCTGCGAGCAGTTGCCCTGGTACACCCCGGCGCGGTCGGTGTCGACCTGCCAGGTCTTCTTCACGCTGGGCATCGCGGCGCGCTGACCGCCGATGTTCGGCGCCCAGAATCCGTGGATGACGTCGCCGCTGGTGATGGTCAGCGCCACGGCCTCCTTGGTGGGCATGATCAGCTCGTTGCCGTTGGTGACCACGCCGCCCGCGTCACTGGTGACCTCGGGGTAGGAGAAGTTCCACCAGAACTGCCGGGCCAGCACGTCCACCTTGGTCGCCTGGTTGGGCGTGGGGTTCAGCACCGCCATGCTCTTGACGGTCAGCACGCTCAGCAGGATCACGATCACGACCGGCACCGCGACCAGGATGGTCTCGAGCTTGTTGTTCCCGTGGAACTGGGCGGGCGGGGCGTCGTGCTTGTCTTCACGGAACTTCTGCACCGTGTAGAACAGCGCGTACGACACGCCGATGAAGATGATGATGGACAGAGCAATCGCCCAGATGCTCATCCAGAAGATCTCCCGGTTGTAAGCGGATGACATGTCCCCGATGGTCAGGGACTGGTTCACCTGCTGGCAGCCGGTCAGTAGAGTCGCGCCCAGGATCGCCGCGATGGGCAGGGCCTGCCGGACTCGCCTCCGTGTGCCGCTGTGGCGGTGTGTGGTGGTATTCAACGTCACTCCTTTCCTCTGCTTGCAGTCTAAAGCGTCACGCGGGGGTGCGCATGACGCTGGGCCGCCACTCGCGGTCAGCGTTCAAGCATACCGCCCACATTCTACCGACCGGTCAGGCATACCCCCCATGAGACCAGATGAGTCTCGGGCAAGTGTCCTGACCTTTCTCCAGTCCCCGCCCATCATGCGCCATCCGGGTTCCCGGAAGGTGGGAAGTGCAGGGCGCGGCCCCCGGACGGTCGGTGTCCGGGGGCCGCGCAGGGAAGAAACGCTCAGCCGAGCGCCGCGAAGATCATCCGGTCGGCGGCGGCCGCCACGAACAGCAGCGCCAGATACAGCATCGAGTACAGGTACAGCGGCACCGCCACCTTGCGCTCCACGGCCTTCCCGGCCATCACGTGCCGGTACAGGCGCCAGGACAGCACCAGCAGCCACGCGCCCAGCGCGGCCGCCGTGACGAAGTAGATCGCCCCGACCTCGCGGAAGAACACCGGCATGACCGACAGCACCACCGTGTAGATGGCGTACAGTCCGATCTGCGCCACCGTCAGGCGGTCGCCGTGCACGACGGGCAGCATGGGAATCCCGACCTCGCGGTACTCCTCCTTGATCATCAGCGCCAGCGCCCAGAAGTGCACGGGCGTCCAGAAGAAGATGATCGCGAACAGGAACCACGCGAACAGGTTCAGGTCGCCCGTCACCGCCGCCCAGCCCACCAGCGGCGGGAAGCACCCGGCAGCCCCGCCCAGCACGATGTTGTGCCAGGTGTTGCGCTTGAGCAGCTGCGTGTACACGACCACGTACGTCAGGAAACCCGCCAGGCTCATCCAGGCGCTCAGGGGCGTGGCCCAGACCCACAGCATGGCGAACGACAGGATCTGCAGCGCCCCGCCGAACGCGGCGGCGTCGCGGGTGCTGATCAGGCCACTCGTGGTGGGCCGCTGGGCCGTGCGCGCCATCTTCAGGTCAATGTCGCGGTCGATGATCATGTTGAACACGCCCGCCGACCCGGCTGACATGTAGCCCGCGAGGCTCACGACGACCAGCAGCCACAGGTCCGGCAGGCCCCGCTCGGCCATCAACATCGCCGTGATGGTCGTCCAGAGCAGCAGGCTGATGACCTTCGGTTTGGTCAGCGACAGGTAATCCCGCCACGTCGCCCGGGCGGGCGCCGCATCGGCGGGGATGGGCTCAGAAGTCGTCATACGTTCCCCTTCACCCTAGCGCGCGGGGCTCCCTGCACGGTCAGTCCCGTCAGGGCGCGGTAGACCAGCATGACCAGCACCAGCCACAGGCCCAGCGCCAGCAGCAGGTGCACGAGCTGCATCCAGCCCGGCGCCTTGAGCGTCACGTTCGCGAAGCCGGCGACCATCTGCGCCGCCAGCACGCCCCACAGCGCCGCGCTCCAGCGCTGCACCTCGGCCCCCGGGCGCTCGCGGCGCAGGAACACGCCCAGCCACACCAGGAAGGCGCTCGTGAGCACCGCCAGCATCGGGTGCACCACCCGCAGGTTCTCGATGACCGAGGCCGTCACGGCGAAGTCGCGTTTGACCGTCTCGATGGGCGTGCTGCCGTCGGCGGGCAGGAACAGCAGGTCCCCCAGCGCCGTCACGGCCCCCGCCATCCCCAGCACCAGCATCAGGCCCAGGCCCACGTAGCTCCAGCCGCCCACCAGGCCCTGACCGCGCAGCCGCAGCCGGGGCGCGCCGCTGGCCCACAGGGCCGTGAGGAGCAGCGTCGACAGCAGCAGGAACGTGTTCGCCAGGTGAATGCCCTGCACGAACCCGCGCGCCGGATCGGTACTGTCGGCCGTCAGGCCCAGCAGCACCTGCACGCCCCCCACCAGTCCTTCGAGCAGGATCAGCGCGAAGGACAGCGCCGCGCCCAGGCGCGCCGGGTGGCCCTTGGGCGTCACGCGGAAGGCCAGCGCCACCAGCGCGATCGCCAGCAGGCCGCTGGCGCCGCTGGTCAGGCGGTGGCTGTACTCGATCACGGTATGGAGCGTGGGGCTCTGCGGCACCACCACGCCGTTACACAGCGGCCAGTGATCCCCACACCCCGCCCCGGCCCCCGTGATGCGCACCACCGCGCCCCACAGGATTACCAGCACGTTATAGATCAGCGCCGCCCAGGCCAGCCGGGGGAGCCACACGCCCGCGCGGGCGCGCGGAACTGTCAGCGTTCCACTCATCGTCACCATCCTCGCCGCCCGGCCGCCCACGAGGGGCTGGGGCGGGGGTCAACTGCCCAGCATTCTACCTGCCTGCCCCCGCAGAGGATTGTCCCCCCACCTCCGGGCGGGGCGGACACCTGCCCTGGACGCGCCCCCGTACACTGGGCAGGACTATGGCGGAAACCATCAACCAGTGGGCGGTCATCACGATCGTCCTGAGCGGCCTGGCCCTGTGCGTGGGCGTGTACCTGATCAAACGTGGCCTGCGCGAGGCCCACATGCGCGCCATGATCGTTGCCAGCACCCTGGCCACCATCTTCCTCGTGCTGTACCTCACCCGCCTGGGCCTGGGCTACGAGAAGAAATACGCCGGGCCCGAGGCGTGGCGCACGGCGTACTTCGCGCTGCTGATCAGCCACATCATCCTGGCCGCCGCGAACCTGCCCCTGGCGCTGGGCGCGCTGTGGAACGCCTACAAGGGCCTGCGGGCCGCCCGCAACCTGAACAACATCGACCTGCCCGCCGCGCGCGGGTACTTCAACAAGCACCGCGCCTGGGTGCGCTGGACGGTGCCGGTGTGGCTGTACGTGGCCGTGACCGGCTGGATCATCTACCTCGTGCTGCACAGCTACGGCGAGGTCATCAAGAGCTGAGTCGCGGGGTGGACCGGGGGCCGGCCGACTCCTGAGACCGCCCCCGGCGGCCCCTGTGTGACCCGCGCCGCGCCGGGGGTGCGGGGCGGCGCCTACACTCACGCGGTGACCGTCCCCACCCCCACGCCTGCCTCCACCCCCCGGCCGGGCGTGACGTGCTGGCCTACCCGGAATTCCGGGCCATGCTGATCGCCGCCGTCACCAGCACCCTCGCCTCACGCGCCGTCGCCCTGACGGTCGCGTACCAGATGTACCAGCTCACGAAAGACCCCCTCACGCTGGGGCTGCTGGGGCTCGTGGAGGCCATCCCCGCCCTGAGCCTCGCGCTGCTGGGCGGCGTCGTGGCCGACCGGACGGACCGCCGCCGCATCCTGCTCCTGACCATCGGCGTGGAGGTGCTGTGCGCGGCGCTGTTCGCGCTGTACGCCCCGCACGCCCAGGCCGGGGGCATCTGGCCGCTGCTGGCGCTGATCTTCGCGCTGGGGATCGCGCGCGGTTTCTCCGACCCGGCCCTCCCGGCCTTCCAGGCGCAGGTCGTGCCGCGCGAACTGCTGCTGCGCGCCAGCGCCTGGCGCTCCAGCGCGTGGCAGGCCGCCGGGATCATCGGCCCCGCGCTGGGCGGCGCCCTGTACGCCTGGCGCGGCCCACAGGGCGCGTACACCGTCGCGTTCGCGCTGTTCCTGATCTCGCTGGGCTGCGTGCTGTATGTGAAAAGCAAGGGCCGCCCCGCCTTCACGCCCGGCGAACCGCTCGGGCAGAGCATCAAGGCCGGCCTCGCGTTCGTGCTCCAGCGGCAGGTGCTGGTCGGGAGCATGGCGCTCGACCTGTTCAGCGTGCTGTTCGGCGGGGCCATCGCGCTGCTGCCGGTGTTCGCCAGCGACATCCTGCGGGTCGGTCCCACCGGGCTGGGCCTGCTTGTCGCCGCGCCCAGCGTCGGGGCGCTCGCCGTGATGCTGCTCGCCACCCGCCGCCCCCCGGGCCGCGGCGCGGGCCGCACGCTGCTGCTGGCCGTCGCGGGCTTCGGCGTCAGCATGATCGTCTTCGGCCTGTCGCACAACCTCGCCCTGAGCGTCTTGGCCCTCGTCGCCGCCGGGGTGTTCGACGGCATCAGCATGGTCATCCGCAGCGCCACCCTGCAACTGAACACCCCCGACCACATGCGCGGCCGCGTGAACGCCGTCAGCGGCATGTTCATCGGCGCGAGCAACGAACTCGGCGCCTTCGAGAGCGGGATCGCCGCCCGGCTGCTCGGCACCGCCCGCAGCGTCTGGCTGGGCGGCATTGTCACCCTGATCGTCGTGGCCGCCACCGCCGCGCTGGCCCCCGAACTGCGCGCCATGAACCTCGCGGACATCGAGGACTGACCCGGACGCCGGCTGAAGGGTGTGCACCCACCGTTCAGTCCGGGCGGAGGCGAGGGGGAGAGAAGCGGGTGCCGGGCGTGGCGTGGGCAACCCGGTGAAGGGCCGGGTGGCGGGCGAAACGGACGGCATCCGTGTGATCAAGCGGGTCCCCGCGCCGGTCACCGTCCACGCCTGCCCGGCCCTGCTACGCTCCGGGCATGAAACGCAGCATTCCGGAGTTGCAGCACTCCGCGCAGCCGCTGGTCATGGTGACCGCCTACGACTACCCCGGCGGGAAGCACGCGCAGGCCGCCGGCGTGGACCTGATCCTGGTCGGCGACAGCCTGGGCAACGTCGTGCTGGGCTACGACAGCACCGCGCCCGTCACGCTGGGCGACATGATCCACCACGCCCGCGCCGTGCGCCGGGGCGCGCCCGACACCTTCATGGTCGTGGACCTGCCCTTCGGCACGTACCACACCGGCGTGCAGGACGCCATGCGCAACGCCGTGCGCGTCATCCAGGAGACCGGCGCCGACGCCATCAAGATGGAAGGCTCGAGCCCCGAGATCCTCCAGGTCGTGCAGACCCTCACCCGCAACGGCATTCCGGTCATGGGGCACGTGGGCCTGATGCCGCAGACCGCCACCGCCCAGGGCGGGCTGCGCGTGCAGGGCAAGGACGACGCCACGGCCCGCGCCACCCTGGACGGCGCACTCGCGCTGGAGAGTGCCGGGGCGTTCAGCGTCGTGCTGGAAGCCATCCCCGCGCGACTGGCGAAACTCATCAGCGAGCGCCTGATCATTCCTACCATCGGCATCGGCGCGGGCGTGAGCTGCGACGGACAGGTGCTCGTCACGCACGACCTGCTCGGCATCTACGAGGGCGAGGAGAAGAAGATCGCCCGGCGCTACGCCGAACTCGGCCGCGCCGCCCGCGAGGCCATCACCGCGTACGCCGCCGACGTCCGCGCCCGCGAGTTCCCCACCCGCGACAACGCCTTCGTCATGAAAGACGACGTGCTCGACAAACTGTACTGAGCCCGGCCCGCCCGGTCAGGACGGGCCGCCGCTCCCCTCGGCGCGCAGGTCCTGCGCCGGGACCACCGCCGCCACGTTCCCCACGATCCGCCCCGCGTGCCAGCGGGGCGAGCCCGTGATCACCACGGCCAGCAGCGAGCCGTCCGGGCGGCGCAGCCGGGTGCGGTACGTGCTCGACGTGCCCGCCGACCGCTGCGCGCGCGCGTCGTTCAGGGCGGCGTGGTCCTCGGCCGCCGTGAACTCGAACGGCGTGCGCCCCAGGATCCGCTCGGGCGGCACGCCCAGCATCTGTGCGTACGCCCGGTTCACGAACACGAACCGCCCGTCCTCGTCCGTCACGGTCAGGCCGTGTTCGACGGACTCCATGACCTGCCGCGCGAAGTGCAGCTCCTGCGCGTAGGCCTCCTTCAGCTCGCGGTGCCCGCGCAGCAGCCGCACCAGCTGCGGCGCCAGCCACGCCGCCACGCCCAGCGTCGCCAGGACCGGCAGGATCACCACGAACGCCTGCGGGCGCGGCACCAGCAGCGCCACCAGGAACGATTCCAGGATCAGCAGGGCGAACAGCACGTACGCCACCCGCAACTCCAGCCGGCCCGGTCTCATGAGTACAGGGTGACCCGCCCGCCCTTGCAGGGTTCTTACGTCCCCCCACGTTGAACGGCCGCGCACCTGAGCGAACGCCCAGGCACCCGGGCCGGTACCCTGCCAGGAGATGAACCCCCGACGGCAGATGCTGATCAGCGCGGCCCTGCTGGGCGCCGCCGGTGCCCTGCAACTGCCAGGGCTGCTCCGCGGCGTGCAGCGCTCCGCAGCGGATTTTCCCTGGCCCGGCCTGATCAGCGCGGCGCTGATCCTGGGCGCGGCCCTCGGAACGCTGCTGCACGCCCTGTGGCCCCTGCGGGGGGAACGGCCGGTCCGGGACTGGCGGGCGTCGCTGCCCTTCTACCTGCTGCCCACCCTGGCCCTGCTGCTGGGCGGCGCGCTGCTGATCGACCGTGAGCTGACGCGGGACGTGAACCTCACGGCCCGGACGGCCTTCGATCGGTCGGCCCGCGACCTCGAACTGACTATGATGGCCTGTCCGGTGCGGGGCGACCGGTGCGTGCAGGCGAACGTGGACGGCCCCCTGATGGCCGACCTCCTCCACGAGGCGGTCACGGCGGCCGGCGGGCGGGTGGAGGGCGGCGTTCTGCCCCTGACCCGTCAGGGGGACCGGGTGGTGGGGGAGGCGCGGGTCACGCTGCGCGCCGGGCTGCGGCAGGTGCCGTTCACGCTGCGGTACGAGGGGCCGGTCATCGTGGGCCGCGCTGCGCCCCTGCCCGACGCGGCGCTGCCCCTGGCGCAGGCCACGCTGGAGCGGGCCGATGACTGACCGCACCTCGACCCCGGTCCGTGAGGACGGCCCGCAGTGCCGTCCGCGCTCCGGCCCGCTGCGGCTGACGCTGCTTCTTCAGGGGGTGTTCCTGCTGGGAATGCTGGCTGGACTGACCGTGCTGGCGGTCAGCAGTCCGCTGTCGCGGCTGGCGGGCCGGGTCATCGAGCTGTTCCCGTGGTGGTTCCTGGTGCAGGCGCTGGCCTTCGGCGCGTACGCGCATGCCTACTGGGGGGCCTTCGGCACCCTGGGGAAGGCTGCCGCGCCCATGCAACTCTGGCGACACCCGGAACTGCGGACGCTGCCCGCGCTGCCGCCCCTGCCGCTGTGGCGGGCCGCGCTGCTGTACGCCGCGCCGCTGGCGCTGGTCGGGGCCATGTGCGCGTGGGGCTCGCGGGATCTCGGGGCGCAGGCGGCGCGCTTCACCACGAACAGCCAGTGGAGCTCTGCCGCCAGACTGGGCTTCACGCGGGTGAGCTGCCGGGACTTCCCGGCCGGCAGCGTGCAGGCGGACTCGCTGTGCCTGGTGGCGTGGCAGGACTTCCCGCAGGGGCGGTCGTTCGCGGCCACGGTGTGGGCGTGGATGCAGGACGAGCGGCGCACCTTCACGGACGCCGGGCAGCCGGTGGAGGCCCCCGCGCTGAAGCTGCCCTTCCGGCAGGCGGGTGGCGTGATGGGCGGGCACTGGACCGTGCCGCTGCGCCGCATCGCCGAGGACGCCGTGCAGCCGTTCGCCGTGACCGCCGTGTCCCGGCGCGCCCCGGCCCCGGCATCGGGCGAGGCGCCGGCCCCTGAACTGGCCTCCTGGCTGCGCGCTCAGGCGTTCGATTCGGTGCTGATCGTGACGCCCGGCGCGTCAAGTCCCGGTGTCACAGCGCCGTGACCGGGGGGGCTCTATCCTGATTGGATGACCGCGTCTGCCGATCCCGCGAAGCCTCATATTCACGTTCCGGACGGCTCGTGCTGCACCCCGAAGAAGTTCGCGCACCTGCACCAGCACACGCAGTACTCGCTGCTGGACGGCGCGGCGAAACTCAAGGACCTGCTCAAGTGGGCCAAGGAGGTCACGCCCGAGGGGCAGACCCCGGCGCTGGCGATGACGGACCACGGGAACATGCACGGCGCGGTGCACTTCTACAACTACGCGACCGGGATGGGCGTGAAACCCATCATCGGGTACGAGGCGTACGTGGTGCCGGGCGAGGGGACCCGCCGCGACCGGACGCGCGCGCAGGACGGCGAGAAGGGCATCTTCCACCTGACGCTGCTCGCCCGTGACTTCGAGGGCTACCAGAACCTCTGCCGCCTGAGCAGTCGCGGGTACACGGAAGGCTACTACTACAAGCCGCGCATCGATCACGAACTGCTGCGCGAGCACCACAAGGGCGTCATCGCCTTTTCCGGGTGCCTGGGCAGCGAGGTGCAGCAGCTGCTCCTCCAGGGCCGCGAGGACGACGCGAAGAAACGCCTGCTGTGGTACCGCGAGCTGTTCGGCGAGAACTACTTCATCGAGATTCAGGACCACGGGCTGCCCGAGCAGAAGCGCAACAACCCGGTCCTGCGGGCCTGGGCGCAGGAACTCGGGATCGGGATGGTCGCCACGAACGACGGGCATTACGTCAAGAAGAGCGACGCCACCGCGCACGAGACGCTGCTGGCCATCCAGACGAAGGCGACCCTCGCGGACGAGAACCGCTTCAAGTTCCCCTGCGACGAGTTCTACGTGAAGAACCTCGAGGAGATGCAGGCGTCCCTGCCGGTGAGCGAGTGGGGCGAGGAACCCTTCGACAACACCGCGATGATCGCGGACCTGTGCAACGTGGACCTGCCGGTGGGCAAGAAGCGCGTGTACCAGATGCCCGCCCTCCCCATCCCCGAGGGCCGCACCATGCCCGAGGAACTGCGCGTGCAGACGTACCGCGGGACCGTGAAACGCTACCCGGCGCACGCCACGGAAGGGCTGCTGCGCGACTACGCGACCCGCACCCTGACCGCGCTGGGCGCCGACGCGCAGAAGGTGCTGAAGCGCGCGGGCGGCTGCGACCCGCAGACCTGCGACCTGGAGACGCTGTACACCCTGCTGGCCTTCGCGGGCAGCGAGTGGGAGGCACGCGGCAAGGCGGCGGGCGAGAAGTACACCAAGTACCCCGCGCTGGAACTCATGGAGGCCGAGGTGGACTCCGGGCCGCTGCCCGCCTACGCGCACGAGGACTGCCGCCGCGCCGCGCAGAAGTCCAGCGACACCAGCATCACCCTGGACGCCGACGAGCACGGCGAGGAGACCACCCGCGCCCACCACCGGCACGCGCTGGTGATCCTGCGCCGCGCCGAGTACGAACTGAGCGTCATCAACAACATGGGCTTCCCCGACTACTTCCTGATCGTCGCGGACTACATCAACTGGGCCAAGGATCAGGACATCAGCGTGGGGCCCGGGCGTGGCTCGGGGGCAGGCTCGCTCGTGGCGTACGCGATGCGCATCACGAACCTCGACCCGCTGGAATTCGAGCTGCTGTTCGAGCGCTTCCTGAACCCCGACCGCATCTCCATGCCGGACTTCGACATCGACTTCAACGACGCCCGGCGCACCGAAGTCATCCAGTACGTGCAGGACAAGTACGGCGAGGACAAGGTCGCGCAGATCGCCACCTTCGGGACCATGGCGTCCAAGGCGTGCCTGAAGGATGTGGCGCGCGTCATGGGCCTGGAGTACGCCAAGGTCGACAAGGTTTCAAAACTCATCCCGATCAAGTTCGGCAAGAGCTACAGCCTCGAGCAGGCGCGCGAGGCCGTGCCGGACATCCAGCAGATGCTGAACGAGGACGCCCAGCTGAAAGAGGCGTACGAGTTCGCGCAGAAACTCGAGGGGCTGACCCGCCACGCCAGCGTCCACGCCGCCGGGGTCGTCATCGGCAAGACGCAGCTGACCGACCTCGTGCCCGTCATGCGCGACACCTCGGGCGCGGGCATGGTCTGCCAGTACGACATGAAGGCCGTCGAGGACATCGGCCTGATCAAGATGGACTTCCTGGGCCTGCGCACCCTGTCCTTCCTGGACGAAGCCAAACGCATCCTCAAGGAATCCGGCACCGACTTCGAGGCCCGCTACGGCACCTTCGACGACATCCCCTTCGACGACGCCCGCACCTACGAACTCCTCAGCCGCGGGGACACCAAGGGCGTCTTCCAGCTCGAAGGGGCCGGGATCGCCGACGCGTCCAGGCGCCTCAAACCGCGCCGCCTCGCGGACATCATCGCCCTCTCGGCGCTGTACCGCCCCGGCCCGATGGAGAACATCCCTACCTACGTCCGCCGCCACCACGGCATCGAACAGGTGGACTACGTCCGCGACGGCTTCCCGAACAGCGCCCGGTACCTCGAGAAGATCCTCGCCGAAACCTACGGCATCCCCGTGTACCAGGAGCAGATCATGCAGATCGCCTCCGAGGTCGCCGGATTCTCCCTGGGCGGCGCCGACCTGCTGCGCCGCGCGATGGGCAAGAAAGACGCCGAGGAGATGAAACGCCAGCGGCAGATCTTCGTCGAGGGCGCAGGCGGCAACGGCGTGCCCAAGGACGAGGGCAACAAACTGTTCGACCTGCTCGACGCGTTCGCGAACTACGGCTTCAACAAGAGCCACTCCGCCGCGTACGGCGTCATCACGTACCAGACCGCGTGGCTCAAGGCGAACTACCCCGTGCAGTTCATGGCCGCCCTGCTGACCGTCGAACGCAAGGACAGCGACAAGGTCGCCGAGTACGTCAGCGACGCCCGCAAGATGGACGTCCACGTCCTCCCCCCGGACATCAACAAGTCCGCGCCGGACTTCGCGGTCGTCGGGCAGGACATCCTCTTCGGCCTGTACGCCATCAAGGGCCTCGGCGAGGGCGCCGTGCTGAAGATCCTCGAGGAACGCGAACGCGCCGGCGCCTTCAAGAGCCTCGCGGACTTCTGCTCCCGCCTGGGCAACAAGGTCTGCAACCGCAAGGCCATGGAAAGCCTCATCAAGAGCGGCGCCTTCGACCAGTTCGGCGACCGCCGCCAGCTCCTCGAGAGCCTCGAGGAATCCATGACCTGGGCGCAGGGCGCCGCCGCGCTCGCCAACAGCGGCATGGACGCCCTGTTCGGCGCGCAGGAAGTCGCCCCCGAACCCAAACTGAGGACCGGCGTTATTCCCTACACCGACCTGGAACGCCTCAGCATCGAGAAGGAAGCCCTCGGCCTCTATATTTCCGGCCACCCGCTCGAACAGCACGAGGGTCTGCGCGAAGCGGCCAGCTGCCGCATCAGCGACCTCGACACGTGGTTCCAGACGCAGAACGTCGCCCCCGGCAAACGCATCAAGGCCGTCCTGGCGGGCATGATCGAGAGCGTCGTCAAGAAACCCACCAAGTCCGGCGGCATGATGGCCCGCTTCATCCTCGCCGACGAATCAGGCCAGACCGAACTCGTCGCCTTCAGCCGCGCCTACGACCGCATTCAGGACAAACTGATCAACGACACCCCCGCCCTCGTCATCGTCGAACTCGAGTCGGAAGACGGCGGCCTGCGCGCCATCGCCGAGGAAGTCGTCAGCGTAGAACAACTCGGCGAGGTCCCCAAGGTCATGTACGTCACCATCGACCTCGAGAACGCCACCCCCGACGCCCTCGGCGAATTCCAGAGCCTCCTCGACGAACACGCGGGCAGCATGCCCACCTACCTCCGCCTCGAGACCCCCGAACAGTTCGTCCTGTACCAGCTCGACCACGGCATGGGCAGCAGCGAGGCCATCCGCGTCCTGAACCACACCTTCCCCTGGGCCGACGCGTACCTCGCCTACGACCAGCAGACCATCCTCGGCCGCTTCGCCCCCAAACCCCCCGCCTGGATGAACAAACAAGGCGGAGGAATGCGGGCTTAAGCGCGGGCACCTAGAGTTCAACAGGGGAATGCCCATCAGTCGATCCAATGACTGATGGGCATTCCCCTGCGCTTCTGTTACGCGTATTTGGCGCGCATCATCATGATCTTGAGTTCGTGGGCGCTGGTGGCGCTCTGGAGGGCGTCGTCCTCGTGCATCAGGCCGGCCTGGACGAGGTGGGCGAGGTGCTGGTCGAAGGTGTGCATGCCGCGCGCGCCGCCTTCCTGCAGGGCCTGTTTGATCTCCTCGATGCGTTCGGGGTCCTTGATGCATTCGCGGACGGTGGGGGTGCCGAGCAGGATTTCCAGGCCGAGGACGCGGCCGCCGCCGACTTTGGGCAGGAGGCGCTGGCTGACGATGCCGACGATGCTCTCGGAGAGGCCCTGGCGGATCTGGTCGCGTTCGTGCGGGGCGAAGAAGTCGATGATGCGGTTGACGCTGCGGATGGCGTCCTGGGTGTGCAGGGTGGAGAACACGAGGTGGCCGGTCTGCGCGGCGCTGAGGGCCGCTTCGACGGTTTCCTTGTCGCGCATCTCGCCGATGAGGATGACGTCGGGGTCCTGGCGCATGCTGGCGCGCAGGCCGTTGGCGAAGCTCATGGTGTCCATGCCGAGTTCGCGCTGGCTGATCATGGCCATGCGGTCTTTGTGCAGGACCTCGATGGGGTCTTCGAGGGTGACGATGTTGACGGGCTGGGTGGCGTTGATGTGGTCGAGGAGGCTGGCGAGGGTGGTGGTCTTGCCCGAGCCGGTGGGGCCGGTGACGAGGATCAGGCCGCGTTCGTGCTGCGCGAGCTGCTCGAAGGTCTCGACCGGGAGGCCGAGCTGCTGGAAGGTGGGGATGGGTTTGTCCTCGATGACGCGCATGATCAGGCCGATGCTGCCGCGCTGCCAGTAGGCGTTGACGCGGAAGCGGGCGAGGCCGGGGATGCCGTACGCGAAGTCGGCCTCGCGGCGGTTGGTGAAGTCGTCCCACATGGTGGGGGTCATCATTTCGCGGGTGAAGGCCTCGACGTGGTCCGGGCCGAGGCGGGTGTCCCCGAAGCGTCTGATTTCGCCGTTGATGCGGCCAGCGGGGGCGCTGCCGGTGCGCAGGTGGATGTCGCTGGCTCCTTCGTTGACAATGGCGGTCAGTACGCTGTTCAGGACACTCATGGTGTCCTCAGAGTAGGTGCTGGGCTCTTACAGTTTCGTTGCGCTGGGCTGCGTTTGGGCGGCGTTCATGCCCCCCGTCTGGGGAGTGGGGGCGCCGCGCAGCTTGCGGCTTTCGAGGTCGGCGTGGTGAATCAGGTAGCGCAGCCACGCCTTGGCGGTCAGCGGCCCGAGGCTGTTGTGGGCGATGGTCAGGTCGTCGCTGGGGGGGCGGGTGTGCAGCCGCCGGGCGAGGTCGACGCTGGCGGCGCGGGTGCTGGTGATCAGCGCCTGAAGCTCGGGCAGCGTGGTGTCCTGGGGGGACGGTGCTCGTGGTAGGGGGCCGTCTGGTCGGGGTGCCGGCCGAGCGCGGCGCCGAGGCGGTGCTGGCCCCAGCGTTCGATGCCGATGATGTGTGCCAGGAGCTCGCGGTTGGCGTGCGTGTCGGCGGTCCGCGCGGCGCGGCCGGTGAGGTGCGTGCCGCTGGTTTCGAGGCTGTGCGCGAGTTCCTGGTAGGAGCTGCGGCCGGCGGGCCGTTCAA
The DNA here is from genome assembly GCF_001507665.1 of Deinococcus actinosclerus. Lineage (NCBI taxonomy): Bacteria > Thermotogati > Deinococcota > Deinococci > Deinococcales > Deinococcaceae > Deinococcus > Deinococcus actinosclerus. Next base: position 2,979,092 of record NZ_CP013910.1, on the reverse strand, counting down.
GGACGCGGCTGACGACGGCGCCCTTGATCTCGCGCTGGCGGGTGCGGGCGAGGTACGCGGCGCCGGCGGCCACGCCGACGGTGGCGACCGTGATCAGGGCGGGCACGGCGGGGCTGGGGCGTCGCTGGCTCATGCCGCATGGTACGCGCTTGAGGCGCGGGGGGTTCCGTCCGCCGGGGGGGGTGGGGGCGCTAGGTCAGGCCGGTCAGCACCTGATCCGGCAGGCCGATCAGCGTGACGTGCGAGTCGGCCGGGCAGGGGAGGGCCTCCCGGAGCATCAGGGGGTGCGCCAGGGTGTATTCGGGCAGGTCCAGGGGCAGGCCGCGCGCGCCCCACCCGAAGCCCTTCCCGAGCCGCGCGCCGCTTAGGTCCACGGCGACGCACGCGAGGACGGCGGCCTGCGCGCCCTGCGGGACCAGGGTGGGTTCGCCGTACTCGGGCAGGGTGCTCAGGCGCGCGCCGCGCGGGTCGGTGACGCGCCAGTACCAGCCCTCCTTCTTCTGGTGGGGGACGTACAGGGTCTTGCCGGCCTTCAGGGCCTGCTGCCGCAGGGTGAGCAGGGCGCGTTCGGGCCCCACGATCAGGGTGTGCCGGGCCGTCAGGTCGGGGTGCGCCAGCAGCTGCGCGGCGGCCTTCTTCGCGTGCGTGAAGTTCGGGCAGTGCCCGTGCGGCGGCAGGGGGTAGGCGCAGGCGCCCCGGGCCAGCAGGTCGTCCCACACCTGTTCGCGCACGGCCCCGGCGGTGGTCATGCCCGCACGCTACCAGAGGGGGCTGGGCGACGATGCGCTGCCCGCCCCTGTCCCCTCACCGGCTGGCTAGGTCATCTGGCGGCGGCGCGCGGCGGGTGCGGGGTCTACACTCGGGCGCATGAGTGACGGCGTGCGGGCAGTGGGACGGGCAGCGGTGGTGCGGGTGGCGGCGGCGGCGTACCCGGTGGAGTTCCTGGCGGACTGGGCGGCCTACGAGGCGAAACTCTCGCGCTGGGTGGCGGACGCGGCAGGCCGGGGCGCCGGGCTGCTGGTGTTCCCGGAGTACGCGCCGCTGGAACTGATCAGCCTGCTGCCCACGGACCTGCACCATGACGTGATCGGCATGCGCCCGGCGCTCCAGGCCTTCGTGCCGGATTTCGTGGCGCTGCACGCCCGGCTGGCCCGCGAGCACGGCGTGGGCATCGTCGCCGGGAGCTACCCCGTGGCGCAGGAGCACGGCTTCGTGAACCGGGCGTTCGTGTTCGGTCCGGACGGCACGCAGGCCTGGCAGGACAAGCTGTTGATGACCCGCTTCGAGGCCGAGGAGTGGGACATCGCGCCGGGCGAGGGCGTGGCGGTGTTCGACCTGCCCCTGCCGGGCGGGACGCTGCGGTTCGGGATCGCCATCTGCTACGACAGCGAGTTCCCCACCCTGGCGCGCGAACTGGCGGAGGGCGGCGCGGAACTGCTGGTCGTGCCGTCCTTCACCGGGAGCCGCGCCGGGTACACCCGCGTGCGGGTGGGCAGCATGGCCCGCGCGCTGGAAAACCAGTGCTACGCGCTGCACGCCCCGCTGATCGCGGACGCCCCCTGGACGTACGCCGTCGAGGACGCGCACGGGGCCGCGGGCGTGTACGCCCCGTCGGACAACGGCCTGCCGGAGGACGGCATCGTGGCGCAGCTGGGCTGGAACGAGCCGGGCTGGCTGGTCACGGATCTCGACCTGCGCCTCACCCGACACGTGCGGGTGGACGGCCACGTCCTGAACTGGCGCGACCGCGTGGTGGGCGAGACGCGCCCCACGCCCGCGCGGGTCGTGGGCCTGGGCGGCGCCCCGGAGCGCACTTGACTGCCGTGCAGGTCCGCCGCCTGACGCCCGAGGACGCCCCGGCCTACCGCGCGGCGCGGCTGGCCGCATTGCAGGCCGACCCGGCGGCGTTCCTGACGACCGCACAAGAGTTCGCGGCCGTGGGTGAGGACGTGCTGGCGGCCCGCCTCGCACCGGATGCAGCGGGCGTCACGCTGGGGGCCTTCGTGGACGGTCAGTTGCTGGGCCTCCTGACCCTGGTGCGGGAGGTGGCGCCGCCCCTGGCCCACCGCGTCAACGTGTACGGCGTGTCGGTCGCCCCGCAGGCGCGCGGGCAGGGCCTCGGGGAGGCCCTCGTGCGGGCCGGGGTGGCGCTGGCGCGCTCGTGGGTGGGCGTGACATCGCTGCACCTCGCCGTCATGGACTCGCAGGACGCTGCGCGGCGCCTGTACGAACGCTGCGGGTTCCGCGTGTGGGGCACCCAGCCGGACGCGGTGCGCCGGGACGGCCGCGTGCACGCCGAGCACTGGCTGGTGCTGGCATGCTGACGCCGGAGTCGTCCGTCCCGGTCTTCGTGCGGCCGCCCCGGCTGGAGCGGGGGTCGCGGGTGGCGGCGCTGAGCCTGTCGAGTGGCTTCGTGACCGAGGTGATGAACCGCTACCGCGCCGGGGTGCGGCAGATCGCACAGGAGTTCGGGTGGGAGGTGGTGGCCGCGCCGAACGCGCTGCGCGGCCCGGCGTTCCTGGCGGCGAATCCGCAGGCCCGCGCGGACGACCTGCACTGGGCACTGGAATCGGCAGATATCCACGGGATGGTGAGCGTCATCGGCGGGGACGACAGCGTGCGCCTGCTGCCGTTCCTGCGCCCGGACCTGATCCGCGCGCACCCGAAGGCCCTGCTGGGCTTCAGCGACACCACCGTGACCCTCACGCAGTTCGTGCGGGCCGGGGTCATGGCGTACCACGGTCCGGCGCTGCTGACCGACCTCGCCGAGAACGGCGGGATGCACCCCTATGTGGTGCAGGGGGTGAGGCGCGCCCTGATCGATCCGCCCGCGCCGTTCGATCTGGCGCCTGCGCCCGGCTGGACGCAGGTCAGCCCGGACTGGGCCGACGAGGCCGCGCAGGAGGTTCCCCGGACCTTCGACGCCGGTGACGGCTGGGCGTGGCTCCAGGGCGACCGGCCGGCGCAGGGGCACCTGCTGGGCGGCTGCATTGAGGTGCTCGACATGCTGAACGGCACGCCCGGCTGGCCGGAGCCAGCCCTGTGGCGCGGCGCGGTGCTGGCGCTGGAGACCAGCGAGGACGTCCCCCCACCCCGGCAGGTGGGGTACTGGCTGCGCAACCTCGCCGCGCAGGGCATCCTGGGTAGCCTCGCGGGGCTGCTGCTGGCCCGCCCGCGCCGCTATACGCCGGAGATGATGGAGGAGCTGTACCGCTGGGTGCGCCGCGTCCTGCTCGAGGCGGGTCGCCCGGACCTGCCGGTCGTGGCGAACGTGGATTTCGGCCACACCAGCCCGCAGCTCACGCTGCCGCTGGGCGCCCAGGTCCGCCTCGATCCGCCGGCGGGCCGCGTGACGGTCTGGCCCTGACCGGGAGTCCGGCCGCGCCCCGGCCAGCCCATCCATCCGGCCGGCGCGCGCTATGATCTGAGGTGTGCGGCTGCTGCTGCTTTCCGATATCCACGCGAACCACACCGCCCTGCAGGCCGTCCTGAACGACGCAGCCGGACGCCGGTACGATCAGGTCATCCATCTGGGTGACGCCCTGGGCTACGGCCCGCACCCGCGCGAGGTGCTGGACGTCCTGCGCGAACTGGACGCCATCTGCGTGCTGGGCAACCACGACGAGATGCTGCTGCAGTACGCCGACGGCCGGCGCGAACCGAAGGAATCGATCGTGAGCATGGCCCTGACCTGGCAGCTCACGCGCCTGTCCGAGCGCGACGTCGCCTGGGTGCGGCTGTGGCGCGACGGGATCGACGACCCGGACGTGGGCGCCCGCTACCGGCACGGCACCCCGGTCAGCCTCGACCAGTACACCGATTCCGTGCCCGCCGCGCGCGAGGCCTTCACGCAGTGGCAGGGCCGCCTGGGCTTCGTGGGCCACACGCACGTCCCGGCGGTGTACGCCACCCTGAATTCCCCGGTGGGGGACTGGGTGAAGGTGCAGCAGTTCCAGGACGGCGGGAGCTACATGGTGGCGCCCAGCACCCGCGTGATCCTGAACCCGGGCAGCGTGGGCCAGCCGCGCGACGGGAACCCCAGGGCCAGCTACGCCATCTACGATTCCGCGCGCGGCTACTTCGAGGTCTTCCGCGTGGCGTACGACATCGAGCGGGCGCAGGAGGCGGCGCTGGAGGCGGGGCTGCCGCAGGTGCTCGCCGCCCGCCTCGCCATCGGCAAGTAGGTGCGGTCGTGACGGCCGCCGCCGACCTGCATGGCCCGCTGCTGGAGCAGACGGGCGCCTTCCGGGGTAACGCGCTGCTCCTGACCGGCCCGGCCCGCGTGGGCAAGCTGGACGTGGCGCGCGCCGTGGCCGCGCAGCACAACTGCACCGGGGCGAGGGGCATGTACGGCGAGGCCTGCGGCACCTGCCCGTCGTGCCGGGCTCTGGCGGCCGGCGCGCACCCGGACCTGCTGCTCGTCGAGCCGCGCGCCACGACGAGCACCGGCAAGGCCGCGCGGCGCAAGCTGATTCCCATCGGCGCGGTCCTGTCGGGGCGTGACAAGGCCCGCGAGTACGAGACGCACGTGTTCGAGTTCCTGGAGGTGCGGCCCACCTTCACGCGGCGCGTGGTGATCGTGCAGGGCGCCGAGTACCTGGGGCCGGAGGCTGCGAACGCCCTGCTGAAACTGGTGGAGGAGCCCCCGCACGGCGCGCTGTTCGTGTTCCTCGCCGAGGACCTGCGCGCGGTGCTGCCCACCATCGTCAGCCGCAGCGCCCGCCTGAGCGTCACGCCGGTCAGCGACCCCGCGGTGGAACGCGCCCTGCTGCGCGCCGGGCAGGCACCCGACGCGGAACTCGTGGCCTTCGCCGCCGGGCGGGCCGGCGTGCTGGGCGACCCGGAACCCGTGCGCGCCGCTCTCCAGGACGCCCGCGAACTCACGAATGCGCTCGGCGAGAGCCTGCTGGGCGCGCTGGAGGCCGCCGAGGCGCTGGAGAAACGTTTCGATCCGGCCTGGCACCCCGAGACGCTGCGCTTCACGTGGCGGGATCAGCCGCCGCACGTCCGCGCGCGCGCCGACAGTGCCCTGACCGCCCTCCAGGAGGCGCTGGAGGCGTACGCCAGCCCCAGCCTGAGTTTCCAGGTGTTCGCGCTGGCGCTGCGGGACGCCTTCGGGCACGCCTGAAGCGGACGGTCCCCCCGGCGTAGACTGCCGGGCATGAGTGCTCCTTTCACGCACGGCGCGCTGCGCCTCTGGTCGGTGCCGACCGGTCCCATCCAGGAGAATGCGGTTCTCATCGCTGGCGCCCAGAACGAGGGCTTCCTGATCGACCCGGGCGACGACGCCGAGCGCCTGCTGACGCTGGTGCGCGGGTCGGGCGTGACGGTGCGGGGCATCCTGCTCACGCACGCGCATTTCGATCACATCGGCGCCGTGCAGCCGCTGCGCGAGGCGCTGCAGGTGCCGGTGTGGCTGCACCCGGCGGACCTGCCGCTGTACCACGCGGGCGCGCAGAGTGCCGCCCGCTGGAACCTCCCGTTCATCCAGCCCGCCGACCCCGATCATGAGATCAGCGAGGGGCAGACCTTCACGGCGGGCGACCTGACCCTCACCGCCCGCAGCCTGCCGGGACACGCGCCGGGGCACGTGGTGTTCACCGCGCCGGGGCTCGTGGTCGCCGGGGATACGCTGTTCCGGGGAGGAATCGGCCGGACCGACCTGCCGGGCGGGAACCACCCGCAGCTTCTGGCGGGCATCCGCGAGCAGCTGCTGACCCTGCCGGGCGACACGGCGGTCTATCCCGGGCATGGCCCGCGCACGACGGTCGCCACGGAAGCGCAGACGAATCCCTTCCTGCAATGAGAGGGGCGCCGCCCCTGGTCACCGGGGGCGGCGCTGATCGGGAAGAGGTTAGAAGCCGCTGACGTTGAGGCGGCCGCCGGTGACGGTCTTGCCGCTGAGGCTGGCGGTGGGCGTGGCGCTGCCCAGGATCGCCGCGCGGATCTGGGCGGCAGTCGCGCCGGGGTGGGTGCTGGCGTACAGGGCCGCGCCGCCCGTCACGTGCGGGGTGGCCATGCTGGTGCCGTCGTAGCTGCTGTACGTGTTGTACGGCACGCTGCTCGTGATCGCCACGCCGGGCGCGCCGATGTCCACGGTGGTCTTCCCGTACTGGCTGAAGGACGCGAGCGCCCCGGCCTTGTCGATGGCGGCCACGGCGATCACGCTGTCGTAGCCGGCGCCGGCGGTCGTGTCGTAGTTGCTGGGGTAGCTGGCGGTCGCGTCGTTGTCGGTGCCGCTGTTGCCGGCAGCCGCGATGAACAGGATGTTCGCCTTGGCCGCCACCACGATGGCGTCAAGCAGCGCCTGCGAGAAGCCCCCGCCACCCCAGGAGTTGTTCAGCGCGACGATGTTCAGGCCGTGGCGGCTCTTGAGGTCCACGAAGTAGTTGATGGCCTTGATGGCGTCGGCGCTGTTCCCGCTGCGGCGGCCCAGGAACTTCCCGCTGATGAACGTCACGTTGTGGTTCACGCCGACCACGCCGCCGTCGTTCGCGGTGCCGCCGATCGTCCCGGCGACGTGCGTGCCGTGCGCGTCCAGGCTGCCGCGCGTGCCGCCGTCGTACACGGTGTTGTCGTTGTTCGCGAAGTCCCAGCCGCGCGTGTCGTCGATGTATCCGTTGCCGTCGTTGTCCTTGCCGTCCACCGGGTCGAAGGGGTTCAGCCACGCGTTGCCCTTCAGGTCCGGGTGGTCGAACTGGTACCCCTCGTCGATGATGCCCACGTACACGTTGTCACTGCCGGTGTGCCCGGCGGCCCACGCGGTCTCGGCGCCCGAGCCGAAGTTGCCCTTCATGCCCCACAGCGTGCCGTTCGTGTAGTAACTGTCGGTCGGCAGCGCCTGGGTCTGGTAGGTCCAGTTGGGCTCCGCGAAGCGTACGAGGCCGCTGGCCTGGAGCTGCTTCGCCTTGGCGAGCACGCCCTGGCCGTCGGTGATGCGGGCGCGCAGCAGCGCGGCACCGTTCACGGTTGAGAGCGTCTCGACGGACTGCACGCCCAGGGCACCCAGGCTGGTCAGCGCCTGACTGCTGAGGCCGCCCTTGAGCTGCACCAGAAGTTCGCCGTCCACGAAGGCCGGCGCGCTGGCCTGGGCCGCGTCGGGGGTGAGCTGGGCCGGGGTCTGTCCGCAGGCGGCGAGGAGGACGGAAAGGGTGAGCAGGCCAAACAGACGGGTACGGTTCATGCAGCCTCCGGCGCGATCGGGCGGGGCCCGTCACGGTGAGTGGAACGGATGGAACGGTCTGCAAACCATAGGCCGGCGCTCAAGTGGTCATTTGTGAAACGAATTCCATTGCTCGTCCCGCCATCTGGGGGTAGCGCCGAGGTGGCGCAGATCACGCCGGGCCGCGGCAGGACCCACCTGCCCGGGATGCCTCCAGACGCCTGAGCCCCCTGAGGGCATGTCACAATGACGGACGTGATGCCGGGAACAGGGCTGGGACCGGGCGCGCAGTCGCCTGCGGGCCTCACTGACGTCAGTTACAGCACCAACACGGCCAACGCCCTGATCCACCTGTACCGCGCCGAGGTCGGCAAGATGACCGCGTACCGTCAGCGGCTGGACATGACCACCAACTGGTCGGTCGTGACCACGGCGGGTCTGGCGTCCTTCGCGCTGGGCGACGTGAACAACAGCCACGCGACCTTCCTGTTCGCGATGTTCATGAACTACTTCTTCCTGCGGCTGGAAGCCAGGCGCTTCCGCACCTACGAGATCGCGCACCACCGCGTGCGGATCATGGAACGGTTCTTCTACCCGGCCATGCTGGGTGACAAGGTGGACCCCGGCTGGCACCAGCTGCTGCTGGCCGAGCTGAGCAAGCCGCGCAGTCCCATGAGCCGCGCCGACGCGCTGGGCTGGCGGCTGAACCGCAACTACCTGTGGATCTACGCGGCGGTGCTCGCGGCCTGGTTCGCGAAACTCGACCTGGGCCAGCCCAAGGGCTGGGTGCTCGAATTCCCGGCAGCCTTCGAACTGGCCGATATCGGCAGCTTTCCCGGCTGGCTGGTGTTCACGATCGTGGGCGGGTTCTACCTGTACCTGATCGCCCTGGCGGCCCGCGCGGCGCGCACCTACCCGCTGGAAGAGGGCTGATCCGCGCCTGCCGTCCGGGCCTGCGCTTCCCGCCACACCTGCGCGCCTGCCAGGGCCAGCGCCTGCACGCCCAGACTGCGCGCGTACCAGTGCGGGCGGCCAGAGAGGACGCACGCGCCGAGCAGCAGGAACTGCGTGGCCAGGCCCAGGTTGGCACTCAGGGTGTTCACGGCCAGCGGGGTGTACGCCTGCCGCTGCGCCGCCCCTGGCGTGGCAGCCCCGGTCACGCGGCGGAGCCGACTCTGGAAGGCGTGGTCCAGCGCCCGCTCCTGCGGCACGAAGTACGCGCTGTACACCGCTTGGAGGGCTCCCAGCACGACCGGGTGATCCCCGGCCTGCGCGGCGGGTTCCCGGAAGACCTCACCGCGCGCCGCGCGGTACTCCCGCTCCCACAGGAAATCCACGGTCAGGATCAGGCTCTGGAGCAGCGTGACCGGCACGCCCGGGCGGCCCAGGATCGCCACGTTCAGCGCGAGGTTGACGAGCAGGTCGCCCTCGGTGTCCAGATACCGGCCGGTCTCGGTCGTCTGCCCGGTCGCGCGGGCCAGTTGTCCGTCCAGGCCGTCCAGGAGCGTCTTGACCTGCAACAGCAGTGCAGGCCGGACGCGTTCGCCACGCCGGATGAGCAGCGCGGCGTACAGGCCCAGGGCGGTGTGCAGAAGCACCACGTGCTGCGGGTTGACGTTCAATCGTGCCAGGGGCGGCACGAGCAGCTGCGCTGCCGGGCGGAACAGCCGTTCGCCCGCCCACTCGCGCGCCGGACGGGCCTTGCGCGTGCGGGCGAGCCCGGACTCTATCGGCGGCCCCCGTACTTGGGTCCGCTCTTGCGCACGCCGGCGTAGCGGTTGCGTTCCTTGCGGCGCTGCGCGCTGCTGCCCTGCGCCGCGCGGCCCGGCGTGGTCGCCGGCGCGCGGCGGGGCGCGAAGGTATCCAGGGTCAGGAAGCGCGCGGCGGGAATGTACAGCAGCAGCACGAACAGCAGGCTGCCCCACCAGGTGTTCAGGGTGCCCTTCAGCGGCGTGAGCTGCAGCAGCCCGCTCAGGAGCGTGGCGACCAGCGCGAACAGCATGACGCGCGCGGTGAGTTTCAGCATCTTGCCTGCCGTGAAGCCCGGCGCGGGGTCCGGGGTGGTCAGCCAGCGCCAGGGGTTCACGCGCCCTCACCCTCCGCGCTGTCCGGTCCGCTGGCGGCGGGACGGGCCGCGCCGCCCAGGGTCACGCGGTCGCGGAAGGCCGCGAGTTCCGGGAAGTCCGTCTGGCCGTCCACGCTCAGGAGCAGCGTGGGCTTGTGCTGCCGCTCCGCGAGGCGGCTCGCGGCCGTGGCGGTCGAGCCGTCCCGCGCGCCGCTCACGAACACGAAGCCCTTCACGGCACCCTTGCCGCCCAGCAGCGACACCGCGCCGAACAGTTCACGGTCCCCGGCGGTCGCGCGGGGCTGCTCCAGCCGCTCGGCGCGCTTCAGGACGTCCGCGACCGGCAGCTCATGGCTGAACACGCCGTACAGGCCCAGGTCATCCAGCGCCGCGCGCAGCGGAGCGGCGACCAGCGGCTCGCTCAGCAGGGCGCGCGGGCCGATCACGGCGACCGTCGCGCGGCTCGCGCGGGTCAGGGCCGGCTGCGCGGCGCGCGGGTCCTGCGCCAGGGGGCGCACCTTCTCCAGCGCCAGCCGCACCCGCCCGGCGTTCTGCGACACGCGCAGGCCCAGCTCAGTCGCCGCGCCTTCCAGGCCCTCGGGACCGTCGGGCACGCCGATCAGGGTGGGCAGGCCGCTGATGCGCCGCGCGAGCAGTTCGGGCAGCGCCTCGCTCCAGGCGTCACCGCTCACGGCGGGCCACTGCGCGATCAGCACGGCGTCCACGCGGCCCATCGACAGGATGCGGCCCAGCGCGAGTTGCACGCCCAGCGGTTCGTTCGGCAAGCTCTCGCGGCCCAGCGTCAGGGCCTCCGTGTCGTCCAGGGCGGGCAGAACGGGCTCGGAGCCCAGTTCCTTCAGGAACGCCGCCCAGTAGCCCGGGAGGCGCGCGGCGTGAGTTTCAAGCAGACCAACCCTCATTCTGAACAGTGTACCCGCGCGCGGGGGGCCAGGTGTCCAGGGCGCTCCGGGGGCAGGACCTCAGCCGCTGCCCTCCTCGGCGTCCACCTTGCCCTCCTGCTTGGCCTGGGTGGCCTGCTCTGCGATCTCCACGTCGTGATCGTCGATGTGCCGCTGCTCGGTGTGGTTCTCGAACAGGTCCTGCCGGGCGCGCAGCTTCGACTGCGGCTGCTGCAGGTCCCCGCCGCTGCCCCGGTGCACCCGCTGGAAGAACACCAGCGCCCCCCCCGCCAGCGCCAGCGCGCCCGCGAAGTACAGGGTATCCAGCGGTTTATCCCAGCGCACGAAATGCTCCAGGAACGTCACGCCCAGAATCACGATGATGACCGACACGACCTTCTGCTCCAGATCCGCGAGGCTCTCGACGCCCAGCGCGGACGTCAGGTTCAGCGGCGTGATGAACAGCGAGTACAGCCCCACCCCGATCAGGTAGAACACCACCGCCTTGAGCATGGTACTCACGATCTCCAGGAACTCCACTGCCAGCTGCCCCTGCTGACTGGCGATGCCCTGCGTGAACGTGTCGTGCCAGGAATCCCAGATGGTGTGCAGCGCCAGCAGCGTCCCCTGCAGGAACAGGCTGAACGACACGAGCAGCACGGCGATCACCGCGATCAGCACCACGAAGCGCGTGCGGCCGATCAGTTCGCTGAACCACTCGCGCCGGGACGGTTCGGGGTTCGGGGAGCGCGGGGCAGAGGGGGGGCGGGTCACGCCTTCCATCATCCCGGGCCGCAGGGACGCGCGGTGGGGGCGGGCCTTCACGCTTGCCTGAAGGTCAGGGCCACTGCCAGACTGCCCGGCGTGACTGACGTTCCGGACCGCCCCACCCTGCCCGACGCCCTGAAACGCGTGCTGCCCGCCGCCCGCTGGGAACGCGTGAGCGGCGGCCAGAGCGGCGCGCAGGTCTGGCGATCCACCCGCTACGTGCTGAAGGTGCAGCCCCGCACCCCGCACGCGCCCAGCACCCTGCAACAGGAACGCGAGCGGCTGCGCTGGCTGGCCGGGCGCATCCCTGCGCCGCAGGTCGTGGCCTTCGAGGTCGAGGGGGACCGGGAGTTCCTGGCGATGACACGCCTGAGCGGCGTCCCCATGAGCCACCCCGACGCCCGGCTGCACCCGGAACGGGTCGTGAACCTGCTGGCCCGCGCGCTGCGGGAACTGCACGCCCTTCCCCTGCGGGACTGCCCGTTCCGGCAGACGCTGGACGTGACCCTGCCCCTGGCCCGCGAACGCGTGCAGGCCGGACTGATCGACGGCCACGACTTCGACGACGACCACGCCGGACGCAGCGCCGTGAACGTCTTCAACGAACTGGCCCGCACCCGCCCCGCGCAGGACGACCTCGTGGTCACGCACGGCGACGCCACGCTGGACAACATCATCCTGAACGGCGAGTACGTCGAGGGCCTGATCGACGTGGGCCGCCTCGGCATCGCCGACCGCCACGCCGACCTCGCCCTCGCCGCGCGCAGCGTCCGCAGCGAACTGGGGGAACGCTACGCCGGGATGTTCCTCGACCTGTACGGCCGCGCCCTCGTGGACGACACGAAACTCGCGTACTACCGCCTGCACGACGAACTGTTCTGAACAGGGGAGTGGAACGCCCGCTTCACTCGCCACTTCCTGCCGTTGCGCTTTGACGCCGTTCTCCAGGTGACCGGTGACGAGTTCGGTGGTGTTCACGCCGTCGCGGGCGGCTCTGCTCTTCAGACGCAGGAGCAGGCGGTTTCATTGCACCTGGTGACAGGGATTTCGGGTGTACTTCGTCGTGCGGCCCCCGGTCTGCCCGGGCCGCCCGTGCTCTACTCGGGCGCATGCGCACCCTCGGCCGACTCGTCTCCCGGCACCCCTGGGCGGTGCTGCTCGCGTGGCTGCTCGCCGCCGCCCTGAGCCTCCCCTTCGCGGCGCGTGCCCCCGCGGCCCTCACCGCCGACCCCGCCGGCGGCCTAAAGGACTCCGAGGCCACCCGCGTCACCGACCTGCTGCGCGACCGCTTCGGGGAGCGCGATACGAACACCGTCGTCCTCGTGACCCGCAGCCAGCCGCCGCTGGGCACCAGGGAGGGCGACGCCACCTACCAGACGTTCCTGGACGGTCTGGAGGACGTGCCCGGCGTTACCCGCGTCACGGCCGCGCAGGCAGGCGGCCCCTACCGCACCCGCTCCGGGGACGGGTCCCTGGCGCTGACCCTCGCGCAGATTCCGCTGCTGGACGGCGCGAGCGACACCCTGCGCCGCGTGCGGGCCTACACCGCGCGCACAGAGAGCGCCGCGCTGGACATCCGCGTGACCGGCGGGCAGGCCATCGGGGACGACTTCACCCAGTTCGCCGAGAGCGACACCAAACGCAGCGAACTCGTCGCCCTGCCCCTGATCGGCGCGCTGCTGCTCGTCGTGTTCGGCGCGCTCGTCGCCACCGGCCTCCCGCTGGCCGTCGGGATGCTCAGCATCAGCGTCGCCATGGCCGCCCTGTACGGCCTGACGCACGTCATGGACGTCAGTACCTTCGCGCAGAGCGTCATCACCATGCTCGGCCTGGGCGCGGGCATCGACTACGCCCTGCTGATGGTCAACCGCTTCCGCGAGGAACTGAACCGCACGCCGGATCCGCGCCGCGCCGCCGAACGCACCGTGCAGACCGCCGGGCGCAGCGTCGCCTTCAGCGGCCTGACCGTCGCCATCGCCATGGCGGGCCTGATCCTCCCCCCGATCGCGTTCGTGCGCTCCATCGGGATCGGCGGGGTGCTGGCCGTGCTGCTGACCGTCCTGGCCAGCCTCACCGCCCTCCCCGCGCTGCTGGCGCTGCTGGGTGACCGCGTGAACCACCCGCGCTTCACCCGCCTGAACTGGGCGCAGAGCGGCGCGGCGTCCGGCGCGTGGACGGCCTTCGCGCGGCGCGTCACCGCCCGCCCCTGGTTCGCCGTGCTGAGCAGCACCGCCTTCCTGCTGCTGCTCGCCTCGCCCGCCCTGAACATCCGCACCGGGTATGCCGGCGCGTGGGGCCTCACGCCCGGCGTGGAGAGCCGCGACACCCTGAAAGACGTCGAGGCGCTCGGTGCGGGCGGCCTGCTCAGCCAGTTCGAGGTGATCCTTGACCTCAAGGGCCAGCGCTACACCCCCGCAGACCGCACCAGGTTCCAGGCGCTCGTGACGGACCTGCGCGCCCTGCCCGGCGTGAAGGGCGTCCTCAGCCCCTTCCTGACCCCCAGCGACCTCGCGGGCACAAATGGGGGCAGCACCGACCAGCTCGCTGCGCTGAGCGCCCTGACCACCCGCTCGTTCAGCCGTGACCGCACCCTGCTGCGCGTCACCGTCGTTCCCGACCGCACCCTCCCCGCCCGCGAGATTCCCGCCTTCGAGCGGCAGATCCGGGGCACCATCGAGGCCAGCGGGTACACGTACCTGCTCGGCGGCGCGCCCGTCGGCGGCGAGGAATTCAGCCGCGCCATCACCGACTCGCTGCCCACTGTCGTCCTGGCCGTCTTCGCCGGGACCTTCCTGCTGCTGATGGTCGCGTTCCGCAGCCTCCTGATCCCCCTCAAGAGCATCCTCATGAACGCCCTGACCGTCGGCGCCGCCATCGGCCTCGTGACCCTGATCGTGCAGGAAGGCGTCCTGGCCGCGCCCCTGGGCATCCCCGGCGACGTCGGCGTGCTCGACGCCAGCCTCCCGGTGCTGCTGTTCGCCGTGATGTTCGGCCTCAGCATGGACTACGAGATCTTCCTCCTGTCGCGCGTGCAGGAGGAGTACCTCGCCGGGCACCCCAACGACGAGGCCGTCGTGCGTGCCGTCGGCCACACCGCCCGCATCATCACCTCGGCCGCCATCATCATGTTCATCGTCTTCTCCGCGTTCATCTTCGGGCGCGTCGTCGCCAGCAAGAGCATCGGCCTGGGCCTCGCCATCGCCGTCGCCCTCGACGCCACCCTCGTCCGCCTCGTCCTCGTCCCCGCCTTCCTCAAGCTCGCCGGAAAGTGGAACTGGTGGCTGCCCGCCTGGCTCGATAAACGCCTGCCGCACATCCGCCTCGAACACTGAACAGGGGTTGCAGGGAGTGGGACCACAAGAGAAGAGGGGCGACCGCCTGCGCGCGTCGCCCCTCCTCCTGGTCTGCCCTCACACCTCGGCGTGCTCCTGCTCCCGCTTGCGGCGCAGGAACCACGCTGCGGCCGCCACCACCAGCACCCCCAGGATGATCTTGCTCGCCGGACCCACGTACTCCTCCACCCGGTCGTAATGCTCACCCAGCAGGAACCCCGCTCCCGCCAGCACCGACGCCCACAACGCCGACCCGATCGCGCTGAACAGCAGGAACTTCGGCATCGGCATCTCACTCATCCCCGCCGGCAGACTCAGCAGACTCCGGATCCCCGGCACCATCCGCCCGAACAGCACCGCCTTCGACCCGTGCCGGTCGAACCAGTCATCCGCCTTCTTGATGTCCTTCCCGCTCAGCGTCAACCACTTCCCGTGCCTGTCCGCCCACGCCACCAGCCGGTCCTCACCGAACGCCCGCCCCACGTAATACAGCGGCAGCGTCCCGATCACACTCCCCAGCGTCCCCATCAGGATCACCAGCACCAGATTCAGATCCCCACGCGACGCCGCAAAGCCCGCCGACGGCATGATCAACTCACTCGGAATCGGCGGAAACACGTTCTCCAGCACCATCAACAGCAGGATCCCCAGGTACCCCATGCTGTCCATCAAATTCTGCACCCACTCGGCCATACCCCCGAGCGTACCGGGCCACCCACAGGGCAAGCGTCCACCCAAAGTGAAGCCCACTTCACGCACGCCCGCCCCCCACCCCCCACCCCCTACACTCGGCGCATGACCATCAAAGCCGTGATCTTCGACTTCGACGGCACCATCCTCGACACCGAAACCCCCGAATTCACCCACTGGCAGGCCCTCTACCGCCAATACGACCGCGAACTTCACCTCACCGACTGGCAACGCGGCATCGGCACCTGGGACGCCTTCGACCCCTGGCTCGGCCTCCCCGAGAGCGTCCAGCAGGATCGCCACGCCACCCACGAACGCCTGCGCACCGACATCCACCACACCATCGAATGCAGCGACCTGCGCCCCGGCGTCCGCGCCGTCCTCGACGCCATCCGACCCGCCGGGCTGCGCCTCGCCCTCGCCACCAGCAGCGACCGCACATGGGTCACCCGCTGGCTCCAGCAGCACGGCCTCCTCGCCCATTTCGAAACGCTCGCCACCCGCGACGACGTCACCCGCGTCAAGCCCGACCCCGAGCTCTACACCCTCGCCGTCCACACCCTCGGCCTCAGGCCCCACGAATGCCTCGCCGTCGAAGACAGCCTCAACGGCGCCACCGCCGCCGCCGCCGCCGGACTCCACGTCGTCGTCGTGCCCAACGACGTCACCCGCACACAAGCCTTCCTGCCCGAATGGGGCCGCGTCGACGGGTACGAGGGGGGATTGGAAGCCCTACTGGCGACCGTTCGGGACTGACGCATAGGGGGGACGTTGGAAGGTTTGCGCCTGGCGGCGGGCTGCCCCACCCCCCAGCCCCCTACCCCAGAGGGGCAGGGGGAGATTACGTTGCACTAGGCAAGAGTTTCTTTCGGCGCGGCGGAGGTGTCGTGGGCGGTGACGTATCCGGCTTCGACGCCATCCTTCGCCCCCCTCGTAGGCCCGCGCGCTGCGCGCACGACGGCCGGTGGGGGTCTGCGGTCAGGTGATCGGTGGGACGCTTCGCGCCGCTGATCGACTTTCAAAACCCCGCTTTTGCCAAAGCGAGAATGAGTAGAACCTTCTGGCCCGCACCAGGTTGTGTGGCCCCAGAATCGTCGTGGCAGCCGAGCCCGTCGTGCGCGCAGCGCGCGGGGCGACCGCAGCGAACCCGGAGGTCTGCAACCCCATCAGTGGCCGAACCAGCCCCATACCCGCTGACCACCTGAGAGAAATACTTTGCCGAGCGCAGCGAAAACTCCCCCTGCCCCTCTGGGGGACTCGTATGAGCCGCTTGCGGAGGGGGCTGGGGGGTGGGGCAGCCCGCCGCAGGCGCCCACATTCCGTTCAATTTCTGATTGAAATAGCCGATCAGTCCGTCAGATGTCCTCACTCCCGGTGTCCATGCGGACCACGCGCGGCTGGAAGCTGGCGATGACGTTCACGAGGTCGTCCTGCCGGGCGATGACGTCCTGGATGCGTTTGTAGGCCTGTGGGGCTTCGTCGATGCCGCCGCCGATGAGGGTGACGCCGCGGGTGGTGAGGTACGCCTGGACGTCTTTTTTGTTGAGGGTGCTGGCAGCGGCTTTGCGGCCGAGCTGGCGGCCGGCGCCGTGGCTGGCGCTGGCGAGGGCGCCGGGGTGGCCGAGGCCGCGGACGACGTAGCCGGGGTCGGCCATGCTGCCGGGGATGAGGCCGAGCTGGCCGGGGGCGGCGGGGGTGGCGCCTTTGCGGTGGACGATGAGGTTCTGGTCGCCGACCTGTTGTTTCCAGGCGAGGTTGTGGCTGTTGCTGACCTGCGCGAGGGGGGTGACGTTCAGGGCGCGGGCAAGGCGGGCGTGGATGAGGTCGTGGTTGGCGAGGGCGTAGCGGCCGGCGAGGGTCATGGCCTGCCAGTACGCCTGCCCGTCTTCGTGGTCGAGGGGGAGCCACGCGAGTTTTTTCGCTTCGGGGGCGAGGCCAGGGTGGTGGCGTTCGGCGAGGCCAGTGAAGTGCCCGGCGACCTGGGCGCCGAAGCCGCGGCTGCCGCTGTGGGAGAGGACGGCGAGGTACTCGCCGGGGTCCAGGCCGAGGTCGGCGTGGGGAAGGGTGAGGGTGCCGAATTCGACGAAGTGGTTGCCGCTGCCGCTCGTGCCGATCTGCGTGGCGGCCTTCTCGAATAGGTGCCGCAGGATGGGCTGGTCCTGCCAGGTGGTTTCGTGGAGGACGTCGTGGTCCTGGCGGTCGCGTTTGTCGAAGGCGACGCCCGCGCCGAAGCGGGTGTGCTTGAGCAGGAGGGTGCCAGCCTCGTCGGTGCGCAGCGCGTTCGCCTGGATGGGGAGGACGGAGAGCATCATGGAGCAGCCGATGTCCACGCCGACGCCGTAGGGGATGACGGCGTTCTCGGTGGCGAGCACCCCGCCGATGGGGAGGCCGTAGCCGACGTGCGCGTCGGGCATGAGGGCTCCGGCGCGGCTGATGGGCAGGCGCATGGCGACGTCCATCTGGCGGTGCGCGCCGGGGTCGATCAGGTCTGCGCCCCAGGTGGGGTAGGGGAGGGGTGCGGGGCGCAGGTCGCTGCCCTTGCGGGCGTCAAGGATGGCCTGCTGCGCGAGGAGTTCGGCGGCCAGCGGGGCGTACACGCCGCCCGCCGCGTACGCGGCGGGGTTCTGCTGCACGGCGCGCAGTTCGTTCAGGATGTCGTCGCGGCTCAGGCCGGCGGTTTCGCGCTGGGTGGCGGCGGTCTGGGCGAGGGCGATGGCCTTCTTTTCCAGGCCGAGTTTCACGAGGTGTTTGCCGTTCATGGGTCTCTCTCTTTCAGGTGGGTGGGGAGGCGACGGCGCCTCGGGTGGTGGGGTCTCTGGGCGTGGGTGTCCGGTCGCCGTGATCGCCGTCCGTGGTGTCGGTCGGACTGGGTGTAGCTGTACTGGATGGAGCTGCGCTGGGTGTACCTGCGGGCATGGTCGCCTCCTTTCCCTGACTCGGGTCGTCGTGAGTGTGCCGCGCGGGTGGGGCGGCAGGCATCCGCATGGTGGCGGATGGGCAGCGTAGGCCAGTGCCTACTCCAGCGGGGTCGGGTCAAGCGGACCCGCTCAGGTCCGTGACGGTCACCCCGGGCCGGAAGGTGCTGATTGTCCGCCACGCGGGGAAGGTGTGCGTGGTGCTCCCGGCGGTGACGCGCAGACCGGTCACCGGTGCGGGTGGGCGCGGTCAGGGGCGAGGCGGCCCGCAGCAGGCACAGGGGTCGCATGCCCCATCATGTCGCCCACGTGGGCTCGGGTCAGCTCAGGGCCAGGGCGTCCACGGCCTCCTGCGTCTCGTTCCAGGGGATGGTTTCGTGGGTACGTTCCAGGGTGTCCTCGGGACCCTTCCCGGCCAGCAGCACCGTGTCGCCGGGCTGCGCCAGGGCGATGGCGGCGCGGATGGCGGCGCGGCGGTCGGGAATGGACTGGAAGTTGCTGCGTCCGGCGTCACGCGCGCCGCGTTCCATCTCGCGCAGGATCTCGGCCAGTGGCGTGTCGCGGCAGTCCTCCTCGGTGAAGACCGCGTGGTCCGCGAGGCGGGTGGCGACTTCGCCCAGCGGGGCGCGCTTGCCCGGATCGCGCGGGCCGCCCGCCGAGCCGAGCACCACGATCAGGCGGCCTGCAGTGGTGGTCCGCAGGGTGCCCAGGGCTTTTTCAAGGCTGGGCGGCGTGTGTGCGAAGTCCACGACGACGCGCCGTCCGCGCCTGTCCGGCACGAGTTCCATGCGGCCCGGCACGCCCCGGAACGACGCGAGGCCCGCCGCGAGCGCCTCCCAGTCCGCGCCGAGGTGCGCGGCGGCGGCCATGGCGGCCAGGGCGTTCGCCACGTTGAAGCGCCCGATCATCGGCAGGTGCGCGTCGAAATCCCCCAGCGGGCTGATCACGTGGAAGTGCAGCCCGGTGCTGCGTTCCTCGATGTCGGTGGCGCGCCAGTCGGCGTGCTGGCCCTCGGCGGAGTAGGTGGTCTCGGCGGGGGCGACGCCGCGCAGCTGCGCGGTCCAGGGGTCGTCCACGTTCAGCACCGCGAACGGCGCGGCCTCCACCAGCCGGCGTTTATCCGCGAAGTAGTTCTCCAGCGTGCCGTGGAAGTCCAGGTGTTCGCTGCTCAGGTGCGTCCAGACCGCCACGTCCCACGCGACGCTCCGCACGCGCTCGAGCGCCAGGGCGTGACTGCTGGCCTCCAGCACCGCCGCGTCCGCGCCCGCCGCGACCATGTCGGCCAGGGTGGCCTGCACCTGCGGGGCCTCGGGGGTCGTGAAGTGCGCCGGGAAGTGCCGCAGCGTCCCGTCCGGCAGTTCATACCCGACGGTGCTCAGGAGGCCGGTGCGCTGTCCGGCGGCGCGCAGCAGGTGCCGGGCCAGCCAGCTGGTGGTGGTCTTGCCGTCGGTGCCGGTCACGCCCACCACCTGCAGCTGACGGCTGGGGTGCCCGGCCAGCGCGGCGGCGGCGTCCGCCAGGGCCGCGCGGGCACCCGGCACGCGCAGGTACGGCAGGGGGCAGGTCACGCCGTCCGGGAGGCCCTCGCCGATCACGGCCACGGCGCCCGCCTGCGCGACCCGGTCAATGAAGCTGTGCCCGTCGAAGCGCGCCCCCCGGATCGCCACGAACGCCCAGCCGGGCTGCACCCAGTCGGCGTTGTGCGTGACGCCCGTCACCTCCGGGTTCAGCTCCGGGCCAACAGGTGTCAGGTGGGCGTGCAGGTGGTCGGCCAGCTCGGCAAGGCGCATGCCGGGATCATAGCGGGCGTCCGTGTGGATCCGGCGGGTGCGGGGGTCAGCGCTGGCGGGCGTACAGGCCGCTGAAGGTGACGTTCAGGCCCCCGCACGCGCCGTTGTCCGCCGCGACCAGCCACGGGCCGACCGGCCACAGGTTCAGCTCGCAGCCGTCTGCCGCGACCTGCCACGCGCCGCCCCGGCGGGTCAGGGTCCCGTCCACCTCGCCCAGGTTCGCGCTGCCGCCGGGGGTGGGGTATAGCGCGCTCCCCTGCACCTGCCACGCGCCGGCGGCCGTCTTCGTGAGGGTCAGCGTGCCGCTCCCGGATGTCCAGGTGCCGCTCAGGGCGGCGCTGGCGGGCAGGTTCTGCACCTGCATGGTGTTCAGGTAGCCGCCCGCGCCGGTCGGCACGCCGCCCCGCACGAAGTAGCTGCAGCGCCGACCGTTCACGGGTGGCCCCTGGAGGAGCAGGTCGCCCTTGACCACGTACGCCTTCCCCGGTTTGCCACTGGCGTCGGTGAACACGGCGCGGCTCACCGACACGCGGGCGGCCCGCAGGTTGCCGGGCTCCAGGGTCAGCCAGTCGGCGCAGCCCAGCGGGGTCGCCGGGGCAGGTGCGGGGGCCCCCTGGGCGTGGGCGAGCGGGGTGGGGGCGGCAGCGCCCAGCAGGGCCAGGGTCAGGATGGAACGGGACAGGGCAGGCATCCCGGTCAGCGTATCGGGCGGCGGGACGGCGCGCCGCCTCATCTGACCGGGTATCCGGTTGCGGTCGGCCGCGTCCGGACGTTCAGCGCAGCAGCGGCAGCCCGTAGCCGTTGGCCTGCACGCGCTGGCACACCCATTCGAAGGCCTGCGGGTCGGCCACGAAGTCCAGCTGGTCGCCGGGCACGCGCACGACCGGGCAGGCGTCGAAACCCGCGACCCAGCTGTCGTACAGGCGGTTCAGGCCGCCCAGGTACGCCTCGGGAATGTCCTGCTCGTAGGCGCGGCCGCGCTGCGCGATGCGCCGCTTCAGGGTGGGCAGGCTCGCGTCGATGTGGATCAGCAGGTCCGGGACGCGCAGGGCGGGCAGCACGCCCTCGTACAGGCTGCGGTAGGTGGCCCAGTCGCGCTCCTCCATCTGGCCGCTCTCGTAGAGGTTGCGCGCGAAGATGTTGGCGTCCTCGAACACCGTGCGGTCCTGAATGACGTAGCGGGCGCCGGTCACGAGGTTCAGGTGCTGCTCCAGGCGCCGCGACAGGAAGTACACCTGCGAGTGGAAGGAGTAGCGGCGCATGTCGCCGTAGAAGTCCTCCAGGTAGGGGTTCTCGGCGTAGGGTTCGTACACGGGGCGCAGGCTGTAGCGCCCGGCGAGCATGCGGGTCAGGGTGCTCTTGCCGCTGCCGATGTTTCCGGAGATGGCGAGGTACATCAGTCCGCGGCCTGTCCGGCGCGCAGGGCCTCGTCGATGCGGGCCAGGAGGCCGCGCTCGTCGTCCGGGTTGTTCACGAAGTCGATCCCGGCCGCGTCGATGATCAGGTGCGGGTGCGGGTACGTGCGGAAGTACTCGTCGTAGCGCCCCGTGAGGTTGGCGAGGTACTCGGCCTGCATGTCCTGCTCGAAGGGTCGGCCGCGCAGGGCGATGCGGCGCAGCAGCTCGTCGGTGTCGGCGCGCAGGTATACCACGAGGTCCGGGGTGGGCAGGCGCGGGGACAGGTGGGAGTACAGGTCCTCGTACAGCGCGAACTCGGCGTCGCGCAGGTTCATGGACGCGAAGATGAAGTCCTTGTCGAACAGGTAGTCGCTGACGACCGAGTCGCGGTACAGCCCGGGTTGCCACAGCGCCGAGAGCTGCTTGAAGCGCGAGAGCAGGAAGAACGCCTGCACCTGGAAGGAGTACGCCTCGGGCTGCTCGTAGAATTTCGCCAGGAAGGGGTTCTCCTCGACGATCTCCAGGTTCAGTTCGGCGTTCTGACGCGCGGCGAGCCGCCGGGCGAGGCTTGTTTTCCCGACCCCGATGGGCCCTTCGACGACAACGTACATGGCAGGGCTGAGCATAGCGCCCCCCGCGAGTCTCAAGGGTGGATGAACGCCTTGACACGGGCGGGGGGGAGGGGTGGCGGGACATGGAGGATGGGGCCACGTCCATCCTCCAGCCGCTAGTCTCCGTCCTCCTTCTTCTTGTCTTTCAGGCGTCCGGCGTCGCGTGCGGCTCGGGTCAGGAGGTACTCGATCTGGGCGTTCACGCTGCGCAGGTCGTCCGCGGCCCAGCGTTCCAGCGCGGCGTACAGCTCCGGGCTGATGCGCAGGGGGAAGTTCTTGCGCGGCGGCATGATCAGTACAGGCTACCGGCGTTCACGACCGGTTGTGTCCCGCGCTCGCTGGTGAGCACCACGAGCAGGTTGCTGACCATCTGCGCCTTGCGTTCCTCGTCGAGCTGCACGATGCCCTGCTCGCTCAGTTCCCGCAGGGCCATCTCGACCATGCCCACCGCGCCCTGCACGATCTGCGCGCGCGCGGCGATGATGGCGCTGGCCTGCTGGCGCTGGAGCATCGCGCCGGCGATCTCGGGGGAGTACGCGAGGTGCGACAGGCGGGCCTCGAGGACCTCCACGCCCGCGTGCTGGAGGCGGGCGGCGAGTTCACGGCCGAGCGCCTCGGCGACCTCGTCGGCGTTGCCGCGCAGGCTCATGCCCGCGCCGTCGTACTCGTCGTAGGGGTACTGGCTGGCGAGGTGGCGCAGCGCGGTCTCGCTCTGGATGGCGACGAACTCGGCGTAGTCCTCGACGTCGAACACGGCGCGGGCGCTGTCCACGACCCGCCAGACGATCACGGCGGCGATCTCGATGGGGCTGCCGGCGGCGTCGTTCACCTTCAGGCGTTCGCTGTTGAAGTTGCGGATGCGCAGGCTGACGCTCTTGCGGACCGTCAGCGGGTTGGTCCAGTACAGGCCGTTGCGGCGTTCGGTGCCCACGTAGCGGCCGAACAGGGTGAGGTTGGTCGCCTGGTTGGGCTGCACGATGAAAAAGCCGATCAGCACGAACAGCAGGATCAGGCCCAGCAGGGAGGCGAGGGCGATCTGGCCGCTCAGCAGCAGCGCGCCGCCGCCCAGCGCGGCCAGCAGCCAGACCAGGAAGACCGGGACGCCGGGCAGGCCGAAGGCGGGCCGCTCGGCGCTGGCGACGCCGGTGCGGGTGGAGACGCCGCCCTGCGGGGCGGGGGTGGGAGCCTGCTTCAGTTCGTTCATGCTGAATCCTCCTGGTGATCTTGAATAGCTATCAAAGTGATATCACTTTTGATCTGGCTTCACCACCGGGCTGGCCTGCAGGGGCGGACGACCGGGGGGCTCACCGTCGAAAGTCGATGGTCGATGGAAGAGGTGCGTCCCTTCCATCGACCATCGGCTTGCCCCCGTCTGCTACTGCAGGGTGCGTTTGAGCAGGGTCACCTTGACCTGCACGCGCTTCTTGTTCCGCCAGACGTCCAGGGTCACGGTCTGCCCCGGGCGCTTGGCCGCCACCAGACGGGTCACGTCGAACGCGTCGCGCACGCCCTGCCCGTCCACCGCCACGATGATGTCGCCCAGCGGCGCGAGCAGCTGATCCTTGCTGTTGCGCAGGCTGCCGCGCAGGCCCGCGCGGGCGGCGGCGCTGCCGGCCGCGACCTGATCCACCAGGGCGCCCTGGTTGCTGCTCAGGCCCGCGAGCTGCCGCAGCGCCGGGTCCAGGCTGTCGAGGTCCACCAGCGTGGCGCCCAGCGTCCCGCGCTGCGGCACCCCGATCTTCTCCAGGTCGTCGAGGCTCTGCTTGACCAGATCGCCGGGAATGGCGATCCCGATCGTGCCCGGCACCAGCGAGTTCGGCGCGGCGTTCAGGTCGGCCACGCCCACCACCAGCCCGCGCGAGTCCAGCACCGGCCCGCCGCTGTTGCCCTGCTGGACGCTGGCGGTGGTGGTGAGGTACTGACTGATCTCCGCGCCCAGCTGATCGGTGCGGGGCACGTCGCGGGCGCTGGCGGTCACGCTGAAGACGCCGCTGCCCACGAAGTTCTGGATGCGGAACGGCGTGCCGAGCGTGATCATCTTCTGGCCCGGAATGAGGCGCGCGCTGGACCCGAAGGTCAGCGTGGCGGGCGCGGTGACGCCGGACACGCGCAGGATCGCGATGTCGATGCCGGGGTCCACGCCCTCCAGGCGCGCCGTGACGCGCCGCCCGTTGAACAGCGTGACCGTGATCGACTCCTGGAACTGCACCACGTGGTAGTTCGTGACGATCAGGTCCTTCTTGTAGAAGAAGCCGGTGCCGGTCTCGATGGGGTCGTCGCCCGGCTGCAGCTGTTCGCGTTGCAGCCGGGTATCGACGCGCACGACGGCCTGCAGGGCCTTCTGCGTGACTTCGACGGTGTTGATCTCGTCCGGGGTGACCAGGGTGCGCTGCGCGGTGACGCGCCCGGTCAGGTACGCGCCCCCGAGCCCGCCGCAGAGCAGCAGCGCGAGCCCCAGCGCGCGTGGGAACTTCACTCGCCGCTCTTGGGTCGGGAATCGGTGACGTAGAAGCCGCTGCCCTTGAACGCGATGCCGGGCCGCGCCAGGACGCGTTTGACAGGCGCGCCGGACTCGGGGTGCGTGGTGTAGGGCTCGTCGCGCATGCTCTGCTGCAACTCGTAGATTTCGCCGGTTTCCAGGTTCTTGTACAGGTACGTGGGCATGACTCTCAACCTCGTGTGGGCCCCGCGCGGAAAGCAGTGGGGCGCGGGGCTCATCCTAGCAACTGCCGCCAGCGGCGGATGTAAGGTCGCTCAAGCGTTTCTTTCAGCGTGCCCCCCACTCCGGGTGGGCGCCGCCTGATCAGGGCATGAGTGGCGTACTCATGTGAGGCGGGGGGTGGGTGCTATGCTGCGCGGGTGGACCGATTTGGTGTCCGGTTCACACGAAACAGGGCAGCGCAAGGCCCCTGCCCGCCCAGGCGGGACAGGGGAGACGAGGTGGAAGTCAGCGAGTTTCTGCGGATGCTTCCAGGCCAGCATGCACGGCCTACCCGGCGCCCGGCGGTTCCAGCACGGAATCCAGGGCGTGAATCCCGACCATAACCCCCGTGGCGACACGGACATAAAGCCGGGAACCATGCACCCACATCTCAGACACCAGCGAACAGGACGCACGCAGCGCGCGGCGGGAGCCCACGGCCCCCACCCCGCGACCGCTGCCGCGTCCCGACAAGGAGCACTATGTGCGGCATCGTTGGATACATCGGCCCCCGGCAGGCGCAGGACGTCCTCATCTCCGGTCTCTCGAAACTGGAATACCGCGGCTACGACAGCGCGGGCATCGCGGTCCATGACGGCGCGCAGATCGAGGTGAAGAAGAAGGCCGGGAAACTCGAGAACCTCAGCACCCTGCTGGAGGGGCAGCCCATGGGCGGCTCGCTGGGCATCGGGCACACCCGCTGGGCCACGCACGGCCTGCCGAACGACACGAACGCGCACCCGCACGCCACCGAGGACGGCCGCATCGTGATCATCCACAACGGCATCATTGAGAACTACCTGCCCCTGAAAGAAGGCCTGATGAGCCGCGGGCACGAGTTCAAGAGCGAGACCGACAGCGAGGTGCTGGCCCACCTGATCGAGGAAGCCTACGCGGGCAACCTCGAAGAGGCCGTCCGCGCGGCGCTGGCGCAGGTGCGCGGCGCGTACGGGATCGTCGTCACGCACGTCGACCACCGCGAGATCGTCGCGGCCCGCACCGTCAGTCCGCTCGTGATGGGCGTCGGTGAGGGCGAGATGTTCCTCGCCAGTGACGTGCCCGCCCTGCTGGCCTACACCCGCAACATGGTGTTCCTGCACGACGGCGACATGGTCGTCCTGAACGACGACGGCTTCCGCGTCATGGACCTTGCTGGCAACCCCCAGGAGCGCCCCGTGGAGCACATCGAGTGGGACGCCGAGGCCGCCGAGAAGGGCGGGTACGACACGTACATGCTCAAGGAGATCTACGAGCAGCCCCAGGCGCTGACCAACACCCTGATCGGCCGCCTGCACGACGAGACCGGCGAGGTGAACCTCGACATCGACCTCGACCCCGGCTCGTTCAAGCGGATCTCCATCATCGCGTGCGGCACCGCCTACTACGCCGGTCTGGTCGGCGAGTACCTCATCGAGCAGCTCGCCCGCATTCCCGTGGAAGTGGACGTCGCCAGCGAGTACCGCTACCGCGACCCCCTCGTCAGCGAGCACACCCTGGCCATCGTCGTGTCCCAGAGCGGCGAG
This sequence comes from Deinococcus actinosclerus, assembly GCF_001507665.1. Lineage (NCBI taxonomy): Bacteria > Thermotogati > Deinococcota > Deinococci > Deinococcales > Deinococcaceae > Deinococcus > Deinococcus actinosclerus. Next base: position 2,953,239 of record NZ_CP013910.1, on the reverse strand, counting down.
ACCATCGACACCCTGGAGGCGCTGCGCGAGGCGAAGAAGTTTGGCGCGAAGACCCTCGGCGTGATCAACGCCAAGGGCTCCTCCATGACCCGCGAGCTGGACGACACGCTGTACATCCACGCGGGCCCCGAGATCGGCGTCGCCAGCACCAAGGCGTACACGAGCATGGTCAGCGCGTTCCTGATGCTGGCCCTGTGGCTGGGCCGCGCGCGCGGCACGCTGAGTGCCGAGCAGGGCGCCGAGCTCCTGAAGGCCGCCCGTGAACTGCCCCGCCTCGTCGAGGACGCCCTCGCCCCCGAGCGCGTGGCGCGCATCAAGGAAGTCGCCGAGAAGTACGCCATGGCCCGCGACTACCTGTTCCTCGGGCGCGGCGTGAACAGCCCCACTGCCTACGAGGGCGCGCTGAAACTCAAGGAGATCAGCTACATCCACGCCGAAGCGTACGCAGCGGGCGAGATGAAGCACGGCCCCATCGCCCTGATCGACGAGCAGCTGCCGGTCGCCGTGATCGCCACCGAGAGCCGCCTGCTGGAAAAGACCATCAGCAACGTGCAGGAAGTCCGCGCCCGCGCCGGCAAGGTCATCCTGTTCCTCAGTGACGGCGACACCGAGAACGCCCGCCACGGCGACGACGTCATCTACGTCCCCCGCGCCCACGAGATGGTCAGCCCCGTCGTGAACGCCGTCGCCATGCAGCTGCTGGCGTACTTCACCGCCACCGCGCTGGGTAAGGACGTGGACAAACCCCGCAACCTCGCCAAGAGCGTCACCGTCGAGTAACGACCTTCCTGTCCGGATCAACCCCTCCGCCGTGAGGGGTTTTTTCTGGATGTCGCCCGACTGACATGAAGGCTGGATAGCCGCCTGGGCGCCATCCGCTCATGTGAGGCACATCGTTTTCTCAGGTCTGGATAGAGTGCTCCGGAAACCACAGCGGCGACCCCGCTGCACCCCGGAGACCCCATGCGAACCTACCAGTCCGACCGCGCCGCCCCGCTCCCCGGCATCCTGACCACCCTGCTCTACGGCCTGCTCGCCAGCGCCGTGGCAGGCGGCATCCTGTTCAGCGTCGAGCATTTCCTGCATTTCTATCTGATCATCCTCTTCCCGGTGGGCGCGGCCTTCCTGGTCGCCATCGCGCTGTCGGCGGGCATCACGGCGGGCCGCCTGCGCAACCCACTCGTCGCAGGACTGATCGGCCTGCTGAGCGCCGTCGCGGTCGAGGGCACCTACCACGCCCTGTCGTACCAGTTCGACTTCAAGGCGGCAGTCGCGCAGGAACTCGGCGCGAGCGACCCCAAACTGGTCGGGCAGCTGGGCAACGTCTTCCTGCAGCAGGAGGTCGGCGCAACCGGCTTCCCTGGCTACCTGAAGTTCGAGGCGCAGCAGGGCATCAAACTCAGCAAGTTCGGCATCGGTGGCGTCGGCATCAGCGGGACCGGGTACTGGATCTACCTGCTGGTCGAGACCGGCCTGATCGCCCTGTTCTGCGTCGGTGGAGCCGTGGGTGCCGCCCGGGAGCCCTTCAACGCCGCCACGGGCCGCTGGTACGCGCGGCAGGGCGCACCCCTGCGGGCCACCGCCGCGGACGGCGAGGCCCTCCAGGCGGCCCTGAAGGCCGGGCAGTGGGACGTGGCCGCCGCGCTGCTGACCACCGCAGACCTGCCCACGCCCCGCCTGGAACTGAGTGTCTGGCAGAGCGGCGATCCCGGAAACGTGTACGTTCAGCTGCACCACGTCGATCAGATCGAGGATCCCAAGAAGAAAGGTGAGACGAAACGCGAGGAGAAGGAACTGCTCAGCGGACTGCTGACCCAGGCGGAGCTGACCCAGCTGAGCCAGGGCGCGGCCCCCCCGCAGCCGGACGTGATGTCCGCCCCTGAGGGCGCGCTGGCAGGCGCGTAACCCGCCAGCAGAGGGGGCCGCAGCGCGACTGGCTGCGGCCCCCCTTTCCTTGTCTGGTCAGAATCCGGCCATGTCGCTGGCGACGGCGTTCGCGGGGATGTTGTACACGCCGTACACTTCCCGGTCCATGAAGCTGTCGGGCAGGTAGGCGTAGCCGCCGTCGCCGAAGCCGCAGCTCCAGGAGTTCTTGATCACGAAGTACCCGGTGGGCAGGGAGAGCTTCACATTCACCAGCCCGGCGATCTTCGCATCGTAGGTCTGCATGCCGGTGGTGACGTACCCGACGACATGGACGGCGTGCCCCCCACGGACCTTGCCGCCCATCAGGTTCAGGTTGGGCAGTCCGGTGGCGCCGATGGCGTCGAAGGCGGGGTCCACGTTGAAGCCCAGGATGAGCTGGTCGCCGCGGTCGATCATCTGGCGCAGCAGGGCGCGGCGGTAGGCGCGGGCGGCGTCGCCGCTGCCCAAGGCGTTGCTGGCGAGGGCCACCCAGACCTCGGTGCCCTGCGTGGCGCGGAAGTTGAACGCGGCGTTCGGGGCGATGTCCCATTCGGGTTTCCACGCGCAGGTGTTCGTGCCGCCCTGGCAGACGAGCTGGGCCTGCGCGGTGGTGTCGCTGCACGCCTGGTTGGCGTAGTTCAGGCAGGAGTTCTTGAATTCCGTGATGGGTTTGGTGTCGTCGGCGGGGATGCGGACGCGGCTGCGGGAGGGGTTGTACTTCCAGCGGACCTCGGTGGGGATCATGCGCTGCTTGCCGATGATGTCGTTGAAGTCGCCCCAGCCGGCGCCGTCGCCCAGCACGCCGTCGTCGCCGCGCAGCCAGTAGTACGCGTACTGCTCGGAGAGGTTGAAGGCACTCCTCGTGCGGCGGGCGATCAGGCTTTCCAGCGCCGAGACGTATGCGAAGGCCATGCAGGTGCCCCGTCCGCCCTGATCCTTGATGGTGGTGATCTGGTTGATGGCGTTGCCGCGCATCTGGCTGAACAGCGCGTTGGTGGGCGTGAACCGGCACGCGCCGTCGGCGGGGTTGTTCACGAAGCCGCCGCCCAGTTCATCCTGCGGCTGGGAGGGTGTGGGGGGCGTGGTCTTGTTGATGATGTTCAGGATGGGCGTGGTGATGCGGACATTCGGGGCGACGTTCAGCGTGCGGATGGATTCGGGCGCCAGGAATTCGCGCGGGACGGGGTTCTGGTCGCTCAGGCCGAAGGACTGCAGGATGGCGGCGCGGTTGCCCGCGGCGGCTGCCTCGGCCTGCGCGACGCTCAGGGCGACGGTGTCCTGGCCGTACAGCAGCACGGGTTTGACTTCCCCGGTGCGGAGTTTGACGCTGGCGGGGACGGTCAGGCCGCGCGGGAGGGCCAGGGTGGCGCGGGCGATGTCGGCGCGCAGGTCCGCACGGTCCTGGAGGCCCTGCACGAGCGTGAGGCTGCGGCTGATCTCGGCGTCGCGGGCCTGGAGGCGGGCGGGCAGGTCCTGGAGGTTGAGGGGCAGGGCGTTCGGGCTCTGGAGTACCTGCTGGAACTGGACCTGCGGGACGCGCAGGACGTTCAGGTTGAGGTTCGAGATCTGGACGGGTTGCAGCAGGACGTTCTGGAAATTGACGGTGGTCTGCGCCTGCGCGCCGCACAGGGCGGTGCTGAGGAGGGCGGCGCTGAGCAGGACAGTGGGGCGTGCGTTCATGGTGAACCTCCTGGGGTGATGCGGCTATTGAAACGGGGGGGGCGTTGCGGGAGCGTTGCGCGGGGGCCGGTCTGGCTGGGTGCTGGTGCTGACTGGGTGCAGTTCAGCAGAGGGGGCATGATCGGGCCGTGATCAGGGCGGGGGCCGGCGATGACCGGCCCGGATTCTTGAACCGGGTTGAAGACCGGGGTGCGGTGGGGGCGGGGGATTGACAGGGGCGTGGGCGGCGCGCACACTGACAGCACCTCAATGTAATCGTTTGCAACCCGACTTCCGCGTCTGGGAAGTCCCATAGCTCAACCTCAACCCCACTCCTGCCGCAGGGAGGTGTAATCGATTTCATGGCCAGTATTCAGGATGTCGCCCAGCTCGCCCAGGTCAGTACCGCCACCGCCTCCCGCGCCCTGACCCGCCCGGACATGGTCGCCGCCACCACCCGCGAACGCGTCCTGAACGCCGCCCGCGAACTCGGCTACCAGCCCAACGTGATCGCCCGCAGCCTGCGCCAGGGCGAGACCCGCACCATCGGCGTGATCGTCACCGACATACTCAACCCCTTCCACGCGCAGCTCGCCAAGGGCATCCAGGACGCCGCCGACCGCCACGGCTACACCGCCTTCCTGTTCAACAGCGACGAGGACCCCGCCAAGGAACGCCGCGCCGTCGAGACCCTGCGCGGCCACCTGCCCCAGGGCCTGATCATCGTGCCCACCAGCGGCGCCCGCCAGAACCTCCAGGCGCTGTCCGGGGTGCCCGTCGTCGAACTTGACCGCGTGACCGGCAACCCGGAGGTCACCACCGTCACCGCCGACAACACCGCCGGCGCTGAGGCCGCCACCCGCCACCTCATCGGCCTGGGCCATACGCGCATCGGCATGATCGTCGGGCAGCAGGACATCAGCACCGCCACCCAGCGCCACGACGCCTACCGCGCCGCGCTGGAAGCCGCCGGCCTCACCTACGACCCGGCCCTGGTGCTGCCCGGCAACCACCGCGAGGACGACGGTCACCGCGCCGCCACGCGCCTGCTGACCCTCCCCGAACACCGCCGCCCCACCGCGCTGTTCATCGGCAACAACGAGATGACCGTCGGCGCCGTCCTGGCCGCCCGCGCCCTGAACCTGCGCATCCCGGCGGACCTCAGCATCGTCGGCTTCGACGACAGCCGCTGGGCCCAGACCATGAACCCCCCCCTGACGGTCGTCGCGCAGCCCACCTACGACCTGGGCCTGCAGGCCGCCGAGCAGCTCATCCACCAGCTGCGGCATCCGCGCGATGGGCCGCCGCTGCACATCCAGCTCTCCACCACCCTGATCGTCCGCCACTCCACCAGCCCACCCCTCACGCCCGCCCCCCACCCCCAGCCCTCAGCCGCCCCCACCCCGGAGGAACCACCATGCGTAAAGTGATTGCCAGTGCCGCCCTGACCGCCCTCGCCGCCAGCCTCAGCCTGGGCGTCGTCCAGGCCCAGAGCAGCGCCCAGCCCATCATCGGCCTGATCACCAAGACCGAGACCAACCCCTTCTTCGTGAAGATGAAAGAGGGCGCGCAGAAGGAAGCCACCCGCCTGGGCGCCAAACTCCTGACCGCCGCTGGGAAGGCCGACGGCGACAACGCCGGACAGGTCGCCGCCATCGAGAACATGGTCGCCGCCGGCGCCAAGACCATCCTGATCACCCCCAGCGACTCCAAGGCCATCGTGCCCGCCATCGCCAAGGCCCGCGCCGCTGGCGTCATGGTCATCGCGCTGGACAGCCCCACCGAACCCGCCAGCGCCGTGGACGCCCTGTTCGCCACGAACAACTACCAGGCCGGCATCCTGATCGGCCAGTGGGCCAAGAAGGCCATGGGCACCAAGAAACCCGTGATCGCCACCCTCGACCTGTTCCCCGGCCACCCGGTGGGCATCGCGCGGCACAACGGCTTCCTGGCGGGCTTCGGCATCAAGGGCATCACCGCCAGCACCAAGGACCTCGTGAACACCAGCGTCGCCTGCGCCCAGGACTCCTTCGGGGACCAGACCAAGGGCCAGACCGCCATGGAGAACTGCCTCCAGAAGAACCCCGACATCAATGTCGTGTACACCATCAACGAACCTGCCGCCGCCGGGGCGTACCAGGCGCTGAAGGCCGCCGGGAAGGAGAAGGACGTCCTGATCGTGTCCGTGGACGGCGGCTGCGCCGGCGTGCGCAACGTCGAGGGTGGCGTGATCGGCGCGACCAGCCAGCAGTACCCCCTGAAGATGGCCAGCATGGGCGTCGCGGCGGGCGTGACCTACGCCAAGACCGGCAAGAAGGTCAGCGGCTACACCGACACCGGCGTCACCCTGATCACCAACAAGGCCATGAGCGGCGTGAAGAGCCAGAACGGCAAGTTCGGCCTCGCCAACTGCTGGGGCCAGTAAACCCAGGCGCTGAGCGGCGCGGCTGACCCGGCCCGCCCCCCACCCTCACCACCCCTTCGCCACGGCCCGCGCCCCTCTGAGCCGCGCGCCGTGGCGAACCACTTGAACCGGGGAGACCCATGAGCATGACGCAACCCACCACCACCACGCCCGGGCGGCGCTTCCAGCTGCCGAACCTCAGCACCCTGGGCCCGCTGATCGCCCTGCTGATCGCCTGCCTGTTCTTCACCTTCCAGTCCGACCGGTTCCTGACGCTGGGCACCTTCAGCCTGATCCTGCAGCAGGCGTCGTTCGTGGGCGTGATCGCCATCGCGCAGACGCTGATCGTCCTGACCGCCGGGATCGACCTGAGCTGCGGGATGATCATGGCCCTGAGCAGCATGGTGATCGGCAAACTGGCCGTCGAGCAGGGCGTACCCGTCCCGCTGGCGATCCTGGCGGGCTTCGCGGTCGGCGCGTTCGTCGGCTGGGCCAACGGCCTGCTCATCACGAAGTGGAAACTGCCGCCGTTCATCGTGACGCTCGGCATGTACTCCATCGTGTTCGCCGCCGTGAAGATCTACTCGAAGGCGACCAGCGTCCCCATGCCCGCCGACGGCCTGACGTTCCTCGCGCAGCGTTTCACGGTGTTCGGCACGCCGTTCACGTACGGCAGCCTGCTGATGGTGGCGCTGTTCATCCTGACGTGGCTCTTTCTCAACTACACCGCGCCGGGCCGGCACATCTACGCGCTGGGTAACAACCCGGAAGCGGTGCGCCTGAGCGGCATCAACACCAGCCGCCTGCTGCTCAGCGTGTATACGTTCGCGGGCGTGCTGTACGGCGTGGCGGCCCTGCTGCTGCTGGAACGCATCGGCGGCGCCTCCCCCGAGGCGGGCACCACCGAGAACCTCGAAAGCATCACCGCCGTCGTCATTGGCGGCACCAGCCTCTTCGGCGGGCGCGGCAACGTGCTGGGGACCCTGGTCGGCGTGCTGATCGTCGGCGTGTTCCGCTCGGGCCTGACGTTCATGGGCCTGGACAGCGTGTACCAGAACCTCATCACCGGCATCCTGATCATCCTGGCGGTCGCCACCGACCAGTTCTCCCGGAGGAAAGCATGACCGCCGCCCACCTGCCCGTCACCCCGCCCGGCCCGCACCTCGCCCGGCCCCTGGTCATGGAAGCGCGGAACCTCGTCAAGCGCTACGGGCACGTCACCGCCATCGGCGGCGCGGACTTCGAACTGCGCCCCGGCGAGATCATGGCCGTGATCGGCGACAACGGCGCGGGCAAGAGCAGCCTCATCAAGGCGCTGTCCGGCGCGCTCATCCCCGACGAGGGCGAGATCCTCCTGGACGGGCAGCCCGTGCACTTCCGCACGCCCAGCGACGCCCGCCGCGCCGGGATCGAGACCGTCTACCAGGACCTCGCCGTGGCGCCCGCCATGACGATTGCCGAGAACCTCTTCCTGGGCCGCGAACTGTACCGGGGCGGCGCGCTGGGCCGCGCCCTGAAACTCATCGACCGCCGCCGCATGCTCACCGAGGCCACCGAGCACATGAAAGGCCTGCAGTTCGCCATCAAGAGCATGAGCCAGCCCGTCGAGACGCTGAGCGGCGGGCAGCGGCAGGGCGTCGCCGTGGCCCGCGCCGCCGCGTTCGCGCAGCACGTCGTGATCATGGACGAACCCACCGCCGCGCTCGGCGTGCGCGAGGGCAACATGGTCCTCGACCTGATCCGCAAGGTGCGCGACCGGGGCCTGCCGGTCATCCTGATCAGCCACAACATGCCCCACGTGTTCGAGATCGCCGACCGCATCCACGTGCACCGCATGGGCCGCCGCGCCGCGCTGCTGAACCCGCAGAAGATCAGCATGGCCGACACCGTGTCCGTCATGACCGGCGCGATCAAACCCGAGGACCTCAGCGAGGACGTCCTGGCGCACTAGGAGTGTGGGGTTCAGGTTGTGGGTTATGTGAACAGAGGAGAGGAGGCGGGGGCACCAACGCCACCCGCCTCCTCTGTCTGTGGTCAGACGAGACTGCATCGCTTCCACCTCACGCCGAGTCGCCCAGTGGCCCCCTCACCCTCCCGTCGCTGCGCTCCTCCCTCCCTCTCCCACGAGGGGAGAGGGAAAAACGGACCGCGATCACGCGGTGGGCAAGTCGTTTCAATCCTGTATCAGCGGCTGGGGGTCAGGGCGCGGCCCTGCGTGAGCCAGAGGTTCAGCGCGCACACGAGCAGCAGCGCCCCCAGCGGGAACGGCACGGCCCCCAGGTCCAGCTGGACGTTCACGCCACGCGTGAAGCTGCCCAGGCGACCCCGCACCTCGCCCGCGTAGTGGCGCAGGGATACGTCCAGGCCGTCCGTGAAACGGCCGTAGCGGCCCGTCACCTGATCCGGCGTGAACTCCAGCCGCGCGTCCACGCCCTGCGTGAAACCGCCCAGGCGGACCGTCATGACGCCCGCCGCGATGCCCGCCCGGATGTCATGCCCGTGCGTGACGCCCCCCACGCGGCCCACGAGTTCGCCGCCCTCCAGCCACACGCGCACGTCGGTGCCGTCCGTGACGCCCCCCACCCGTGCGCTGAAGCGTTCCCCGTCCCAGGTGGCGTGCAGGTTCACGCCGTCCGACACGCCCCCGAACCGGCCCGTCAGGGCCTCCTGCTGAGCTACGCCCGTCATGCCGCCCAGCGTAACGGACGCGCTCTGGCAGAAGCCTCACTGGGGTGAGGCGTGAACAGTTGAAAGTTGATGGTTGATGGAAGGGACACCCCCTCTATCAACCATCAACTTTTAACTATGGACGCTGTTTACAGTTCCAGCAGCATCCGCGCCGGGTCTTCCAGCAGGTTCTTGATCATCACGAGGAACTGCACGGCTTCCTTGCCGTCGATGATGCGGTGGTCGTAGCTCAGGGCGATGTACATCATGGGGGCGATCACGACCTGCCCGTTCTGGGCGATGGGCCGCTCGATGATGTTGTGCATACCCAGGATGGCGCTCTGCGGGGCGTTGATGATCGGGGTGCTCATCATGCTGCCGAAGGTGCCGCCGTTCGTGATGCTGAAGGTGCCGCCGCTCATGTCCTCCAGTGTCAGCTTGCCGGACTTGGCCTTCTGCGCGTAGCCGCCGATGGCCTTCTCGATCCCGGCGAGGCTCATCTGGTCGGTGTCGCGCAGGATCGGCACGACCAGCCCACGGTCACTGGCGACCGCGATGCCGATGTCGTAGAAGCCGTGGTAGATGATGTCCTTGCCCTCGACGCTGGCGTTGACGACCGGGAAGGCCTTCAGCGCCTCGGTCGCGGCGCGCACGAACAGGCTCATGAAGCCCAGTTTCACGCCGTGCTTCGCCACGAACTGATCCTGGTACTTCTTGCGCAGGTCCATGGCGGGCTGCATGTTCACCTCGTTGAAGGTGGTCAGCAGGGCCGCGGTGTTCTGCACGTCCTTCAGGCGCTCGCTGATGCGCTGACGGATGCGGGTCATGGGCACGCGCTGCTCGGGACGCGCCCCGGTGGGAATCACGGCGGCGGGCGTCACGGCCTGCGCCGCAGCCTGAGCCGTCTGGGCGGGCGCGGCCTGCTGGCCTACCGCACCCAGCGCGTCGGCCTTCGTGATGTTGCCCTTCGGGCCGGTCGCGGGAATCTGCGCGGGGTTCAGGCCGTTCTCCACGACCACCTTGCGCACGGCGGGGGAGAGGTCGTCGCGGCGCGTCGCCTCGTTGCCCGCACTGGTACCGGCAGCGGCGCTGTCGGGCTGCGCAGCGGTGCCGCCCGCGCTGGTCTCGTTCGCGATCGGACCGCTGACGGCCTCCTGGGTGGCGGCCGGGGCGGGCGCGCTGCCCGCGTCACCCACGACGCCCAGCACCTCCTCGCTGAGCACCGTGTCCCCCTCGTTCTTCGCGGTGCTGACGAGCACGCCGTCCTGGAGCGCCGTGACTTCCAGCACCACCTTGTCCGTCTCGATCTCGGCCAGAACCTCGCCGCGCTTCACGGCGTCGCCGGGTTTCTTATGCCACGCCAGCAGCGTACCTTCGCTCACCGACTCGGAAAAAACAGGAACTTTGATGTCCGCCATAACGCTCTCAGTTATACCCCCCCGGCGCTGTGACTGCGCCGGGGACGCCCGAACACAAGGTACGAAAAAGATCCGCCGCCGCCCAAAGGAGCGGGGCCGCCCCGGTCCTCCCGGAAGCGGCCCCGCTGAACTCGGTGTTCAGCCCTGCTGTTTGGCGGTCTCGGCGAGTTCCTTCTGCTCGGCGACGACCTCGCCGCTGAGTTTCTCGCCCAGCGCGTCGGCGATGACCTTGGCCTGCTCCTTGGCGTGCACGCTGGCGTACCCGGCGGCGGTGCTGGCGCTGCGCGGACGGGTGGAGCTCTTGAGGGTCTGCCCGGGGGCGAGCACCTTCTCGAGGTCCTCCCAGATCATCAGCCACGCGCCCTGGTTCTCGGGTTCTTCCTGCGCCCAGACGACCTGCGCGCCGGGGTGCTTGGCGAGTTCGGCGGCCAGGGCCTCGGCGGGGAAGGGGTACAGCTGCTCCAGGCGGATCAGGGCCGTCCCGGCGTAGCCGTCCTTATCGGCGTCGCGGGCGTCCACGAGTTCCCAGTGCAGTTTGCCGCTGCTGATGACCACGCGGCGGGCGCCCGTGACCTCGGCGTCACCGATGACCTCGCAGAAGCGGCCGTCGGTCAGGTCGGACAGGGGGCTCATGGCGGCCTTGTTGCGCAGCAGGCTCTTGGGCGTCATGACGATCAGGGGCTTGCGGTAGGGGCGCAGCACCTGACGGCGCAGCAGGTGGAAGATCTGCGCGGCGCTTGAAGGCACCACGACCTGCATGTTCTTCTGCGCGCACAGCTGCAGGTAGCGTTCCAGGCGGGCGCTGGAGTGCTCGGGGCCCGCGCCCTCGTACCCGTGGGGGAGAAGCAGGGTCAGGCCCGACAGGCGCTGCCACTTGCTCTCACCGGCGCTCAGGAACTGGTCGATGACGGCCTGCGCGCCGTTGGCGAAGTCGCCGAACTGCGCTTCCCAGGCGATCAGGGCCTTGGGTTCGCTCGTGGAGTACCCGTACTCGAAGGCCATGACGGCCTCCTCGGACAGGGTGGAGTCGATGACCTCCACGCGGCCCTGCCCGTCACGCAGGTGCGCCAGGGCCATGTACTCCTCGTTCAGGGGGTCCTGCGCGTTCTGGTCGTGCAGCACGGCGTGGCGGTGCACGAAGGTGCCGCGTCCGGAGTCCTGGCCGACCAGACGCACGCCGAAGCCCTCGTCGAGCAGGCTGGCGTACGCGAGCATCTCGCCCATGCCCCAGTCGAGCGGCTGCTCGCCCCTGGCCATGGCCTGACGGGGCTTGATCACGGTGCGTTCGATGGTGCGGTGCACCTTGAAGCCGTCCGGCACCTCGGTGAGTTGCAGGCCCAGCGCGGTCAGTTTCTCCTGCGGGACGGCGGTGCTCACCTCGTCGCGCCAGTGGGTGCCGGTGTACTCGCTCCAGTCCACGGCCAGTTTGCTCTGCGCGGCGTTCTCCATCTCCTCGACCACGGCCTCGCCGGCGTCGAGCTGATCGCGGAAGCGGTTGACGAGCGCGTCGCCCTCACCGGCGGCCAGGACGCCCTCGGCCTCCAGCCGCTTCGCGTACAGCGCGCGGGTGCCGGGGTGCTGGTCGATCTCGCGGTACATGATCGGCTGGGTCATGCGCGGCTCGTCGCCCTCGTTGTGCCCGTTGCGGCGGAAGCAGATCAGGTCGATGAACACGTCCTTGCCGAACTCCTGCCGGTACGCCAGCGCCAGATCCCCGCAGAACGCCACGGCCTCGGGATCGTCGCCATTCACGTGCAGCACGGGCGCGTTGGCGATCTTCGCCACGTCCGTGCAGTAGCGGCTGGAGCGGGTGTCGCGCGGGTCGCTGATCGTGAAGCCCACCTGGTTGTTGATCACGATGCGCACGGCCCCACCGGTCGCGAAGCCACGCAGGCGCGACAGGTTCAGGGTCTCCATGACCACGCCCTGGCCGCTCACGGCGGCGTCGCCGTGCACGGTGATGGGCAGCACGCTGCGGCGGCTCTCGTCGCCGCGGCGGTCCTGACGGGCGCGGACGCTGCCGTGCACGACGGGCGACACGATCTCCAGGTGGCTGGGGTTGAACGCCAGCGCCAGGTGCATCGGCCCGCCGGGCGTGCGCACGTCACTGGAGTAGCCCATGTGGTACTTCACGTCGCCCGCCACGTCCGGGTTGTCGCTGAGCTTCTTCTTCCCGTCGAACTCGTCGAACAGCACGCTGCTGGGCTTGCCGAAGATGTTCACCAGGGTGTTCAGGCGGCCACGGTGGGCCATGCCCAGCACGACCTCCTTCACGCCGACCGCCCCGGCCTGCTGGATGATCCGGTCGAGCAGCGGAATGAAGGACTCGCCGCCCTCCAGACCGAAGCGCTTCACGCCCGGGTACTTGTTCTTCAGGTACAGTTCCAGGCCCTCGGCGGCGTTCAGCTTGCTCATCAGGCGGCGGCGCTCGTCACGGCTGAACACGCCCCGGCCCCGGTGGGCCTCCACGCGCTCCTGGAACCACGCGCGCTCATTGGCGGGCAGGTAGTTGAACTCGAAGCCGATCGGGCCGCAGTACGTGTCGTGCAGCTGCGCGATCACGTCCCGCAGCGGGCCGCTGAACGGGCCGTCCTGCACCTGCTCGTTCAGGTCCGCCGCCGACAGGCCGTAGTACTCGGGCGTCAGCTCGGGCACCACGGGCAGGCCGCGCATCTTCAGGGGGTTGGTGTGCGCGCTGATGTGCCCGTACACCCGGAACGCCGTGATCAGCGCGCCCGCCGCCTGCTGCGCGCCGCTCACGCCCTGCGGCGCGGGCACCACGGCCCCGCCGCGGCGCTGCGTGCCCAGCTGGTAGAACGCCTCCTGAACCTTCGAGTGCGGCGTCTCGTGCGCGCCGCCGCGCAACTCGTCGAAGTAGGCCCGCCACTGCGGATCGACACTCTGGGGGTCCGCCAGGTACGCCTCGTACAAGCCCTCGATGAAGGCCGCGTTCCCGCCGGACATGATCGTCTGCGACTGCGTCATAACGCCTCAGCATACCGCCCCCCGCGCGGCGCATTGGCATCCGCGCCCCCCGGAATTTGTTCCCGCGTGCGTAACCACCCCCCCCACCCCGGCCAGCGCCCGCCCCGGGGGGCCGGGGCACCCGCTTACACCACCCCCACCCGCGCCCGCCCGTGACCCGTCACCATGAGGGTATGACGCACCCCGCCTTTCAGGTCACGCACGCGGACTTCCACGCCCTCTTCCCGGCCGGCGCGGCGCCCGAGCAGCTGGGCAGCGGCTACGCCTGGACGGAGGGACCCACCTACGTCGCGGCGCGGCGGCGCGTGATCTTCAGCGACCTGCGCCAGAACCGCACCTGGGCCTACACCGACGACGATCAGCTGATCGAGGAACTGCACCCCAGCGACTACCAGAACGGCCACACCGTGGACGCGCAGGGCCGCCTGATCGCCTGCTCGCAGGGGCGGCGGGCGCTGCTGCGCCAGGAGGAGGACGGCACCTGGACGACCCTGGCCGACCGCTTCGAGGGCGGCCGCCTGAACTCCCCGAACGACGTGGCCCTGCACCCCGACGGGAGCCTGTGGTTCACCGACCCCACGTACGGCCTCGACAAGCCCGAGGAGGGCGGGCGCGGCGAGCCGATGGAGGTGCCGGGCCGCTGGGTGTACCGCCTCGCGCCGGACGGCACCCTGAGCGCCCCCATCCGCGAGCGGCACAAACCCAACGGGCTGGCCTTCGCGAGTGCGGACACGCTGCTGCTGGCCGACACGGGCGAGCACCCCGGCACGTACCGCTACCACGTGACCCCCCAGGGCGAGGCGACGCTGGAGGGCCTGCACTTCACCGTGACGCCCGGCAAGACCGACGGCCTGCGCCTGGACGAGGCGGGCCGCATCTGGAGCAGCGCCGCCGACGGCGTGCACGTCCTGACCCCGGACGGGCAGGAACTGGGCCGCATCCTGTTCCCGCAGACGGTCAGCAACCTCTGCTTCGGCGGTCCCGACGGCACCACCCTGTTCGTGACGGCCAGCAGCGGCTTCTGGCGCGTCCCGACCACCACCCGCGCCCTGCACCTGTAAGGCGGGATTCGCCAAGAACGTCATAAGGGCCGCCCGCCCGAACGCCGGGGCGGCCCTCCGTACACTGGAGTCATGCAGATCCTGTCGCGCGTGACCCTGACCTTCGGCGTGATCATCCTGATCGCTGCCGCGCTGCTGCTCGGGAAGGACGTCATCGACATCAACCAGCTGCACGCCGTGGCGAACGCCAACCGCAGCACCAACTTCCCCAGCCCGCTGAACACCGTGCTGATCACCGCCGTGCTCGCCGTGATCGGCGGGTTCCTGACCGGCCTGGGCCTGGGTATGCCGGCGCGCCGCAACCGCACCCCGAACCCTCACTGATCGCCGCGCTGCCTCCCCTGCGCCTCACCGTCCGGTGGGGCGTTTCCGTCGCCCGGGCTGCCCCTGGCGTGCCATCCTGAACGCGCCCCATGAATATTCGTCCCCTGATCGCCGCGCTGCTCGTCACGACCGCCCACGCGGCCCCTGGCGTGCAGGGAGACTGGCACGGCGCGTTCTACCGCCTGACCCTGACCGGCCTCGGCCCGCGCGACGGCACGCTCAGCCTCCTGCCCGGCGGCACCGGCGCGGACCTGCGCTTCACTGCCGCGCTGCCCACCCTGACCCGCACGGTGCCCACCGCCCAGGACCAGATCCAGATCAACGTGAAGGGCCAGGGTGTCCAGATCCGCAGCGCGCAGGGCCGCCCCCTGCGCGTGAACCTCATGTCCGTCCGCGCGGGCGTGGAGGGACCCACCCGCTTCACCGCCATCGACCTGTACCCCGAGGAGGCCTGGACGACCTACGAGCCCGTGCCGGTCACGCCCTGCCGCGCCCCCGCCCCCGTGCCGGAACTGCCGTACCAGCCGCCCGCCTTCGCCAGCGGCCCGGTCGGGTTCTACCTCGCGCAGATCGACCCGCGCAGCGGCGCACCCCTGCGGGTCATCGCCAACGACCCGGATAGCCTGTACCCCCTGGCGAGCACCTTCAAACAGATCGTCCTGTGGGGCACCCTGCGCGACGTGACGGCCGGCCGCCTGACCCTGAACACCCGCCTGAGCGTCACCGAGGCCAACCGCAGCATCGAGGCGTACCAGCCGGGCGCGCGCACCGTGCAGAACCTCGCCACGCAGGCCATCGTGCAGAGCGAGAACACCGCCAGCGACGTGCTGCACCTGCGCTACGGCCCAGGCCGCCTCCAGGCCCTCGTGACCGCGCAGGGCGCGTGCCACACCCGCGTGGACACCACCACCAAGGCGTGGTGGGCCGCGCAGGCCGGACTCCTGAGCAGCGTCTACGGCCCCGACGTGAACGCCGGCGCGCAGCAGGCCTTCAGCCTCCCCCCCACCGGGGAAGCCCAGATCCGCGCCCAGGCCGTGCAGCAGGCCCAGACCCTGAACGCCGACCGTCTCCTGGACCACCTCGACCGCGCCTTCTTCAGCCCCACGTACCACCCGCAGACCGAGGTGTACCTGCAAAACCGCAGCACCCCCCGCGAGTGGGCCGCGCTGATCACCCGCCTGTACCTCGACCCCAGCCTGACCGCCAGCACCCGCGCGTTCCTGCGGGACACCCTGGCCAAGGGGTGCTGCCGCGTGAAAGACCCCGGCGTCGCCTACTGGGGCAGCAAGGCCGGGAGCGGCTGGCGGAACGTCACCATGAGCGGCCTGCTTACCCTGACCACCGGGCAGACCTTCGTGTACGCCTACTTCAACCCCGGCTCGGACGTCATCGACAGCCCGCACATCGAGCGGCAGCTCCCGGACATCGCCCGGTACGTGCTCGACAACGCCAGACGGCTCGGTGGCGGCGCGCCCTGACGGACGGGCTTCAGTGCAACTGAGCAGGCGGTCAACAAGTGAGGCGGCGTGCGGAGAACTCCTGTGATAAGTCCAGGGTAACGCCACTGCGAGCCCACTCAAGGAAGACTTGCCATGACACTGGAATCACTTCAGCGCGCTGCCTCTAGCGCCCAGAGCAGCCAGAACCGCGCCACGACCACGCCGCCCGCCAATCTTCAGTCACGAGGACTGGCCCGCACCCTGACTGCTGCGCCAGGCTATGTGTTAAACCCCGACGGCTACCCAGCGGCCACACTGACGACTGGTCAGATTCAGAAGGCCATCACCTGGTATCAGAACAACGCGGCGCTGTACACGCCGCGCGTGATCACAGCCGTCCAGCAGCGTCTGAATCTCAGCGCGACGGGAAAGGTCGATCTGGGATTCGTCAAGGCAGTTGCGCGCTGGCAGGCCACCTATGATCTGGAGGACAGCAGCAACCGCCTGATCCCACTCCGCAGTGGCAAAGCGATCTCCGCTTACCCCGCGACAGGGGTGCTCACCGCAGAACAACTCAGCAAACTCTTTCCTGCCGGGCTGGCATCAGATAAGAACGTCAGGGCCTTCGCCAGTAGCGCACTGGAGATCAGTCGGCGCTGGCGGTCGCTAGGAAGCCAGGAGAAGAGACGGCAGGCGGTCTACCGTTTACTTCAGACCACACTGGCGACTGCTGGCGTGTACGAACCCACCTTCGTTCTCAAACTCATGGATGAGGCCACGCGGGGAACCTTCTCAGCGACTGCCTGGACACTGACCGTGAACAGCGACTTCTTTCACCAGAAAGAGGCCACCGAGCAGCAGATTCAGTCGTTCCTGCTGACCCTGTTCCATGAAGCCCGCCACGCAGATCAACTGTTCACCGCGCTGCGGTATCTGGCCGGCCTGGGCAGAACAGCCAGACAGATCGCCGCAGAAACGAAACTGGACAGCACCAGCAAGCCTGTTCTGGCCGCCCTTCAGAAGCCGGTCGCGCCGGACAGTCCGCTGGGGATCGTCGCGCAGGAGTGGTACCACTCCTATTTCGGCAAGAACAGAGGGCACCGTCAAACCACGCTGTACAACATGAACCTGGGACCCATCATCGCTGCAAATGAGCGGGAACTCCGGAAGCAGACCGCCGCGCAGCAAGTCGTCACCTCCGCATTGAAAACAGCGACCGGTTCGCGACGTGACGTCCTGAACCGCGAGAAGGAACGCCTGGACACCTTGATCGGCTTCCTGCAGGGCAAACTGAACGAGCAGCGGCCAAACTACGCAAGGGCCGAGCGCGACTACCGATTGCTTCCCGAGGAACGGGATGCCTGGGATACGGCCATGAACGCTGCGAAGTTCGTCTACAACCCGGAGTACCTCAAGTGAACCGCCACGCGCTCCTGCTGCTGACCCTGCTCACCGCCTGCACCGTAAAGTCCCAAGGGCCGGGCGTCTCCTGGCAGAGAGGCGACTGGCCCGCCCTTATCCTTCAGATCTGCCAGGAGATGACCGCCGTCACCTCACCGGAACTGCTGGCACGTACGCTCGGCCCCCATGAAACCGATCCGCTGAATGGCGCAGGGTTCCTGCGCCTCACGGCACTCCCGCCAGCGGTGAACTCTACCCTGATCTACACCTCAGAACCGCTGGACGCGCTGGTATTTGAAGTGGATTTCAGCCCTGTGCAGGGCCCGACCGTGAGGTCCCTGCAACAGGCCCTGGGCGCAGCCACGGAACTGCCCGCCGCAACGGAGTCGGGAGGCCAGGCAGTCCTGGGTTTCCGCACCATCCAGGCGGGTCGCCCATGCGTCATCAGTGCTGCTGTGCGCCGCGAGGATATGCAGGTACAACCCACCGATCAGGCTGAGCAGATCAGCATTCATATCGAAGCCGAATGAACTGACCAGAACCTGCGCCACGCGCCTTGTCGCCGTGGGCTCAGTGATGTGATGGGTGTGGACACGGCGAGGCCAGAGCCCACCTACCCGCCCAGTGCCCGCACGAGTTCCGCCTTGCTCATGCGGCTGCGTCCGGCGACCGCCTGCTCACGGGCGCGGTTGTACAGTTCGTCGCGGGTCAGGTCACCCAGGGCCGCGTCCGGATGGCCGGTGCCCTGCGTGCGCCGGTTCGGGGTGCGGCCCTCCTCGCGGCGCTGCTTGTTCACGGTGCGCGCCGCGATCTCCTCGGCGCGCTCCTCGGGTTCACCGCGCGCCAGTTCACTGTCCCTGACATGCTGGTACTGCCGCTCATCCTTGCCACTCCAGCTCCTGGGCATACGACACCTCCTGAGACGCCGAGCCTAGGCCGGGCGGGGCAGAGGGCCGATGAAAAGCCCCTCAAGCTCGCGTCATGAGGGGCAGGGTGGGGCGACCCGCGCCCGGCGGTGAAGGATTACTCGGTCAGGCTGCGGTTCAGGCGGGCCTTGTCCTCGGCGATCTTGCCCAGGATGAAGAACGTCGGCGCCCAGTGACCCACGAACAGCCCGTCGCGTTCCTTGTCCGAGGACTCGTTCTGGAAGTACTGCGTGGCGCTGATCAGAATGGACGCGAACCCGGCCAGATACAGGATGTTGTGCAGTTTCATAGGGACCTCCGGAGCAGAGAACAGCCAGAGCGAAGAGCAGGCGCCGCACGGGCGGCGTACCCCCGGAACGCACCCGTCCCGGTCACCGACCTCCACACTTCAGCGCAGACGACCGCGCGAGATCGTAGGGGTTCGGACCCTCTGAGATGAACCTCAAGTGCCCCTGAACTCAGCCTCAACTGTGACCTCACGCCCAGCCCATCGGGGGACGGTGAAGTGCGGTCCAGTCGGCCCCGCGGACCGTCCATGGCCGGCGGCAGCGAACCAGGGGCAGCGACGCACGGAGGTTCAGATGGGCATGTTGACAGGCAAGGTCGCATTCATCACCGGGGGCGCCAGCGGCATCGGCGCGGGCACTGCGCGGCGGTTCGCGCAGGAAGGCGCGCTGGTCGCGCTGGCCGACGTGCAACCCGACGAGGGCGAGAAGGTCCGCGACGAGATCACCCGCGCCGGCGGGGAAGCCCTGTACGTCCCCTGCGACGTGAGCGACGGGCACTCCGTCCGGGACGCCATCGAGGCGACCGTCGCCGCGTACGGGCGCCTGGATATCGTGTTCGCCAACGCCGGGATCAACGGCGTGTGGGCCCCCATCGACGAACTGCACCCGGACGAGTGGGACAAGACCCTGAACATCAACCTGCGCGGCACGTACCTCACCGTGCACCACGCCGTGCCGCACCTGAAACGCGCGGGCGGCGGCAGCATCCTGATCACCAGCAGCGTCAACGGCAACCGCACCTTCTCCAGCCCGGGCGCCAGCGCCTACAGCGCCTCCAAGGCCGGACAGGTGGCCTTCACGAAGATGATCGCGCTGGAACTCGGCCGGCACAACATCCGCTGCAACGCCATTTGCCCCGGCCTCATCCACACGAACATCCAGGAGCGCACCGACCAGCGCCACACCGACCAGATCGGCATCAAGGTCGAACTGCCCGGCGGCAACCCCGCCCTGCACGGCGGAGAGGGCGAACCCGTGGATGTCGCCGACGCCTGCCTGTTCCTCGCGTCCGACCTGGGCCGCCACGTGTCCGGCATCGAACTGTACGTGGACGGCGGCGCCTCCCTGCTGCGCTAGGCGTACGGCTGTGCAGACACGACCGCCTGCACCCGCCCCACCTCCCCAGTCGTCAGGCGCACCTTGATCCCATGCGGATGCGAGGGGGAGCGGGTCAGGAGCGCCGCCACCACCCCCCGCGTCAACCGCCCGGTCGGCTGATCCTGCTTCTGAACGATATCCACGGTCACGCCGGGCTGAATCTGCGAACGGAGAGGAGGCATGGACTCAGGGTACGGGACGCTGCCGCGTAGGTCGTCTGGCGGATGGGGCTGGCCGCAAGGGTGGGTATGCTGGGTGGGTCTGGGGGAGTGGTCTCAAGAGGAAGGGCACCGGTAAAAACGTTCAGTGACCGGAAAGGCGGAAGTCTTGGGCGCAGGCTGAAAGGCCGGGACGGGTTGCGGATGCACCTATAGCGGCCCCGCGAGGGGTGGGTTGAAAGCAGCAAGGGAAGCGCGTTTCCTGAAAAGTTCCAGCGTCATTCATGCGGGTTCGACTCCCGTCTCCTCCACCAAAAAAGCATCGGCCCCGCGCAGAGGCCGATGCTCCGTTCTGGCAGGATTCAGACTTCCAGTGCCAGCTTGTCCACGTCATTTAACAGCGGCGTTCCGGCGGGGTACTCCCCGTTGAAGCACGCCAAGCATAGGCCGGGGCCGCCGACGGCTTCGCGGATGCCCTGCTCACTGATGAACGTCAGGGTGTCCGCCCCGATCAGGTCGCGGATCTCGTCGATGCTGTGCGTACTGGCGACGAGTTCCTTGCGGGCGGCGGTGTCGATGCCGTAGAAGCACGGGTGCTTGATGGGCGGGCTGCTGACCCGGAAGTGCACTTCGGTCGCGCCTGCTTCGCGCAGGAGGTTCACGATCTGGCGGCTGGTGGTGCCGCGCACGATGCTGTCGTCCACCAGCACGACGCGTTTGCCGCGCACGGCGCTGGTGGGGCTGAGCTTCATCTTGACCTTCAACTCGCGCGCTTCCTGCGTGGGCGCGATGAACGTGCGGCCCGCGTAGGGGTTCTTGTACAGGCCGTAATCGAACGGAATGCCGCTCTCGCGGGCGTAGCCGATGGCCGCGCCGATCCCGCTGTCCGGGACGGGCACGACGATGTCGGCGTCCACGGGGTGTTCCCTGGCGAGCTGGTGGCCCATGCGGATGCGGCTCTCGTGGGCGTCCGCGCCGTCCAGCTGGCTGTCGCTGCGCGCGAAGTAGATCCACTCGAACGCGCAGGGGGTGGGCTGGCGGGGGGCGACCATCATGGAGTGCAGGCCGGTGCGGTCGATCCACACGAGTTCGCCGGGCTGCACGTCACGGATCAGGCGTGCGCCCACGGCGTACAGCGCGCACGGCTCGGACGCGATCACGTACGCGTGGTCGTCCCGCTGCCCGATTACCAGGGGCCGCACGCCGTTCGGGTCGCGGAAGCCCAGCAGTTGCGTGCGGCTCATCAGCACGCACGCGAAGCCACCCTTCAGGCGTTTCATGGCGGCGGCGGTGGCCTCCACGAGATCCATGTGGCTCTCGCGGGCGATCAGGTTCAGCATCACCTCGCTGTCGTTCGTCGTCTGGAACAGCGCGCCCTGCATCAGCATGTCGTTGCGGACCTCGCGGGCGTTCACGAAGTTCCCGTTGTGCGCCAGCCCCAGGATGCCCTTGTTCGTCCGGGTCGTCAGCGGCTGCGCGTTGAAGCGCAGGTTCGACCCCGTCGTGGAGTACCGCACGTGCCCGATACTCACCCGCGCGTTCGCCAGCCGCACGCTGTCCAGGCGCCGCTCATCGAACACCTGCGTCACCAGACCCAGATCCTTCTCCACGTGGAACTTCTCCCCGTCCGACACGCACATCCCCGCCGCCTCCTGCCCACGGTGCTGCAACGCAAACAGGCCCAGGTACGTGAACCACGCCAGATCCAGCGGCTCCGGCGAGAACATGCCAAACACACCGCATTCATCCTGCGGCTTATCAAGAATCGGATCAAAGATCATGCAAGGCTCCAGAGGTGGGGGCCGGGGGCGCGCGTGGCCCCCCTCCCAGCCTCCCCCACGAGGGGGGAGGGGTGAAAAGATGGGCGGGATGCAGCGCAGGCGACAGAGGGGAAGCGTCAGTACCGAGGTGGCGCGGCGGTTGCGGCGTGACATGACGCCGGAGGAACGGCTGCTGTGGTCGCGGCTGCGCGGGGCAGGGCTGGGGGTGAGTTTCCGGCGGCAGGAGGTGATCGGGCCGTTCGTGGTGGATTTCGTGTGTTATCCAGCGCGGCTGGTGGTGGAACTGGATGGGAGCCAGCATGCGGGCAGCGAGTCGGACCGGTTGCGGGACGCGAAGCTCACGGCGGACGGGTTCACGGTGCTGCGCTTCTGGAACAACGAAGTGCGGGGCAACCTGGACGGTGTGCTGGCACGCGTCGCGGAGCATCTGGCGGGCGTGACGTGACTCCTCCCCCCTTGTGGGGGAGGTTGGGAGGGGGGTGGCCGTGTGACCACCGCTCCCGCCGCAGTTCATCCCAGGATCTCCGCGAGGGGGGTGGTGTGGGCGTGGGTGAGGGTGCTGAGGGTCACGCTCAAGTGTATGTGGTGGGTGGGGAGGGCAATGGTGACGGTGTCGCCGCCGGTGGTGCCGAGGCGCGCAAAGGGGACGCCCTGGGCGGTGAGGGCCGCTTCGGTGCCGGCGTCGTCGGGGGTGGCGATGAGGATGCGGGCGTGCGCTTCGCCGTACAGGAGGGCGTCGGCGCGGGTGGTGGTAGGGGCGTCCAGGGTGACGCTCAGGCCGGTGTGGCCCGCGATGGCCATTTCGGCCAGGGCGACGGCGAGGCCGCCTTCGGCGCAGTCGTGGGCGGTGTCGGTCAGGCCCGCGCGGATCAGGTGCAGGGCGGCGTCGATGACGGCCTGTTCGCGGGTCAGGTCGAGGGTGGGGACGCGCCCGGCTTCGAGGCCGTGGACGGTTTCGAGGTACTGGCTCGCGCCGATGCTGTCGGCGTGCTCGCCGATCAGGTAGAGGGTGTGGCCCTCGCCCTTCAAGTCCATGGTGGCGCGTTTGGTCACGTCGGGCAGCACGCCGACCATGCCGATGGTGGGGGTGGGGTGAATGGCGACGCGTTCGTCCCCTTCGGTGTACTGGTTGTACAGGCTGACGTTCCCGCCGGTGACGGGGGTGTTGAGATGACGGCAGGCGTCGGCGATGCCGTGCACGGCGCGTTCCAGCTGGTAGTACACCTCGGGCCGGTGGGGGTTGCCGAAATTGAGGTTGTCCGTGATCGCCAGTGGGGTGGCGCCCACGCAGGCGAGGTTGCGGGCGGCCTCGGCGACGGCGGCGGCGGCGCCCGCGTACGGGTCGAGGTACACGAAGCGCGGGTTGCAGTCACTGGTGGCGGCCACGCCCATGCCGGAGCCCTTGACGCGCATGACGGCGGCGTCGGCGGCGCCGGGCACGACGACGGTGTTCGTCATGACCTGATGGTCGAAGCGCTGGTAGATGGGGCGTTTGCTGGCAATCGTGGGATGAGCGAGCAGGTCGGTCAGGACCGCGCCGAGGTCGCCGGGGACGGGCACGCCGCTCAGGTCACGCTCGCGCTTCGCCCTGATCTCCTCGGATTCGATGCCCTCGCGGGTGTACTTGGGCGCCTCGTTCAGCAGGTCCACCGGCAGGTCGCAGACGACCTCGCCGCGCCACGTCAGGCGGTAGTTCGTGTGCCCCTCGACCTGCCCGATGGTCACCACGTCCAGTTCCCACTTGGCGAGCAGGTCCAGCAGCTCCTGCTCCTTGCCGGGCACCGGCACCAGGATCATGCGCTCCTGCGACTCGCTCAGGCACAGTTCCATGGGCACCATGCCGTCCTCGCGGGTGGGCACCAGATCCAGGTCCATGGTGATGCCCAGCCCGGCGCGGTACGCCATCTCGCAGGTGCTGCTGACCAGTCCGGCGGCTCCCATGTCCTGCACGCCCGCCACGACGCCCGCCTGGATGGCCTCCAGCGTCGCCTCCAGCAGCAGTTTCTCCATGAACGGGTCGCCCACCTGCACGGCGGGACGGTCCGCCTGACTGGCGTTGCTGAGGTCGGCGGACGCGAACACCGCGCCGCCCAGCCCGTCGCGCCCGGTCTTGCTGCCCACGTACACGATGGTGTTCCCGACCTCACCCATCGTCCCCTTCGCCAGATCCTCGTGGCGCAGCAGGCCCAGCGCCATCACGTTCACGAGCGGGTTCTCCTGGTAACTGGGGTGGAAGGTCACCTCGCCGCCCACCGTGGGCACGCCGATCGCGTTGCCGTAGTGCGCGATGCCCTCCACCACGCCGTTCAGCAGGAAGCGCGTGCGGGGGCTGTCCGGGTTCCCGAAGCGCAGGGAGTCCAGCACCGCGAAGGGCCGAGCGCCCATCGCGAAGATGTCGCGCAGGATGCCGCCCACGCCCGTCGCCGCGCCCTGCACCGGCTCCACCGCCGACGGGTGGTTGTGGCTCTCCATCTTGAACGCCACGCCCCACCCGTCCCCGATATCCACCACGCCCGCGTTCTCACCGGGACCCTGCAGCACCTGCGGCCCGGTCGTGGGGAAGTGCCGGAACAGCGGGCGGCTGTTCTTGTAGCCGCAGTGCTCGCTCCACATGGCGCCCACGATGGCGGCCTCCAGCGCGTTCGGCTCCCGGCCGATACGCGTGACGAGCAGGTCGAATTCTTCGGTGGACAGGCCAAACGTGCCCGCACGGTCGCGGAGGGTGGCGGCTTGCGTCATTGAAGCTCCTTGCAAACCCGGGCGCGGCCCGGGCGGGGATGGATCGGGAGTGGGGAAGAGGGGGTGTGGGTCACGCCTGCGATTTCAGCAGGAGGTTCAGCTGGCCGCGGTGGTAGCCGACGTGGCGCAGCTGCATGCCGAGGGCGAGGCGGCGGGGGCGGGTGCCACTGGGCGTGGCGGCGCTGAAGACCTCGCCGTTCAGGGCGCTGTCGCCCGCCTGTTCCAGCCACGCGACGACCTGCGCGCCGGTCTCAGTCAGCGCGGCCAGGATCTGCTCGCGCGGGTCGCCCTCGCGGACGGGCGCGGGCTGGGTGCCCAGCGCCTGCACGCGGGCGTTGTCCTCCCACCCCAGGTGGTGGTAGGTGGGGGTGCGGTCGTCCAGCACCATCAGGCGCAGCCACTCGGCGATGTGCAGGGCGTGCCACGCGGGGCTGTGGCCCATCCGGGGCGTGTGGAAGGCGTCGCCCGGCGCCTGCTCCAGCGCGGCGCGGAACAGCTCCAGCTCGCTGCGGAACTGCTCGGCCAGGTAGGCCGTCACGGCACCCGGCGACGGGGGGGTCACCGGGACACCAGCGCGCCCTTCAGGCTGTCGAACAGGCCCCGCCCGTCCTCGCTGCCCAGCAGGGCCTCCACGGCCCGTTCGGGGTGGGGCATCATGCCGAGCACGTTCCCGCGTTCGCTGACGATCCCGGCGATGTCGTTCAGGCTGCCGTTGGGGTTGTCCACGTAGCGGAACACGACCTGCCCCTCGCCCTCCAGCCGCGCGACCGTCTCGGGGTCGGCGTAGTAGTTGCCCTCGCCGTGCGCGATGGGCACCTCGATGACCTGCCCCTTCGTGTACGTGCCGGTGAACGCCGTGCCGGTGTTCTCCACGCGCAGGTGCACGGGGCGGCACAGGAAGTGCAGGTCGCGGTTGCGACTCAGCGCGCCGGGCAGCAGGCCGGACTCGGTCAGTACCTGAAAGCCGTTGCAGACGCCCAGCACGAACCCGCCGCGTTCGGCGTGCGCCTTGACGGCCTGCATGATCGGGCTGCGCGCGGCAATCGCGCCGCTGCGCAGGTGATCGCCGTAAGAAAAGCCGCCGGGCAGGAACACCAGCTCCGTACCCTG
The DNA here is from genome assembly GCF_001507665.1 of Deinococcus actinosclerus. Classification (NCBI taxonomy): domain Bacteria; kingdom Thermotogati; phylum Deinococcota; class Deinococci; order Deinococcales; family Deinococcaceae; genus Deinococcus; species Deinococcus actinosclerus. The sequence continues at coordinate 2,927,877 of NZ_CP013910.1, read as the reverse complement.
CGGCAGGCCGGCCTCGGTGTGCCACACGAACTGCGCGCCCTGATCGAGGAGCAGCTGCGCGGCGTGCAGCGCGTCGCCGTCGCAGTTGCTGCCGGGAAACTGGATGACGGCCGTCTTCACGCCCCGACCAGCTCCTCGCCCTGTTGTTCACTGAGTTCCCAGCGGGCGTCCTCCATGACAGGGTTCGAGAGGACGTTCTCCGTGATGTCCTTCAGCTGCGCCTCGACCTCCGCGCGGCTGCCCGAGAGGGTCAGTTCGATGTACTTCCCGACGCGCACGCCACTCACGTTCCCGTGATCCAGGTGCGACAGCGCCCGCTCCACGGTGCGGCCCTGCGGGTCGAGAATGCTGGGCTTCAGGGTCACGAACACTTTCGCTTTAAAGGTGGACATGGTGGGGCTCCTTCGAAGGGTTGATGGCAAGAGGCTCATGGCGGATGGTCAGGAGTGCTGGCGCAGGTGGATCGTGGCGGTCGGCCATCGACCTTCAACCATTCGCGCCCGGTGCGGTCACGCGCCGGAGCATCTCCGCGTAGGCGTCTTCCACGCCGCCGAGGTCGCGGCGGAAGCGGTCCTTGTCCATCTTCTCGTTCGTCTGGGCGTCCCAGAAGCGGCAGGTGTCGGGGCTGATCTCGTCGGCCAGGACGACCGTGCCGTCCGCGAGGGTGCCGAATTCCAGCTTGAAGTCGATGAGGCGCACGCCGCGCGCGGCGAAGTACGGCACGAGGAACGCCTGCACGTTCAACGCCAGTTCACGGATGCGGGTCAGCTGCTCGGGGTGGCCCAGCCGAGCGCGACGGCGGTGTCGGTGTTGATCAGGGGGTCACCCAGCGCGTCGCTCTTGTAGCAGTACTCCACGACCGGGCGGGACAGTTCGGTGCCTTCCTCGACGCCCAGGCGTTTGCTGAACGACCCGGCGGCCACGTTGCGCACGATGACCTCCACGGGGATGATCGTCACGGCCCGCACGAGCTGCTCGGTGTCCGACAGCTGCCGGATGAAGTGCGTGGGCACGCCCGCCGTTTCCAGCTGTGGGAAGAGGTGCGCGGTGATCGCGTTGTTGATCGCACCCTTCCCCCCGATCTGGGCTTTCTTGACGCCGTTGAAGGCGGTCGCGTCGTCCTTGTACTCCACCACGTACTCGTTCGCGTCGGGGGTGGCGTAGACGCGCTTGGCTTTCCCCTCGTACTTCAGTTCGCCTCTACCGGTCATACGCCCTCCGTGGGGAGCGCGCGCTCCCCGGAATGTAGGAAACGCGTCCCCCGAAGCAGAGCGGGGCGACGCTGAAATGTCGCAGAACTGAGCATGTGCAGGCCTCCATCGCCGTCTCTCGGACGGGCTTACCGCTCCCGTTGCGTGGGGTGCGGGGCGTCTCACGGGACGCGGGTGGAAGAGAAGATGTATGCCCGCCCCGAGAGGGGGCGGTCACCGCTGCGCAGCGTAACACCCCCGCATGAGGCGCACGCGGAGGTGTTCAGAGGACTTGGACGAGGCCGCAGCGGCGAGGCGTGCGCAGCCGGAGTCCGGATCAGTCGTCGCTGGCCGCGGCGGCCTTCTTCCGCGCGACCTCCTCGCGCACCTCGGCGACCAGGAAGGTGCAGGCTTCCGCGCAGGGCATCCCGCCGGGCACGCCGTCGAGGAACGAGTGGGTCAGCCGGTCCCCCGCCCACAGGCGCGTGCGCAGGCAGCCGCCGCACACCCGCTCGGCGACCCGCTCGACCTGTTCGGGCACGGCGCGCTGCACCTTCGCGTAGATGCCCGTCTGCCGCCGCGCGGTGGTCGCCCAGGGGGTGGGGCGCAGCGCGTGGCAGCCGTGCGCGTACGTTTCCTCCACGACCGCCGGGTAGGTGTAGTGCACGGCGCGGCGCAGGTCGGCCTCGTTCAGCACGGCCCGCCAGCCGCGCGGCAGGCTGCGCAGCGTGTGCACCGGGCGGTGCTCGCCGCCGTCCGTGAAGCGCACCCGGTCGCGCACGCCCTCGGGCGTGACGAGCGTCATCAGGTCGCCGCCCGGGCGGCCCTCGTCCAGCGCGTTGCGGATCTCGAACACGCCCAGTTCCGGCGTGACGAGCAGTTCCCCGATCCGCGCGCCCCGCCGGGCGAGGGTCAGGAACGCCTGCCACGCGGCCTCGTGCCCGCGTTCGGTGTCCCCGCCGGGGCCGCCCGCGCCGCGCGCCTCCTCCGCGAGGTGCAGGATGACCTCTGCGACCGCCGCGTGCGTCCCCACGGGCCGCGCGTAGTGCACCTGCTGCGGGCCGTGCGGGGTGTCCGGGAAGGGCGTGACCACGCCGCTCAGGCCCAGTTCCTCCGGGATGGTCTCCAGGGTGTGCCAGCCTTCGGAGGCGAAGAACGGCACGACCACCACGCGTGGGGCGCGCACGAGGTCGGCCCAGCCGGTCACGCGCGGCTCCTCGTCGAGGAACAGGGCGTGGACCTCGCTGAACAGCCCCCGCTCCCGCAGGCGCGCGGCGTTCTCGTAGATCACGCGGCTGCTGTTCTCGTTGCGGGTCGTGCCGTGCCCCAGCACGATCAGCGCGGTCTCGACGCCGTCCGCCGGGCCGTCCGGGCCGAGTTCGGGCAGCACCTCGCGGGCGCGCGCGACGATCACGTCCGCCATGCCGGGGTGCACCCCGTACGGCGGGGTGTAGCGCACGGTGCGCCCCCCGATCACCCGGGCGATCCCCTCGGGCGGCACGGGGCCCTGGTGGCCCAGGCCCAGTTCACGCGGGATGACCGTCTCGGTGAAGTACCCCTCGCTGATGAACATGGGAATCACGGTCACGTCGGTGCTGGCGGTCGTCTTGAGAACCTGCCGCAGCGACGGTTCCTCCTTCCAGTAGCCCTCAATCACCTCGTCGAACAGGCCGCGCGCGCGGATCAGCTCCGCGTAGCGGTACGCGGCGACCGCCGATTCCCCGTTCAGGTGGGACCCGTGACCAATCAGCACCAGTGAGCGCATACAGACCGGACTGTAGCGCCCCGCGCGCCGCGCGAGTGTTCACCGGATCGCCCCGCCCGGCAGCGGCAGAGGTGCAGCAGGGGTGACGGCCGCAGGCGTGACGGCAGAGGCGAGCGTGAACGCCGCTGAAGGCCCCCCTCACGCCCGCCCCGCCCGGCGGCGGGTAGCGTGAGCAGCGTTGCCCCTCAACCCACGTCCCGCGCGGCGATCCGCTGCCCGCGCCCCCACCACCCCGGAGGTACCCGCATGTTCTTCCAGCAGAAAGACCGTCACGAGCAGATGGCCCGACTCGACCCCCGCGACACGAACGGCGATGGGCAGGTCAGCCCCCAGGAAGCCGCCGCGTACATCCAGGACTACCTGCAGCAGGCCAGCCCCGAGGAACGCAGCCAGATCCTGCGTGACTACGTGGGCGGCATGAGCCCCGAGCAGCGCCGCGAGATGGGCGACGCCATCGTGCGCAGCCCCGCCAACCCCGTCACCCAGGTCCGCCACGACGACGACGACGACCTCGTGGACGCCTACACCCGTACCGCGCAGGCCCCCGCGCAGGACGGCAAGAGCCCCCTGGAGGCGGCCTTCGCGCCCGGCGGGATGCTCAGCAGCCCCCTGGTGAAGGCCGGACTGGTCGGGCTGGCCGGCATGATCGGCAGCCGCATGCTGCGCCGCTGACCCGTCACCGCGCCCCTCAGGCCCGCGCGTTCCTGTGCCCCTCCAGGGGCCGGAGCGCGCGGGCCGCTCCCCTGTCAGGCGCGCTGATCTGGGCATCCGCCCGGGCAGGCGCACGTACAATGGCGCGCAATGCCCCTGACGTACCTCAAGCGCATCGCCCAGACCCCCGCCCCGACCTTCCACGAGGAGCGGCGCGCGGACCTGATCGCGGGCCTGTGGACGGACCTGGGCTACGCGGTCGAGCGGGACGAGGCCGGGAACGTCCTCACCCGGATCACCCCGCCCGGCACCGAGGGCCTTCCTGCGCTGCTGCTCGCCTCGCACCTCGACACCGTCTTCGACGCGGACACCGACGTGACCGTCCGCGAGGAGGGCGGGCGGCTGGTGGGGCCCGGCGTGGGGGACAACAGCGCCAGCCTGGCCGTCATGACCGCGCTGCTGCGCGACCTGCGCGAGCGGCCCGCCCCGCTGCGCCGCCCGCTGTGGCTCGCCGCCAACGTCGGCGAGGAGGGCCTGGGGGACCTGCGCGGCGCCAAGCACCTGCTGCGCGCCCACCGCGCGCAGCTGGGCGCGTTCCTGGCCGTGGACGGTTACCTGGGCATCGCCGTGACCCGCGCCGTGGGCGTGCGCCGCTACCGCGCCACGTTCATCGGGCCCGGCGGGCACTCCTGGGGCGATCAGGCGCCCAGCGCCCTGCACGCCCTGGGCCGCGCGATCAGCGCCCTGTACGCCCTGTACCTGCCCACCAGCCCGCGCACCACCCTGAACGTGGGCGTCGCAACGGGCGGCACCAGCGTGAACTCCATCGCCGGCACCGCCGAACTGCTCCTGGACCTGCGCTCCCTAGACGGCGAGGTGCTGAGCGACCTTGACCGGCGCGCGGTGGCGGCCCTGCACGCGGCGGCGCGCGAGGCGGGCGTGAAACTGCACCTGGAGCGGGTCGGGGACCGCCCGGGCGGCGACCTGCGCGGCGAGGCGCTGCTGGAGCTGGTGCGCGAGGCCAGCCGCGAGGGCCGCATTGACCTGCGCGTGGCGAGCAGCAGCACCGACGCGAACGCCGCCGTTCCGCACGACCTGCCGGCCCTGGCCGCCGGGGTGTACCGCGGCGGGAACGCGCACCGCACCGACGAGTGGGTGCAGGCCAGCAGCCTGACGCCAGGCCTGAAGTTCCTGCGGCGCGTGGTGGAGCTGTACCAGCGCCGCCCCGTCCGCTGACGGTGGGGCGCTGAGGGCCGGGCGCTGACCCGCCGCGCAGCATGCCCCCGGCTGGGGGTGGATTTTGGCGTCCTGGCGGGCGAATCCTGTGACTTCCGTCGCAATCGCCGCCCACCAAATTCCCATGCGTGCGGCGCACAATACGGGGACCGATGAACGCCACACCTGCCCGCCCGGTGACTGCCCTGTCCTTCCTTCGCGCCGCGCGCACGGCAGGCCTCACGGCGCTGCTGCTGGGTGTCGGCGTGGCGCCCGGCGCGCTGGCGCAGAGCGTCGTGTCGCCCGCGCAGGACCTCTTCAACCGCGCCAACCTGCTCATCCAGAACGAGTACGGCGGGCTGTCCACCGTGGACCGCGCCGCCCTGACCCGCGAGTACCAGACCCGGCTCGACAACGTCTGCGCGCCCGCGCCCGACACCTGCGCCGAGGCGAAGGCATACCCGGTGCTGGAGGCCGAACTGACCGCCCTGGGCGACGAGCACACCTTCTTCCAGACGCCCGAGGACTACCGCGACTTCCGCGCCAGCGTCACGGGCGGCAGCCGGCTGCAGTTCGGGGTGAAACTGGGCGCACTGGACGGCCAGAACCGCGTCGTGACCGAGGTCGTGCCCGGCAGCGCCGCCGAGGAGGCCGGGCTGCGGCGCGGGGACGTGCTGCTCACCATCGACGGGAAGGCGTACACCTACGACAACCTCCGCGCGGCGCGCGAGCAGGGCCAGACCATCACCCTGGGCGCCGAGCGACTGGGTCAGCCCCTGAATCTGACGATCACCGCGCGTGAGAGCAGCACCGTGGACCTGCCGCGCCTGAGTTTCGTGCCTGCGGGAACCGGTGAGGCGGCCGTGATCCGCATTCCGACCTTCCTGTCGGGCGGTGGGGTCGCGCAGCGCGTGCACGATCTGGTCGGGCAGGCCCAGGCGCGCGGCGCGAGCGGCGTGATCGTGGACCTGCGCGGCAACACCGGCGGGAGCCTCGCCGAGTGCGACAGCGCCGTGAGCGCCTTCGTGCCCAACCTGACCCGGCTGGCCCGCAGCGCCGACGGGAACGCCCGCACGGTCGTGAGTCGCGGGACCCGCCTGGAGGACGGGCGGCTGGCGGGCAGCGTCCGCAACCCGAACCTCTGGAGCGGGCCGATGGCCGTGCTCGTGGACGAGGGGAGCGCCTCGTGCAGCGAGTTCTTCGCGTTCGAGATCCAGTACGCCCGGCGCGGCCCGGTCCTGGGCGAGCAGACCGCCGGGGTGGGCAACACCGCCACCCGCGTCTTCCCGGTGGGCGAGGGAGCGCTGCAACTGACCATCCTGCACTACGCCAAGCCCGACGGCACCCCCTACCCGGTGAGTGTCACGCCGGACGTGGTGCGCGAGCAGGGCGAGGCCACCACCCGCGAACTCACGCGCGGCGTGGACAGCCTCCTGAGCGCCGGGGTGGACGCCCTGAGCGGCGCGCCGACCCTGGGCCTGAACCCCTTCGGGCGGCCCTGACCCCCGGCAGTCGGCGCGGCCCCACGTTGCTGGCGGGGCCGCGCCGCCGCGTCTGGTGGCGGCTGCCCCGCGATGCCGGACGCGCCGCGCGCCCCGGACCCCGCGCAGGGCCTATCCTCCGGGGCATGAGCGACATCGCAGAACGCTACGTGCGGCTGGCCCACGCCATCGACGCGCACTCCGAGGGCTTCATCGACGGGTACGGCGGCCCGCAGGACTGGGCCGTGCGGGAGAAACGCGACCCGCAGGCGCTGCGGGACGAGGCGCAGGCCCTCCTGGCGGACGTGGCGGGCGTGCCCGAACCCGAGCGGCGCGCGTGGCTGGAGGTGCAGGTGCGCGCCATGCACACCATGACCCGCCTGCTGTCCGGCGAGGCGATCCCCTACGCCGACGAGGTGCGCGGCCTGTACGACATCGAACCGCGCCGCGCCGACCTGGGCGAGCTGGACGCTGCGCTGGCCGAACTGGACGCCACGCTGCCCGGCAGCGGCCCCCTGCGCGAGCGCGAGGAGGCCCTGCGCGCCCGGCTGGCCGTGCCGCGCGGCGAGATCCTGCGCGTGGCGGAGCCGATCCTGGCCGAACTGCGCGCCCGCGTCTCGGGGCGCTTCGGCCTGCCCGGCGGCGAGGACTTCAGCATCGAACTCGTGACCGACAAGCCCTGGAGCGGGTACAACTGGCCGCTGGGGAACCTGCGTAGCCGCATCGATATCAACACCGACCTTCCGGTGCTGCTGCCCGCCCTGCCCGACCTGATGGCGCACGAGGGTTACCCCGGCCACCACACCGAGCACGCCACCAAGGAAGCCCGGCTGGTGCGGGAGCGCGGCTGGCACGAGCACAGCATCCAGCTCATCAACGCGCCGGAATGCGTGGTGTCCGAGGGCATCGCCGTGAACGCCCTGCGCGCCGTGATGACCCGTGAGGAACTGGAGGCGTGGCTGACCGGCGACCTCGCCGAGCTGGCGGGCGTGGACCCCGAGGACATCCGCACGTTCCTGGCCGCCAGCCGCATCAAGAAGGCCCTGGCCGGCGTGAGCGGCGAGGCCGCCATGCGCCTGCACGCCGACGGCGCCCCAGAGGCCGGGGTGCTGGACTTCCTGCGCACCTACGCGCTGGCCAGCGACGCCCGCGCCGCGCAGTCCCTGCGCTTCATCCAGAATCCGAACTTCCGCGCGTACATCTTCACCTATTCGGTCGGTGGGGACCTCGTGGGTGCGGAACTCGACCGGGGCGGCGCAGGCGCCTACGCGCGGCTGCTGCGCGAACCCGTCACGCCCGGCCAGCTGCGCGCCTGACCAGCGCGGGCAGGGGGAGGGGAGACCTGCGCCTCGCCCTCCCCCCGCCCCGCGCAGATCAGCGCTTGAGGATGCTCTCGATCTGCTCGATCACGTCGCTGCTCAGGCGCACGCCGGCGGCCTTCACGGTGTCCTCGATCTGCTGGACCTTCGTTGCCCCCGTAATGACGCTGCTCACGCCCTTCTGGCGCAGGATCCAGGCCAGGGCCAGCTGCGCGCGCGTGATGCCCAGGTCGTCCGCAACCTGTTTCAGGTCGCGCACCTTCTGGATGTTCTCCTCCGTGAGGAAGTTCTTGCCCCAGTTCTCCTTCTCGGTCAGGCGCGCGCCCTCGGGCTTGCCCGCGTCGTACTTGCCGGTCAGCAGACCCATCGCCAGGGGGCTCCAGACGACCAGACCCACGCCCGCCTCCTCGGTGTAGGGCAGGATCTCGCCCTCGACGCGGTCGCGGCGGATCATGGAGTACTCGGGCTGCTCGGTGACGGGCGCGTGCAGGCCGTTGGCCTTCGCGAACTCGACCGCCTGCGCGATGCGCGCCGCGGGCCACATGCTCGTGCCCCAGTACAGCGCCTTGCCGTCCCGGATGACCTGATCGAAGGCCATGACGATCTCTTCCATGGGCACGTCCGGGTCGTAGCGGTGCGCGAAGTAGATGTCGAGGTGATCGGTGCCCAGGCGCCTGAGGCTCCCGTCGATGCTGTGCAGAATGTGCTTGCGGCTCAGGCCACGGTCGTTCACGTCGTCACTCATGGGCCAGTAGACCTTCGAGCTGATGACCAGCGTGTGGCGGGGGAACTCCTTGAGGGCGGCGCCCATGAGTTCCTCGCTGCGGCCCTTGGCGTAGATGTCGGCCTGATCGAAGAAGTTCACGCCACCCTCGTACGCGGCGGTGACGATCTCGCGCACCATCGCCGAGGCGTCCTGGTTGATGCCGTAGGTTTCCCAGCCGCCCAGGGCGACTTCACTGACCTTCAGACCACTCCTGCCGAGGTTCCGGTATTCCATGCGCGACACTTTATCTCTTAAAGCATTCGCGGCAGGTCAGATGGAGATTTCATAAAGAAAGGCTCATCACGATGTGCCCGGTCTGTGGAATTGCCCGACCGCATGGACACGCCCGGTGGTCCTGTCTCCAGGCCAGGGCGGCCGTTCAGGACGCCAGCCGCGCCTGATCCCGCCCCGCCGCCTTGGCCCCATACAGCGCCGCGTCCGCCCGGCGCAGCAGATCCGGCAGCAGGGCCGCCGGGTCCGCCAGCGGCCGGGCGGTCACGGCCACACCGGCACTGACGGTCACGCCCAGCACCTCCACCCGCTGCGCAAACGCCTCCCGCAGGGCATTGACCCGCGCCAGCAGCGCCTCCTCGCCGCTGGCCGCCGTCACCCACACGAACTCCTCGCCGCCGTGCCGCGTGAGCAGATCGCCGGGGACCGCGTGCTCCCGCATCACGTCGGCCAGCACCCGGATCACGCGGTCGCCCTCGGCATGTCCGTAGCGGTCGTTCACGTCCTTGAAGTGGTCGATGTCCAGCATGACCAGCCCGGTCCGGCCCGCCGCGCCGGACTGCCGGGCCCCGAACGTCTCGAACAGCGCGCGCCGGTTGCCCAGCCCGGTCAGCGGATCGGTGCGCCCGGCCTGCTCCAGTGCCCAGGCCTCCTGCTCGGCCACCCCCCGGAAGTACGCCACGGCCACCCCGGTCAGCAGCACCGGCAGCGCCGTGACGATCACCTCCACGACCCACAGGTGCGGCGGGTTCAGGCCGTACCGGGTGCGCACCCACACCATCAGCGTGACGCTCGCCAGCCCGAGCAGCTGCTGCGCCCACACCAGTCGCCGGGGCAGGAACCCGGCGGCGAAGACCGTCACCCACAGCTGCGTCATGCTGGAAAACTGCGAGCCGAACAGGAACGTCTCGCCCAGCACGCCCCCCAGGGTGCAGACCTGCGCCAGCAGCAGCAGCGGCAGATCGAAGCGTCTCAGCGGCGGCCGGCGCCGCGCCCGCCACAGCAGCGCCAGCGCCCCCAGACTGCCGATCCCGTTGCCCAGCATCAGCGCCCGCCCCAGGTCAGGCCGCGCCCCCGGCCCCCCGGGCAGCAGCAGGCCCAGCGCCGCCAGCCCCACCCCGGCCCCGAAGAACATCACCAGCACCCAGAACTTCACCGGGTCACGGTCCGTGCCGGACAGGGGAGGCAGGCGCGGCGTCATGCCCCTATTGGGCACCCTCGACTCTCACAGGTGCCTGACGGTGGACCTCCTCAGCGTCCCGCCGGCCGCCGGCGGTACCGATCCTGCACCAGTCCCGACGGGAAGGCCCGCGTGCCCTGATGATCCCACCACACGTCGCCGGCCAGCGCGCCGAACAGGGGCTTGCCCTGCCCCAGCAGCACCGGCACGCGCGTGACGATCAGCTCCCCGATCAGGCCGGCGCGCAGGAACGCCTGCACGGTCTGCCCGCCGTCCACGTAGACGCCGCCCACCCCCTGCGCCCGCAACTCGGCGGCCAGCACCTCCGGCGGTCCCGGATGCACCGTCACCTCGGCCCGCAGCGCCTCCGGCACGTCCGCGCCGGTCAGGGTGCGGCTCAGGACCAGCAGCCGCCTGCCCGCGTAGGGCCACGGCCGGAAGTCCCGCACCGCCCCGAAGGTCGCGCGGCCCATCACGATCACCTCGGTACCCGCCATGAACGCCTCGAACCCGTGATCCTCACCCGCCGGCGCGGGCACCCCGTCCGGCGCCGCCCCCGGCAGCCAGTCCAGCCGCCCGTCGGGCCGCGCGATGAATCCGTCCAGGCTGGTGGCGATGAACACCCGAAAGGTCGTCATGCCTCCAGCCTACCCGGCCCCCGGTGCCGGCCCGCCCGGCGCGCGGCTCAGATCTGCCCGTCGAACCGGTCGCGGTACACCACGTACGCCACGCCCAGCGTCGTCAGGGTCGAGACCAGACTGCTCAGGCCGTAACTGATCAGCGGCAGCGTGATGCCCGTCAGCGGCAACACGCTCAGCGCCGCGCCGATGTTCTCGATCACCTGGAAACCGATCTGCCCCAGGATGCCCGCGAACAGCACCTGATCCTGCAACCGGGGCGACTGCGCGGCCATGCCGGCCAGCCCCCAGAACAGCCCCCCGTACAGCAGCAGCACGCCCAGCGCGCCCACCAGCCCCTGCTCCTCCGCCCAGGTACTGAACGCGAAGTCCGTGTGCGCCTCGGGCAGGAAGCCGTTGTGCGACTGGCTGCCCTGCTTGTACCCCTTGCCCTCCACCCCGCCCGAGCCGACCGCGATGATGCTCTGGATCACCTGATAGCCCGCCCCGCGCGGATCCTGATACGGATTCACGAAGATCGTCAGGCGCTTTTGCTGGTACGGCTCCAGGTGCGGAAACAGCACGGTCGGCACCGCCACGCTCACGGCCAGCACCGCCAGCGCCGCGTGCCACCACGGGATGCGCGCCGCCAGCAGCATCACGCCGAACATCACGCTCAGCACCATCGCCCCGCCGAAATCGTTCACGACCACCAGACCGACCGCCGGCAGGAACACCGCCAGCGCCCGCGCGTACGTGGGCAGGCCCTTGAAACCGCCGCGCAGCACCAGCGCCAGCATCAGGATCAGGGCCAGTTTCGTGAGTTCCAGCGGCTGGAACTGGATGGGCCCCAGCATGATCCAGTTCTTCTGCCCGTTCACCTCCTTGCCGATCACGAACGTACTCGCCTGGAGCAGCAGCGCCAGTCCGAACAGGTGCGGCGCGAAGCGGTAGATGCGGTCGCGCCCCGCCCACCACAGCGCCCCCAGCGGCACGGCAGCCAGCAGCACGCCCAGCATCTGCTTCACGAAGATCCCTTCCGAGACGCGCGGGGACAGGGCCGCCGTGCTGACCGTCAGCAGACCTGCGAGCAGCAGCAGCGCGATGATCATCGGGAAACGCAGGTCGTACTTCACGCAGAACTCCGGGCGGGGCAGGTCACGCCACCCAGGGTAGGCGCATGGAGCCAGAAAATCCTAAGAGCCGCTGACCCGGTTCTCATCTGCGCGGGCCGGCCCCGGCTCAACGGACGGAGGCCTGAGCCGCAGCCCAGGCCTCCGTCCCCGCACCCGCCCTCAGCGGCTGCGCCCACCCGGAGCGGGCGGCTCGTCCAGCGGGATGTTCGCCATCAGCACGACCATGTCGCCGCGCTGCTCGACCTCCACGCTGCTGTTCCCCGCCGGGAAGTAGCGCCGCACGACCTCCAGCAGGTCGTTGCGCAGCGCGTCCACCTTGCCGGGCGGAATCTGCGCCCGGTCATACGCCAGCACCAGCTCCAGACGGTCTTTCAGCGTCTCCTTCGTCCGGCCGCGCTTCATCCAGGAAAACACGTCAGGCCCCCCCGAACAGTCGGCGCAGCGCCGCCAGGAACCCCCGGTCCTCCTCGAACTTCGGGTACGGCACGTCCTCGCCCTTCAGGCGCCGCGCGGTCGCCATGAACGCCTCCCCGGCCTTCGTCTTGCCCAGCACCGCCGGCTCACCGACGTTCGTGCTCACGATGATCCCCTCGTCCTCCGGGATGATCCCGATCGGTTTCACGCCCAGGATGTCCAGGATGTCCGCCTCGGAGAGCATGTTGCCGCTCGCGACCATCTTCGGCCGCAGGCGGTTGATCACCAGCCGGATCTCATTGACCTGCTGCGCTTCGAGCAGCCCGATGATCCGGTCGGCGTCACGCACGCTGGAGACCTCGGGGTTCACCACGACCAGCGCCCCCTCGGCCGGCGCGGCGGCCGTCTTGAAGCCCGACTCGATGCCCGCCGGGGAGTCGATCAGGATGCGCGAGAAGCCCTCCTGCTCCACCAGATCCCGCACCACGCCCTTGAACACCTCGGGGTCCAGGGCGTCCTTGTCACGCGTCTGGGACGCGGGCAGCAGGTACAGGTTCTCCACGCGCTTGTCCCGGATCAGCGCCTGACTCATGCGGCACTTGCCTTCCAGCACGTCCACGAGGTCGAACACCACGCGCGACTCCAGGCCCATCACCACGTCGAGGTTGCGCAGACCCACGTCCACGTCGATGACGGCGACCTTCTCGCCCAGCTTGGCCAGCGCCGCTCCAATATTCGCGGTGGTCGTGGTTTTGCCCACGCCCCCCTTCCCGGACGTGACGACAATCACCTTGGCATTCATGTTCCGGCAGTGTAGCGCGAGTGCATGAGGGGGTGTGCACCGACCTGTGCGGCGCATGGGGCGGCGTCCCCGGCCCGCACCATGACCGCAGCTGAAAGTCAAGTCAGTTCAGGACGCGCCGGAGCGGTGGCAGTTGTTACGCTCCGGCCGGGTCACCGCGTGAGCGTGCCGTACACGTTCCATGAAGACCCTGATCTGAACGCACCGGAGGCACCACCATGAGAACAACTGCCCTCGCCCTGCTGACCCTGACGACCACCCTCGTCGCCTGCACACCCCCCCAGACGCCCGAAGTGGACGACCTGAAGCCCTTTACCAGCCAGACCCTGAACTGGACGACCTGCGACCCCACCATCCTGGGAATGGACAGCCAGAGCCCGGACGTGCAGGGCATCCTGAATGATCCCAGTATCGCGGGCCGCCTCACCTGCGCCGACGTTCGCGTGCCCGCCAACTGGAGCAATCCCGCTGCCGGAACCGCCAGCTTCGCACTGATCCGCGTGGCCGCCAGCGACACCGCCAAACGCCAGGGCGCGATCTTCTTCAACCCCGGCGGCCCCGGTGGCGACGGCCTGATCTTCGCCCCGCTGTTCGCCTACCAGTGGGCCAGTGACTGGAACCCGTCCAAGAACGCCACGCAACTCAAGGCCATGACCCAGCAGTACGACCTGATCGGTTTCTCCCCGCGGGGCGTGGGCGCCAGCAGCCGACTGAACTGCGGCACCAACGAGTTCGCCGCTCCCATCAACCCGCCCACCACCGACCAGAGCGACGCGAATTTCGAGGCCATGAAACGTCAGGGCCGCCTGCTGGCCCTGGCCTGCCAGAAAAATCCGCTGACTCCCCTGATCAACACCGACGCCACCGCCCGTGACCTGAACCTCGCGCGGCAGCTGATGGGCGACGCGAAACTGAACTACATCGGGTACTCGTACGGCACGTGGCTGGGCTCGTGGTACGCCAAGCTGTTCCCGCAGCAGACCGGCCGCATGCTCCTGGACGGCAACATGTCCTGGAACACGACCATGGAGCACGCCTTCGGCTTGCAACCCGCCGCGTTCGAACGCGACTTCCGCGACGCGATGGCTCCCTACCTCGCCCGTCAGAACGCCACCTTCGGGCTGGGCGGCACGGGCGCCGAGGTGTACGCCGCGCAGAACAGGCTGGCTGAGCCGCTGCGCAGCGTCATGGGCAACATCATCGCGCAGTTCCTCTACCAGCGTGACGCGTACCCCTTCGCAGGCGAACTGCTCAAGACCACCGTTGTCCTCGACGCGCTGATCAAGGCCCACCCGGACGCCACCTCGGACGAACTGATGAGTCTGGCGGCCCAGGCCACCTACTTCGACGATCCCGACATGAATGCCAAGGCCGCGCAGAACGCTCAGTTCCTGCTGATGATCCGCGAGTCGCAGCTGAACCCGGCGCCCTTCCCGGTCGAACTGGACGCCTCGTCCTCGACCTTCACGGCCATCACCTGTAACGACACCCCCTGGACCAGCACCCTGGAGCAGGCCCGCGCCAAGGGCCGGCAGGACGCCGAGCAGTACCCCCTGATCGGCGGGTACGACGCCGCCAATCCCTGCTACCAGTGGAAGGGCGGCCCCAGCGTCAAGCAGCCCGCGCTCCCCAAAAACATGCCGCCCATCCTGATGCTCCAGAACGAGCTGGACCCTGCCACCCCGCAGGAAGGTGCGCTGGAAGCCCTGAACAGCACGCCCAGCGCGAAGATGATCCTGATCGACGATGAGCCCCAGCACGCCGCGTTCCCGTACGGCACCACCTGCGTGGACGGCCCCATCACCGAGTACTTCCTGACTGGGAAGCTGCCGAGCGATAAGCTGAGCACGTGCACGGCTCTGCCGCTCTGGGATGAGGAAAAGGCCGTCCCGGTCAAGACGCTGACCGTCAGGAACGGGGGGCTCTGCATCGCCCAGCCTGTTCTCAGCAGCCAGACCTTGGGTGAACAGCGCCTGACCGCGGCCCGGAACGAAACCCGGCACATCATCACGCAGAACGCGGGCCGCTTCCTGCCGAAGACCCTGGCGCTGAGCCCCGAACTGCGCGCGAAGCTGACCGTGCAGAGCTGCCAGTAACCGTCCGCTTGTAATCCAGTTCCAACCCCCTGCGGCCCGTCACGGTAGAGTGGCGGGCTGAAGTGCTGTGCCCCCGCCCGAGCGGGTGTGGCGTGGCGAGGAGTGAGCATGACGGAAGCAGTGAAGCCCGCCACCGCGGGCGCAAGAAAGGTGGGGTTCATCAGCCTGGGGTGCCCGAAGGCGCTGGTGGACAGCGAGCGGATCCTGACGCAGTTGCGCGTGGAGGGCTACGAGGTCGCGCCCAGCTACGAGGACGCCGACGCGGTGATCGTGAACACGTGTGGGTTCATCACGCCCGCCGTGGAGGAGTCCCTGAACGCGATCGGGGAGGCGCTGGACGCGACCGGGAAGGTCATCGTGACCGGCTGCCTGGGCGAGCGCCCGGAGAAGATCATGGAGCGGCACCCGAAGGTCGCGGCGATCACCGGAAGCGAGGCCGTGGACGACGTGATGGGGCACGTGCGCACCCTGCTGCCCATCGAGACGGACGCGTTCACGGGCCTGCTGCCGGTCGCCGCGCCCGGCACGCGCGCCGGGGCGGAGCAGCCCGCGCGCGAGGACACCCGGCATGGGGACGTGTTCGCGCCCAGCGTGAAGCTCACGCCGCGTCACTACGCGTACGTGAAGATCGCCGAGGGCTGCAACCACACCTGCTCGTTCTGCATCATCCCAAAGCTGCGCGGCCTGCAGGTGTCGCGCGACGCGGGCGCGGTGCTGTACGAGGCGTTCCGATTGATCGCGGGCGGCACGAAGGAACTCATGATCATCAGCCAGGACACCAGCGCGTACGGCGTGGACGTCCGCTACCGCGAGTCCGAATTCCAGGGCGAGCAGGTCCGCGCGCACCTGACCGACCTCGCCGTGAAACTCGGGGAGATGGGCGCGTGGGTGCGCATGCACTACGTGTACCCCTACCCGCACGTCGAGAAGATCGTGGAACTCATGGCCCAGGGCAAGATCCTCCCTTACCTGGACGTGCCGCTGCAGCACGCCAGCCCGAAGGTGCTGCGCGCCATGCGACGCCCCGGCGCGGGCAAGCAGCTCGACACCATCCGCCGCTGGCGCGAGATCTGCCCGGAACTGGTGATCCGCTCGACGTTCATCGTGGGCTTTCCCGGCGAGACCGAGGAGGACTTCCAGGAGCTGCTGACGTTCCTGGAGGACGCCCGCCTGGACCGCGTGGGGGCCTTCGCGTACAGCGACGTCGAGGAAGCGGACGCGAACGCGCTGCCCGGCGCGGTGCCGCAGGAGGTCAAGGAGGAGCGGCTGGCACGCTTCATGGAGGTCGCGCAGCGCATCAGCGCCGAGAAGCTCGCCGAGAAGGTCGGCACCGTGATGGACGTCATCATCGACGAGTTCAACGACGACGAGGACGACCAGCCCGGCACGAAACTCATCGGCCGCACGAAGGGCGACGCGCCCGGCATCGACGGGCAGGTGTACGTGTACGCCGCCGACTTCGCCGGAGCCGTGAAGATCGGGGACATCGTCCGCGTGCGCATCGAGGACAGCGACGAGTACGACCTGTACGGCGAGGTCGTCGAGACGCCCGAGTGGCGCCCCAACGTGCCGCAGCTGGGCCACTTCGGCAAGCACTGAACTGAACTCCGGTGGCCGGGCTGTCCGGTGGCCCTCCACCGGGCGGATAGAAGGGGGTGGGCTGCTCAGGTGGCCTGCCCCTTCACCGTTTCCGGGCTTCAGCTCACGTCGGGATGGGGGAGACTGCGGGGGTGATCCGACTGCACTTCAATCGACCCGGCAACCGCACGGGGCGGCAGCCGAGTACGTGGCTGCTGGACGCGCCGATCTTCACGGTCTGCCCGAACTGCGGCTTCACGCCGCCCGAGGCGCTGCGCTACGTGGGGAGCCGCTACGGGTACGTGGGCAGCTTCACGTGCTCCAGGTGCGGCGCCCGCATCGGCATCACCGACGGTGACTGCCGGCCCCCGGTGCGCTTCACCGCCGACGTGCCGGGCCAGCCGCAGGTGTCGTTCATCTACGAGGACGTGTACCGCCTGAACTGGGCCGATCTGGAACGGGCCGGGGCCGCGCTCCGCACCTCCCTGATCTCGCCGGGCGAGAAGGGCTACGTGGATGTCGAGGCCGCCCTGCGCGCCCTGGAGGCCGAGATCGCCCGCCTGGACCTCCCGCACGCCCCTGCCCCCCTGCCGGACGGGGTGACGTGGGTGCCGCTGCCGCTGCGCGCGTGGCTGGACGCGCTGCACACGCTGGGGGTGTGACCGCGCGGCCGGTGGCGGGCTGGTCTGCCGGGGCGGGCACGCAAGACGCGTGTGATGAATGTTCCCTACACTGCCAGGGTGACCCCTGACGTCCTTCTCGTGATCTTCGCCGGGCTGCTGGGCCTGCTGGTGGGTTCGTTCTCGAATGTGCTCATCTGGCGGCTGCCGCGCGGGGAGAACATCGCGTTCCCGCCCAGCCACTGCCCGAACTGCGACCACCGCCTGGGCGTCACCGATCTCGTGCCCGTGTTCTCCTGGCTGAGCCTGGGCGGGAAGTGCCGCTACTGCAGGGCCCCCATCAAGGCTCGCTACCCGGTGGTGGAACTCCTGACCGGGATCGGGTACGCGGCCATCGCGGCGCTGTTTCCGCCGCTGACGGTCGGCTGGGGCGCGCTGGGCCTGATGGTGCTGTTCACGATCCTGCTCGTCGGCAGCGCCATCGACCTGGACACCTACACCATCCCCGACGAACTGACCCTGCCCGGCGTGGCGCTGGGCGTGCTGTTCGGCCTCCTGAACGGGCGGGCGGGCGTGGAGGGCCTTCCGGACCTTGCGGGCGCGGTGCAGGGGGCGCTGCTGGGGGCCGGGGTGGTCGTGGCGATCAACCAGTTCGGGTCGTGGGTGCTGCGCCGCTTCCGCGAGCGGGCCTTCCCGGAGTTCCCCATCGGGTACCAGCAGATCAGCCTCGCGCTGCTGGCCGGCGCGTGGCTGGGGCCGTGGTGGGGGGCGGGCGTGGGCCTGCTGTCCGCCCTGGTGAACGTCGCCGCCCGCCGCGTGATCCGCATGCCGGAACTGCTCACGCTGGGCGGCCTGCTCGTCAGCGTGATGCTGGGTAGCGCCGGGTACGGCCCCGGCATGATCCTGATGGTGCAGGGCGCACTTGCGGCCGCCGGGGCGGTGTCGCTCGCCTGCGGCGTGTACTGGTGGCTCCACTGGCGCCGCCACCGCGAGGACGACGGCGCGGCGGACGACACGCAGGTGGACGCCAGCGCGATGGGTTTCGGGGACGTGAAACTGGCCGCCGTGATCGGCGCGTTCCTGGGCTGGGAGCGGCTGCTGCTGGCGCTGGTCGTCGCGGTGTTCGCCGGGGCGATCTTCGGGGTGGCGCAGCTCGCCCTGCGCAGCGAGAACCGCGTGAAGTTCGGGCCGTTCCTCGCGCTGGGCGCCGTGGTGGCCCTGCTGTGGGGCGCCTCGCTGATCGGCAGTTACCGCGCGATGCTGGGACTGTAGGAGAGGCAAATGGCGAAAGGCAGCTGGCGGAGGTGCCGTGACCGGGCCTCCGCCAGGTGCTATCTGCCATCCGCTGCTGTTACATCTTGACGCTGGTGCAGGTCACGCCGGCGTCGGCCGGGGCGCCGCTGGCGTCCTTGGCGGTGTGGATGTTGAAGTACGTGGCGTTCATGACGTCGGCGGCGGCCACGCTGCCCGAGAGGGTCAGCATGCCCATGGCGTCACTCTGGCCGACGATCATGCTGCTCATGATGGGCGCGCCGCCGCTGCTGCACGGATCGGTGCTGGCGGTGCCCTGCACGTGGTAGTGCGCAACGTAGTAGGTGTTCGGGGCCAGGCCGCTGACCATGGCGTTCGTCATGACGGTCATGCCGTCACGCTTGACGGTGACGTTGCCGCTGGAGTTCAGCGCGCCGCCTGCCGGCTGCTTGGCCAGGGTGTAGGACATGGGGGCGTACATCATGGCGCAGGAACCCAGGGCGAGGGACAGGGCGGACACGAGCAGGGTCTTCTTCATGGGGTGACCTCCGGTGGAATGAATTGAACAGCGGTGAACTCGGGCAGTCTGTGCCTGAGCGGGCCGCGCAGAGTGTCAGGTTGATCCCTTTGTGACGGGTGCCTGAAGGTCGGCTGAAGGGTGAGTGCAGACTTATACTGGGTTCAACCCATCCCGGTTTCCGGCCCGTTCCCAGTTCGCGAGGTGCGACCATGACGCAGACCCAGCCGCTCCCCACCGACCTCCAGGCGCTGTTCAAGCGTCAGCGCGCGCACCGCTGGACGGCCGCGCAGAGCACCCCGGCGCAGCGGCAGGCGATCCTGCGCCGCCTGCACGACGCGGTCAGGGCCCGCCGCGCGCAGCTGGCCGACGCGCTGCGCGCCGACCTGGGCAAGAGCCGCGCCGAGGCCGAGGTCACCGAACTGCACCCTGTCCTGGAGGAGATCCAGCACGCCATCCGCCGCCTGCCGCGCTGGATGGCCCCCCGCCGCGTGGACACCCCCGTGGTGCTGGCGGGTGCGCGCAGCGAGATCCAGCCGCAGGCGCGCGGCGTCACGCTGGTCCTCAGCCCCTGGAACTACCCCGTGAACCTCGCCCTGGCGCCGCTGGTCGCCAGCCTCGCGGCCGGGAACACCGTCATCCTGAAACCCAGCGAGAAGGCCCCGAACGTGGCCCGCGCGCTGCGCGAGCTGCTGGAGGCCACCTTCGACCCGGCGCTGGTCGCGGTTGTCGAGGGTGACGCGGACACCGCGCGCGCCCTGACCGAACTGCCCTTCGACCACATCTTCTTCACGGGCAGCACCGCCGTCGGGAAGTACGTCATGCGCGCCGCGAGCGCCAACCTGACCAGCGTCACGCTCGAACTGGGCGGCAAGAGTCCCGCCCTGATCGACCGCAGCGCCGACCTCGACCTGAGCGCCGAACGGATCGCGTGGGGCAAGCTGCTCAACGCCGGGCAGACCTGCGTGGCCCCGGACTACGCCCTGGTGCCCGAGGCGCAGCGGGACGCGCTGATCCTGCGCCTGGACGAGGTCATCGCCCGCCGCTACGGCGACCGCGCGTGGCTGCGGGCCGGCCCCGACTACGGCCGCCTGGTGGACGCCGCCAGCGTCGAGCGGCTGCACACCCTGACCCGCCAGAGTGTGCAGATGGGCGCGCGCATCGTGCTGGGCGGCGAGTTCAGCCCCGCCGAGCGCTTCATCTCACCGACCGTCGTGACCGACGTGACGCCCGACATGCCGCTGATGCAGGAGGAACTGTTCGGCCCGGTCCTCCCGGTCCTGACCTACCGCTCGCTGGACGACGCCCTGAACCTGATTCGCCGCCTGGACGCTCCCCTGGCCCTGTACCTGTTCAGCGGCGACGACGCCGTGACCCGCCGCGTGCAGCAGGAGACCACCAGCGGCGGCATGGTCGTGAACGGCACCGTCGTGCACCTCAGCAACCCGCACCTGCCCTTCGGCGGCGTCGGCCCCAGCGGCATGGGCAGCTACCACGGCGAGCACGGCTTCCGCGCCTTCAGCCACGAACGCGCCGTCCTGACCGAACCCGCCCGCAGCCCCGTCCGCTTCCTGTACCCCCCCTACGGCCGCCCCGGTCCCCGCCTGGTCGCGTGGGCGCTGCGCCTGCTTGAACGCCAGAGCGGCCCGCGCGAATGACCGACGCCTGGGCCGACGTGACCGGCGTCGTCACCGCCGGGGGCCGCTCCAGCCGCTTCGGGAGCGACAAGGCCCTCGTGACGTGGCAGGGCCGCACGCTGCTGGCGTGCGCCTGCGCGCCCCTGGAGACCGCCGCCGGACGCCTGATCATCGCCCCGGAAGGGCGGTATCAGGTGCCCGGCTGGCGCGTCACGCCCGACACCCGCCCCGGCGAGGGCCCCCTGGCCGCGCTGGAGGCCGCGCTGCACGCCGCCCCGGACGGCTGGGTGGCCTTCACCGGCGTGGACCTGCCC
This sequence comes from Deinococcus actinosclerus, assembly GCF_001507665.1. Classification (NCBI taxonomy): domain Bacteria; kingdom Thermotogati; phylum Deinococcota; class Deinococci; order Deinococcales; family Deinococcaceae; genus Deinococcus; species Deinococcus actinosclerus. Next base: position 2,907,097 of record NZ_CP013910.1, on the reverse strand, counting down.
TGCCTGACCCGCGCGTACTGGGAGACGCTGCTCGCCGCCCGCGCGCCCGGCGTGCTCGGCGTGCAGGCCCTCGACGGGTTGAGGCGCCCCCAGCCGCTCGCCGCGCTGTACCACACCAGCCTGCGCGCCCACGTCACCGGGCTACTCGACGCGGGCGAACGCCGCCTGCGCTTCGCCGTACCGGCTGAGCAGGTCCGCCACGTGTCCGGGCTGGACCCGGCCCTGCTGCGCAACGTGAACACGCCCGCCGACCTGCCCGGCACCCGCTGAACGCTGCTGCTGGACTCTGCGACCCGATGTGCGCTACCCGAAGCGCGCCTTATGCTCCCGCTTCAGGCGGGCGTACTTCACGTTCGCCTCCGCCTCCTCCCACTTCGCCTTGAAAATATGCGCCGACTCGGCCTTCACCGGGTCCTCCGGATCACGGGGCCGCTCGGGACGGCCATGCGCGCCACTCTGGCCCTTCTTGTCCTCCGGGACCGGCCCCTCGTACTTCTTGCCGCCCCGGTGATTCGCGTACCGCCGCGCGCGCGTGAAGCCCATCTGCAGGAACTTCCGGGCCATGTCCGCTCCCACGAAATCCCCCGCCCCCAGGTACGCCAGGAACATCCCGTAGATCGCCTCGCTGCTCTCGCGGGCCACCTCCGGCGTCGCGAAGCGCCAGTGCGGCAGGATCTCGGACTTGTACGGCTGCACCAGCAGAACGCCCTGCTCCCCCACGCCCACCCGGTACAGCTCCGGACGCGCGCGCAGGTCCAGTTCCGCGTAATTCAGGGAGTAATCGAATTTCGGCACCGGTCCTCCTGAGGACGAAAAGGCCACCGGGACGGCCCGGCGGCCTCGCGCCTCTCTCGCTTCGCTCGGCCCTGACGGGCGGGCGTCAGTTCATCCGGTCGTCGTCCATGATCGCCTGGAGCATCCAGCGGATCTTGTCGATGGTCGCCGCGTACCCGTTGTACATGTCGGCGGTCGCGGGATCGTTCGCGTCGTCCACCGTCTGGCTGTCGTCCCGGTAGCCCTTGCCGACGCGGGTCAGGTCGGCCACCAGATCCGCCACCTGCGTGCGGGCGTCACGCACGGTCTCGGTGGGGACCTTCACGGTGCTGAATCGTTCGATGTCGCTCGGCGCGGCAATGGGACTGCCGCCCAGCGCGACCAGCCGCTCGGCCTGCTCGTCGATACCGGGGAAGATCTCCTCGATGAACTCGTCGTACGCGAGGTGCAGGTCGCGGAAGAAGCGGCCACGGATGTCCCAGTGGTACTTCTTGAACTTCAGGTACAGGCTGATCGTCGTGGCGAGGTTGCGCTGCAACGTCTCCGCGACCGTCCCGAACTCGGATTCGGACAGGTAGGCGTGGTCCACGAGCGCGTTGTTCGTGGTGCTCAGGTGCGCCGCGTCGGCCTTCGCGGCGCCGCTGGCCTTGCCGGTCGAGGCCTTGCCGTCACTCGTGGCCTTGGTGTCAGCTTTCTTCGGGGCGGCCTTGCTCTTCTTGGTCATGCGGTCACCGTACCCCCGCGCCCCCACGCCCGCCCATACGGGAAACCTTTACGCTTCCGGGAAGAACACCAGCCGGTTCCCCGCGACCCGCAGGCCCACCTCGCCCCGTTCGAGCAGCTCGGTCAGGTGGGCGCTGACCACCGCGCGGTTCAGCACCACCGCGCCCGCGTTCGTCATCTGCACGCCCAGCGCGTCGCACACGCGGGCCAGCAGGTCATCCACCCCCGCCTCACCTACGCGCACCGCCGCGCGCACCGCGTCCGTCACGCGCTCCAGCGCCGCCAGGTTCGCGGCGACCAGCCCCGGCAGGTCCCCGGTCGGGTCACCGTGCCCCGGCAGGGTCACCTCCACGCCCTCCAGTTCACCCAGCCGCGCCGCCGCCTCCTTCTGAAGCGCCGAATCCTGGCAGAACACCAGCGGATGCTTCGCCAGCGCCCCCGGCCCGAACAGCGCGTCCGCCGCGTACAGTGCGCCGCCCACCCGCACCGCGTACATCAGGCTCGCGTGCCCCGCCACCTCGATCAGTTCCAGGCTCACCCCGCCGATCCGGGTCAGCCCCGGCTCGGGGGCCAGCCGCGCCGGACTGGGCGGCGCGAGCAGGAACTTCGACTGCAACTCCTTCGGGGGCCGCGCGCCGAACAGCCCGATGGGTTCGAGGATCGGGTGCGTGATGATCGCATCCTCCAGCGGCGGCGCGAACACCTTCATCTCCGGAAATTTCTTCAGGATGAACGCGTTCCCCCCGTGATGGTCCGCGTGACTGTGCGTGTTCAGGATCCCGGTCGGCGTCAGGTTCAGCTCGGTCAGGCCGCGCAGCAGTTTCCGGGCGTGCCCGTCGTCCAGCCCGGTATCCACCAGCAGCGCCCCACCCCGCCCGTCCTCCAGCACCAGCGAATTCACCGCGCCCGGCAGGAAGTGAACACCGGGGGCCAGGGGAGACAGGCTGCTCATGCGGGACAGCGTACCCCCGGTGCGCGCGGGCCGGGTGTAGCCTGCGCGGCGTGAGTGCGCCCGTGTCCGTGATTCCGTCTGCGCCGCCGCCCGCGCCGTTCCGGGTGTCGGCGGCGCAGGCGGGACTGATCGCGTCGAACTTCCTGATGTGGGGCGGGTTCTTCGCGGTGATTCCGCTGGTCACCGTGCACTTCAGTGGGCCTGCGGCGGGGGGCGGGCTGGGCTGGAGTGCCGCGAGCGTGGGGCTGGTGCTGGGCCTGCGGCAGCTGACGCAGCAGGGCCTGACGGTGTTCGGCGGGGCGTGGTCGGACCGGCTGGGGCCGAAACCGCTCATCCTGGCGGGGTGCCTGCTGCGCACGGCGGGCTTCGCGTGGATGGGCTTCGCGGACTCGCTGGGCGTGCTGCTCGCGGCGGCGGTGCTGGCCGGGGTGGGCGGCGGGCTGTTCGACGCGCCCAAGAGCGCCGCGATCACGCAGGTCACGCGTGAGGAACACCGCACGCGGATGTTCAGCCTGACCAGCCTGTCCGGGAACGCCGGGATGGTGACGGGGCCGCTGATCGGCGCGGCGCTGCTGGGCCTGGGGTTCCGTTCGGCGGCGCTGGCGGCGGCCAGCGTGTACCTCTTGGCGGCGCTGGTGCTGGCGGTGACGCTCCCGCACCTGCGCCCCCAGCGCGGCGCGGGCCGCAGCCTGGACGGGCTGCGGGTGGCGGCGCTCGATACGCGTTTCCGGCGCTTCACGCTGGTCCTGATCGGGTACTTCATCCTGAGCACGCAGATCAACGTGGCGGTCACCCTGAAGGCCATCGCGCTGGCCGGGACCGGCGCGACCGGCCCGCTGTACGGCCTGTCCGCCGGGATGGCCGTGATCCTCCAGTACCCGCTGCTGCGCGCCGTGGAACGGTACCTGCCGACCCGCACGGCGCTGGTGGTGGCGGTGGCCCTGGTGGGCCTGAGCCTGGGCCTGATGAGCGTCGCGACCACCTTCCCGGCGCTGCTGGCGTGCGTGGCGCTGTACTCGCTGGGCACCATGACCGTGTACCCCACCCAGCAGACCCTGACCGCCCGCTTCGCGCCGCCCGCATTGATCGGCAGTTACTTCGGCTTTTCCGCCATCAGCCTGGGTGTGGGCGGCGCGGTGGGCAGCGTCCTGGGCGGCGCGCTGGTGGACACGGGCGCGCAGCTGGGCTTCCCGGCGCTGCCGTGGGTCACCCTGGCGGCCATCGGCGTGCTGACCGCCCTGGGCCTGCGCTGGGCGCTGCGCGGCCTGGACGAGGCTCCCGCTGACGCAGCCTGATTCCCAGTTTCTTTGAGGAGAATTGGTCAGCGCCGCCGACTGAGGGGTTGCCCGGCTGTCAGTCCCCGATGAAGACCAGCCGCTCGAAGCCGCCGTCCGGATGCGTGTCCGGGAGGCCCTGCGCGGCGGCCTGTTTCAGCTGCGCGAGGGCGGCGGACAGGGCGGGGCCCTCGCCGTAGATGCGCTGGGCGTCGGGCGTCACCTGGAGTTCCAGGCCCCGGCCCTCCCGCGTGGCGCGCAGCACGACGCCGGGACCGGGAACGTGCGTGACCTGCACGTCGGCGGGGAAGGCGGCGAGGTCGATCTGGTGGCGCAGCGTGTCGTCCATGCGGTCATTGTGCCGGAGGGGACGCCATGAGGCCCGCCGGACCGCGCCCCGCCTCCCAATTCCTGCGGCGCTCCGCCCGTATCCTGCGCGGGTGACGCTGTTCGACCCGCCCGCTCCCCTCGCCGAACGCCTGCGGCCCCGCACCGTCGCGGAGGTCGTGGGTCAGACGCACCTGCTCGGCCCCGGCAGGCCGCTCACGCGCGTCCTCCAGTCCGGGCGGCTGGGCAGCCTGATCCTGTGGGGCCCGCCCGGCGTGGGCAAGACCACCCTGGCCCGGCTGCTGGCCGGCGAGGTCGGCGCGCACTTCATCCCGCTCTCGGCGGTCACGGCGGGGGTCAAGGACGTGCGGGAGGCGGTCACGGAAGCCGAACGCCTGCGCGGGCGGGGGCAGAAGACCATCCTCTTCCTCGATGAGATCCACCGTTTCAACAAGGCGCAGCAGGACGCGCTGCTCCCGCACGTCGAATCGGGCCTGCTGACCCTGATCGGCGCGACCACCGAGAACCCCAGCTTCGAGGTGAACCCCGCCCTGCGCTCGCGCGCCCGCACGCTGGTGCTCGAAGCCCTGACGCCGGAGGAGGTGCGCGGCCTGCTGGACCGCGCCCTGACCGACCCGCGCGGCCTGAGCGGCGTGACCGCCGAGCCGGAAGCGCTGGACCTCCTCGCCCGACTCGCCGAGGGGGACGCCCGACGCGCCCTGAGCACCCTGGAAGTCGCCAGCACCCTGAGTAACCCCGTCACGCCCGACGCGATCACCGAGGCGTTCGGGCGGCACCTGCCGCAGATGGACAAGAACGGCGAGGACTTCTACAACCTCATCAGCGCGCTGCACAAGAGCGTGCGCGGCAGCCACGTCGACGGCGCGCTGTACTGGCTGGCCCGCATGGTCGAGGGCGGCGCCGACCCCCTGTACGTCGCGCGGCGCGTGGTCCGCATGGCCGCCGAGGACATCGGCCTCGCCGACCCGCAGGCCCTCCGGCTGTGCATCGCCGCGCGCGACACCGTCGAGTTCCTCGGCAGTCCCGAAGGCGACCTCGCGCTGGCGCAGGCGGTCGTGTACCTCGCCCTGGCCCCCAAGAGCAACTCGGTGTACGTCGCGTGGAAGAACGCCCTGAACGCCGTCCGCGAAGGGGAAAGCCTGCCCATCCCGCTGCATCTGCGCAACGCCCCCACCGCCCTCATGCGCGTTCAGGGCTACGGCAAGGGGTACGCGTACTACTTCGACGACCCCGAAGGCAGCTTCCGGCAGGACTACCTGCCCGACGGCGTACAACTGGGGCTCTACGCCCCCACCGGCGAGGGCTGGGAGGCCCGCGTCGCCGACCGCTGGCGCAAACTCCGGGACGCGCACGGCGAGGGGGGAGCGGAGTAGATTCGCCGACTACACTCGTCTGAGTGAATGTCTCGGATTACGCGCCTCTCTGGGATAGCCGCAGCCGTGAGTGGGTGGTGGCGCGCTTCGCCGATGGTCGTCTGATGCCACTGAATGCCGTCACGGGCGAGAGTTTCGTCGTGATTGAGGACGACCATGTCATGGCCCAGATCGTCGAGCGGATGCTCGGTGTGGGACGCCCTCTCGTGGAGTACGGCGACTGGTGGGCGAAGCAGGCAACGGTCACAGCGGCGCGGCAGACGATAGAAACTCTGCCCCGGCGCGTGTGGCGTCTTCGCACGAGGACGGATCGAGCAACGGGCCAGGAAGCGCAGCTCGTCACGCAGGAGTTACCTGCGCTGCTCGCCGAGTTGAACGCCACGCCGGAGGCTCAAGCCCTCAGACGGGTCGCCCGTCAACTCTGGCGGATGCATGAGCACCTGCTTGAACTGGAACGGCGGAGCGGGTGCGGATAGGCGTTGCTCTGCCGGGACAATCCGGTCCCCCTCACCGGGTACGGTGACCGTACTTCAAGTGCGTGTGGGCGCCCGGTTCCGGGTGGTCCTGGGGGGTCGTGATGCTGGCAGTGCCGGTGGCAGGGCGGGCGTGGGTGCGGCTGAATGCGGAGTGGGTGCTGCCGGGCGTGACGGTGGCGCTGGTGTTCCTGCTGGCGGGGCGGGTCCCGCCGGAGGTGCGGCCCTGGCTGGTGGGGCTGGCCCTGTTCGACCTGACGGTGAGCGCGGCGCTGATCGCGTCCCGCACGCGGTTGCGGGGCGAGCGGCACCCGGAGGCGCTGGCGTGGGTGCTCGTGCGGGGCGTGCTGGTGGCGTGGCTGCTGCTGCCGCTGTCGCGCGGGTGGTGGCCGGTCGCGGTGGCGCTGGGGCTGGTGGGGCTGGGCGTGGTGGCGTTCGGCCTGACGCGGCCCCTCCCGGCGGGCGCGGCGCGGCTGGAGGGCCTGGAGCGGCGGATCGTGTCGTGGTCGCGCGTGACGCCCCGCTCGGGCCTGGGGGCGTGGCTGGCGTGGGAGGGGGCGGTGTGGACGCACCTGCTGGGGCGCGCGCGGGCCGCGTGGCGCGGCGTTCCGGTCGTCCACGGGGGCGGGCGCGGAGTTCATTCCTGCTGGCGGCGCGGGATGAGCGGGCGGCGCTCGTGCACCTGCTCGTGAACGCGCTGGGCGCCCTGTGGTGCGCGGGGCAGCTGCGGGCCCTGCGGGCGTGGGGGGTGGTGCTGGGCGAGCGGCTGCACCTGAACGTGGGCCTGCTCTGGACCGGCAGCGTGGCCCTGAGTGACCTCGCGCAGGTGCAGGCGGGCGCGTCCAGTGACGCGGGCGTGTTGCCTCTGCACCGTCAGGCGCGGGCGAACGTCACCCTGCACTTTGCGCGGCCCGTCACGCTGCACGGCTTCCTGGGGCGGCCACAGGTGACAGGGGCGGTGGACGACCCACGCGCCTTCATGGCGGCACTGGACGCCGCGCGGGCATGAAGGCATGAAAAGCCCCCGCCGCTCCGGGGTGCGGAGGGCGGGGTGGGGGCGGTCCGGCGTCGAGGCCGTGGTCGTGAGGGGTGCGCGGTGCCGGGTGAGGGGTGCAGTGTGCTGGGCGTGCCCGGTGGGGCCGGTCGGTCCGGCGACGCCGCCCCGGCGTCTTCAGGGGTGCAGCGTGTTCCCCGCTGCGGGGTAGGTCTCCGCCCGCGCGGCCGTCCCCGAGCGGCAGTGTGGGCCTATTCGGGCAGGTCCGTCAACCAGTTGGCCTGTTGCAGCTGCGTGTCCAGTTCGCGCCGCGCCTTGGCCAGGGTGTCCACCTGCGCCTGCAGGTCGCGGGCGGGCAGCGCGGAGAGGATGCGGACCTCGCTGTTGCTGTAGCGGGTGGGGCGTTCGCTGGCGGTGGCGGCGGCGCGGCGCAGGACCTTCAGGCGCAGGTCGAGCAGGTCGCGGCGGGTCAGGGCGTCCGTGAGCGTCTCCCCGCCGGGCAGCGTGGCGCTGAGGTTCGCGCGGTGAATGCGCGGCAGGAGGGCCTCGAGCTGCGCGGCGACTTCCATGAACTCGCGTAGCAGCGCCTGGGGGTCCTCGGCGGGCGCCTCGCCTTCCTGTACGAGCAGGTTCTTCACGAGCCGCTCCTCGAGCTGCGCGGCGCGTTTCTGGAGGTCGGCGCGGGTGATCAGGGCCTCGGCGAGTTTCATGCATGCAGGGTAGGGGACGGACATGGGCCACAGGTGCGGCGGGAATTAGGATAAGGCTTTCTAAGCCACTCGGCGCACGGTCATTCCATGCGGGGGCCGCTATGCTCCGTAGGAGATGTCCTTCGATGCCCGCGCCCTGTCCGCCCTTGATTTTCCCCGCGTCCTGTCTGCCCTGGCGGAGCGGAGTGCCACGACGCTGGGTGCCGAGCGCGCCCGGGCCCTGCGCCCCTCGGATGACGCGGGGCGGATCGCGCGGGAACTGGACGAGGTCGAGGACGCGCTGTTCGGCGTGAGCCTCAGCCTGGGCGGCATTCAGGACATCCGTGACCTGCACGCCCGCGCCGGCGAGGGCCGCGTGCTGGCCGGGCAGGAACTGCTGAACGCCGCGTACTCGCTGGACGGCGCGATGACCGTCAAGCGCGCCATCACCGCGAATTCACGCGGGCCGCTGCGGGAACTCGCGGTGGACCTGGGCGACCACAGTGAACTCGTGCGGCGGGTGCTGTCCGCGCTGGACCGCGACGGCGGCGTGCGCGACGACGCCAGTCCGCGCCTGCGGGACCTGCGGAAGCGCATCGAGCCGCTGCGGGGGCGCATCCGCGAGCGGCTGGCGGCCACGCTGGACAAGTGGGCGGACGTGCTGCAGGAACACATCGTCACGATCCGCCGCGACCGCTACGTGCTGCCGGTGCAGGCCAGCCGCGTGGGGCAGGTGCAGGGCATCATCGTGGACGCCTCCGCGACCGGGCAGACGTACTTCGTGGAACCGGCGGCCGTCACGCAGCTGAACAATGAACTCACCCGCCTGATCCTCGACGAGGAGGCCGAGATGCGCCGCATCCTGACGGAACTGTCGGGCCTGCTCGCCTCCGACATGGCCGTGCCCATGACGCTGGCCGTGATCGGCGAGCTGGACCTGATCGCCGCGAAGGCGCGGCTGGCCCGCGACTGGCGCCTGAACCGCCCCGAGCAGGTGGAAGGCGGCTCGTACGACCTGCGCGAGGTGCGCCACCCGCTGATCGAGAATCCGGTGGCGAACGATCTCGCGCTGGGCGAGACGAAACTGCTGCTCATCACCGGGCCGAACATGGGCGGCAAGACCGCGACGATCAAGACGCTGGGCCTCGCGGTGCTGATGCACCAGTGCGGGATGTACGTCGCGGCGGCCAGTGCGCGGCTGCCGGTCGTGCGCGACGTGCTGGTGGACATCGGGGACGAGCAGAGCATCGAGGCGAGCCTGTCCACCTTCGCGTCTCACCTCAAGCACCTGCGGTACGTGCTGCGCCACGCCGCGCCGGACACGCTGGTCCTCGTGGACGAGCTGGGCAGCGGCACCGACCCCAACGAGGGCGCCGCACTCGCCCAGGCGCTGATCGAGTGCCTGCTCACGCAGGACGCGCGCGGCGTGATCACCTCGCACCTCTCGCCGCTGAAACTGTTCGCGCTGGAAACGCCGGGGCTGAAGAACGCCAGCATGGGCTTCAACGTGGACACCCTGGCCCCCACGTACGCCCTGCAGGTGGGGCAGCCGGGCCGCTCGTTCGCACTCGCCATCGCGCAGCGCATGGGGCTCCCGGCCGACGTGCTGGGCCGCGCCGAGGAGCTGCTGGGCCCCGACGCGGGCCTGATGGAACGCATGCTGGAGGGCCTGGAACGCGAGCGGGCCGACCTGCGCGCCCAGCTGGACGCCACGGCGGCCGCCCGGCGCGACGCCGAGGCCGAACTGGGCCGCGTCCGCGCCGAGCGCGAGACCCTCGAAGCCCGCCGGAACGAGATGCTCGCCGAGGCCAGCCAGAAGGCCGAATCCCTGTACGCCGACGCTGTCGAGCGCGTCCGGACGCTGCGGGCCCGCGCGCAGGAGGACAGCGCCCGCCCGCGCGTCATGCAGGAACTGCGCGAGCTGCGCGTCGCCGCGCAGAAGACCCGCCCCGCCCCCGCCCCGCGCGAGGACCGCGGCGACCCCATCCGGGTGGGCAGCAGCGTGGACGTCCCCGCGTACAACGCCAGCGGGCAGGTGCTCGAACTGCGCGGCGACGATCTGGTCGTGCAGCTCGGCGTCATGAAAGTCGGCGTGAAGCGCCGCGACGTGCGCCTCAAGCAGGAAGCCAAGGTCAGCGCCCCTAAGACGCGCGGCCCCCGCTTCACCGGCACCGCGCCCACCGCCGCCCTGAAGGAACTCCAGCTGCGGGGCATGGGTGTCGAGGAGGCCGTCGAGGAACTCCGCACCGCCATCCTCGAGGCCCACGCCCTGAAGGAAACCCCGCTGCGCGTCGTGCACGGCAAGGGCCAGGGTGTCCTGAGGCGCCTGCTGCGCGAGTACCTGAAAAACGACAAGAAGGTCGAGTCCTTCCACGACGCCGAACCCAACCAGGGCGGGCACGGCGTGACCATCGTGAACATCCGCCGCTGACCGGGCGGGGCGGCACTCATGAGGCGGCCTTTGACGACCCTCAGGGTTCACCGTCAGGATGGGCAGGTGCGATTTCCTGCCCCTGCCCGCCTCACGGCCTCTGCCCTGACCGCTCTCGGTCTGACCCTGACCGGCCTGGCGTCCGCCCAGACCGCCCCGCCCGCTCCCGCCGGGGGATTCCAGCTGCCCCCCGACTACTTCGGGCGCTTCGGCAGCACGCAGCTCGTCGCCAGCAGCACCGACGGATTCGGCGTGCGGTACCTGCCCCTGCCCGTCAAGGCCGACCTGCGCCTCACCCTGGTCAAGGCCCCCACGTACACCGATTACGGCCTCAGCGCGCAGCTCGGCAGCCTGAGCGCCGCTGCGGGCGTGTTCTACAACGTCCCCAAGGCCGAACTGACGAACGCCCCCGCCGCCGGGCTCCAGTGGAGCGGGCTGGTGCAGGGCCGCGGGGCCCACTCGCACTTCAGTGTGGGCTACGCCACCCAGGTGGACGGCGGTAAGGTCCGGTTCCTGAACAACGTCGGGATCGCGCAGCAGGGCGCCGTGACCGCGCCCTACACCCAGTCGGAGGTCAGCGCCGGGTACGGCAGGGCCATCGGCGGCGTGAATACCGGGCTGTCCACCACTGCGCGCCTGTACGCATTCCCGGTGCAGGGCAAGGCGCAGGGCAGCGTGGACGTGAACCTGGCCCTGAACGCCCCGCTCGCACAGGGCCTCACGCTGAACGCCTCTCACTTCGAGCGGTTCACGGTCGGGGAGGTCGCCATTGCCGACTTCAACCTGGCGCGCGCCCATTCCACTAGCGGGGACCTCACGTACCGCCTGCCGGGACAGGCGGGCTTCGGGGTGGGTGCCGTGCGCGCCCGCGCTGCCCGGGACTGGACCGGCCGGTACAGCGCGGCGGACGGGGACGTGATGTTCCGCGTGGACGGCCTGCCGGTCCTGATCGGTCCCAGCATCGGGTACGTCGCCTACGATGCCGGGGCCGGCACCAGTTACGTCCGTTACGGCCTGGTGACCCTGCCCCGCTGAGTGCAGGGTGGCCGGGGCCGGATGGACAGGGGACCGCCCCGGCAGCCCCGGCGGGTGATAGCGTCCCGGCGTGACGACTGCCCGCCCCGCCGCCCCGCCGCCGCTCTCGTGGACGCTGCTGGCGGTGGGGGTGGCGGCGTTCTTCACGCTGGGCCTGATCCAGGCGATGTACGGCCCGGCGTTCGGGCTGTTCCAGGCGCGCTTCGGCGTGAGTACCGCGTCGGTGGGCGTGATCGCCAGCGCGCACTTCCTGGGGTCGGCGGTCGCGCCCCCCCTGATGGGGCTGCTGCTGCGCCGCGTGAGCGTGCGGGCCGGAGTGTCCTGGAGCCTGCTGCTGCTGGCGCTGGGCGTGACGGGCGTGGTGTTCGCGCCGCTGTGGCCGCTGGCGGTCGCGTCGGCGTTCCTGGGCGGCTTCGGGCTGGGCGGCGTGAGTGCCTGCCTGAACGCCGCGTACGCGAGCGTGGGGGCGCGCGCCGTGAACCTCGTGAACGCGGTGTTCGGGGTGGGCAGCATGATCGCGCCGCTGCTGGTCGTGGGCCTGGGCCGCGCGGACGGCACGCCGGGCGGACTGGCGGGGCCGTTCCTGGCGGTCGCGGCGCTGTGTGCGGTGACGTTCGTGGTGGGGCGGGTGTGGGGCGTGCCGGGCATCCACGCGCCCGCGCGGGCAGCGGACGCGCCCACTCCGGCGCGCCCCGCCGTGCAGGCGGCGCTGTTCGCGGCGCTGATCGTGTGTTACGTGGGCCTGGAGGCCGGGTACGGCGCGTGGGCGTCACGGTACCTGACCGAGCGGGGACTGCCCGGCGCGGCCCTGACCCTGAGTGCCTTCTGGGCGGCACTGACGGTGGGGCGCGTCCTGACCGGCGTGTTCGCGGGCCGCGTGGGCGCGCCGCGCGTGGTGCTGAGCTGCGGCGCGGCGCTCGTGGCCCTGGCCCTGACCATGTGGGTGCCCGCGCTGGCCCCGCTGGCCGTGATCCTGTCCGGGCTGGCGCTGGCCCCGGTGTTCGGCACGACCCTGGCGTGGCTCTCGCAGGTGCTTAGCGCGCGGCTGGTGCCGCTGCTGCTGGTGGCCGGCTCGCTGGGTGGGGTGCTCTCGCCGTGGCTGCTGGGGCAGGCGTTCGCGCGTTTCGGGGCGGGGGCGGTGCCGGTGACGCTCGCGGTCCTCGCGGCGCTGATGCTGCTGTTTACGGCGCTGGCACGGCGCGGCGCGCGCGCGGCGGCCTGAACCGCCGGGGGCGTGTGAGGGGGGGTTCTAGCAAACCTCGTTGTCAGGGTGGGGGGTGTGTGGCAGAATGCGCGGCGAATTCTCAGCAACCCACGATTCAAGTCCTCGCCGGGTTCGGCCCGGCGGCGCAACGGAGGCTCTAGAGTGGCACAGGCGACCAGACAGGTGAAGCTCACGCGTGAAGGGTTCGAACGGCTCCAGAAGACGCTGGATCAGGAGATGAACCGCCTCGCGGAAGCGACCCGCATCCTGCAGGAGCAGATGGAAACCAACTCGGACACCGAGGACACCGGGCTGGAAGATGCCAAGCGCGAGAAGATGAACATTGAGGCGCGCATCGAGGAACTCGAGGACACCCTGGCGCGCGCCACGATCATCGAGGACCACGAGAACGAGGGCCGCGTGGAACTCGGCGCGATCGTCGTGCTCGCCAACGAGACCACCAAGAAGGACATGAAGGTGCAGGTCGTCAGCGCCGCCGAGGCGACCGTCACCGGCGGCAGCCTGCCCCGCGTCAGCGAGGACAGCCCGGTCGGCAAGGAACTCATGGGCCGCAAGAAAGGGGAGACCTTCGTGGTGAACCTCGACAACGGCAAGCAGATGAAGTACAAGGTCAAGAGCATCGAGTATTGACTCCAGCACTGGGGAGGCAGGTCGCCGCGTGCGGTCTGCCTCCGGCCCGTTCTCTGGCAGGCCGTGAACTGGACGTCGGGTGGGCGCGGCGTGTGGGGCGCGGCCTATACTGGCGGTTATGTCTGATGGTTCCCCCAACCGCCGCGAAGGTCTGCACGAGCAGACCGTCAGCCGCCTGAACAACCTGGACGCGCAGGTGGCCGCGGGTTTCGAGGCCCACCCCTACACGTACCCGCGCACGCATCACGCCCGTGACGTGCTGGCCGCCCACCCGGCCGACACGCACGGTGAGGACGGCGCGCCGAAGTGGGAGGCCGGGCAGGAGTGGCCTGAAGTGCAGTACGCGCTGGCCGGGCGCGTGACCCTGATGCGTCACATGGGCAAGGCGGCCTTCGCGGACCTGACCGACGAGCACGGCAAGATCCAGCTGCACTTCTCCAAGCAGGACACAGAGCATTTCGACCCCACGAAGAAGATCGATCTGGGCGACATCATCGGCGTGCGGGGTTTCCCGTTCGTCACGAAGACCGGGCAGCTGACGCTGCGCGTGACGTCCTGGCAGCCACTGGTCAAGAGCCTGCACCCGCTGCCCAGCAAGTTCCACGGCCTGCAGGACGAGGAACTCCGCGCGCGGCGCCGCTACGTGGACCTGATGATCAACCCCGAGAGCCGGGAGGTGTACCGCACGCGCTCGCGGATGCTGCGCTTCATCCGGAATTTCCTCGACAGCCGCGACTTCATGGAGGTTGAGGGCCCCACGTTGCAGGTCGTCCCTGGTGGCACCGAGGCCAAGCCGTTCAAGACGTTCCACAACGCGCTGGGGCACGAGTTCAGCATGCGCATCAGCCTGGAGCTGTACCTCAAGCGGCTGCTGGTGGGCGGGTTCGAGCGGGTGTACGAGATCGGCCGCAACTACCGCAACGAGGGCATCGACCGGACGCACAACCCGGAATTCACGATGCTGGAAGCGTACTTCGCGTACGGCGACTACAACGACATGATGGTGCTCGTGGAGACGCTGCTGCACGACCTGGTCGTGGACCTGAAGGGCGAGCCGAAACTCACCTATCAGGGCCGTGAACTGGACTTCTCGCTGCCGTTCAAACGGCTGGACTTCGTGACGGCGCTCAAGGAGCAGGCGGGGCTGGACTTCGACCCGCTGGATCTCGTGAAGCTGCGCGAGTGGAGTGACGTGCACCACCCCGAGCACCGCAAGACCCCGGACTACAAGCTGCTGGACAAGCTGGGCGGCGAGTACGTCGAGCCGCTGCTGCAGAACCCGACCTTCCTGACGGATATGCCGCTGGCGATCAGTCCGCTGGTGAAGGTGCACCGTGACCGCGAGGGGCTGGCCGAGCGCGCCGACCTGTACGTGGCGGGTTTCGAGCTGGCGCCGATCTACTCGGAGCTGAACGACGCGCTGGACCAGCGGGAGCGCTTCGAGGCGCAGACGGCCCGCCGGGACGCCGGGGACGACGAGGCGCACGAGCAGGACGAGGACTTCCTGCTGGCGCTGGAGTACGGCATGCCGCCCACCGCCGGGATGGGCATGGGCATGGACCGTCTGGCGATGCTGATGACCGACCGGGATTCCATCCGGGACGTGCTGCTGTTCCCGCTGCTGCGCCCCGAGGGCGCGGGTGCGGGTGCAGAGGACGCGGCGGAAGTCACCGCCGGCTGAACGAATCGGCGTGGGTAAACCGACCGGGGCTGCTGCTCCGGCCGGTTCGTTTGATGTCAACTTAGATCAGTTGTCCAGAAAAGGGCGCTGGGAAGCGCTTCCATTAATTCGTTCGTTTGACAAACAAAATTAGACAGGCGCAGCATACCCGTACACAAGCCCCACCACGACCCGCAGCCGAACCTGTCGGCTGACGCTCCCCCTGCGCCTTTTTCCATGCTGGCCCCACCCCGGCCACAGAGGACGCCCCATGCTGCACGCCGACTCCCACACCCCGGACACCCTGGACCTCGCGGCCATCCGCGCGCGGCACACGCTGCTGCTGCTCGGGCTGCTGTGGAACCGGGATCTGGCCCGCGTGGACATCGCCCGTGAACTGGGCCTCTCGCGCAGCGCGATCAGCTCCATCGTCACGGAGCTCATCAGTGTGGGACTGGTCAACGAGGTCGGTACGCGCGGAACCGGGGGTGTGGGCCGGCGCGCCACCCTGCTCAACCTCAACACCCGCGCCGCCGCGCTGCTCGCCATCGACCTGGGGGCCAGCCACGCCCGCGTGGACGCCCTGGACCTGCACTGCCGCACCCTCGCCAGCCGCACCGTGCCGCACGACATCTCGCGCGGGCCGCAGCCCACCTACGCCCTGCTGAAAGACCTGACCCGGCAGGTGCTCGCCGACGCGCAGCTGCACGCCGCGCAAGTCGCGCTGGTCGGCGTGGGCGTCCCGGGGCCCGTCGACCACGACACCGGCCGCGTCGTGCAGCCCCCCAACATGCCCGGCTGGGACGGCGAGAACGTCCGCGCCGCCCTGCAGGACGCCCTGAACCTCGAAGTCCTCGTGGACAACGACGCCAACCTGGGCGCCCTGGCCGAGGCCCGCTTCGGCGCGCACCGCGGCATTCAGGACCTCATCTACGTCAAGGTCGCCACCGGCATCGGCGCGGGCGTGCTGCTCGGCGGGCGCCTGCACCGCGGCACGCGCGGCGGCGCCGGCGAGATCGGGCACATCAGCATCAACGAGCAGGGCCCCGTGGGCCGCAGCGGCAACCCCGGCAGCCTGGAAAGCTACGCCGCCGCGCAGGTCATCGAGAACCACGCCCGCAGCCTGCGCCTCCAGGGACACCCCACTGACCTCCCCGACCCCATCACCATCGAGGACCTGCTCACGCACGCCGCGCACGATCCCCTGGCCCGCGCCGTGTGGGAGGAAGCCGGGCACCACCTGGGCGTGGCGATCAGCACCACCCTGAACCTCTTCAACCCGGCCGCCGTGATCATCGGCGGGCGGCTGGCGCAGGCAGGCGACGTGCTGCTGCGCGCCATCCGCGTGAGCGCCCAGAGCCGCACCATGCGCATCAACGCCGACCGCACCCGCATCGACCTGGGCACCCTGGGTCAGGACGCCGGCGTGATGGGCGCCGGAGCCATGATGCTCGATTCCCTCTTCACCCCACGGGGCCTGCCGCACCTGTACGGCATCGCCCGCATGAACCAGAACGCCCGTGACCTCGCGGGCAGCCGCGCCCCGCCCCCGGCCCCCCGGCCGACCCCCACCCTGAACGCACCCGTTTCACACGGAGGAACACCATGAAAAAAGCACTGCTGCTCGCCGCCGCCCTCGCCGTCACCACCAGCGCCTCTGCCGCTGGCAAACTGGAGATCTTCTCCTGGTGGTCCGGTGACGAGGGTCCCGCCCTGGAAGCCCTGATCAAGCTGTACAAGCAGAAGTACCCCTCCGTCACCGTGGACAACGCCACCGTCTCCGGCGGCGCCGGCACGAACGCCAAGGCCGTCCTGAAGACCCGCATGCTGGGCGGCACGCCCCCCGACTCCTTCCAGGCGCACGCCGGTCAGGAACTCATCGGCACCTGGGTCGTCGCCGGGCGCATGGAAGACCTCAGCAGCCTCTTCAAGAGCGAAGGCTGGGACAAGGTGTTCCCCAAAGACCTCGTCAAGCTGATCAGCACGAACGGCAAGCCCTGGAGCGTGCCCGTGAACGTGCACCGCAGCAACGTCATGTGGTACAACCCCGCCAAACTCAAGGCCTGGGGCGTCACCGCGCCCAAGACCTGGCCCGAATTCCTCAAGACCTGCTCCACCCTGAAAGCCAAGGGCGTCGCCGCGCCGCTGGTCGTCGGTGAGAACTGGACCCAGCAGCACCTCTGGGAGAGCGTCATGATCGGCACCCTCGGCTCCGCCAACTGGGAGAACCTGTGGGCCGGCAAGCTGAAGTTCACCGATCCCAAGGTCGTGGGGGCCTTCACCACCTTCGGCAAGGTCATGGACTGCGCCAACAAGGACGCCAGCGGCCTGAGCTGGCAGCAGGCCAGTGACCGCATCATCGACGGCACCAGCGCCTTCAACGTCATGGGCGACTGGGCCGCCGGGTACTTCACCACCACCAAGAAACTCGCCCCGAACACCGGCTTCGGCTGGGCCCCCGCCCCCGGCACCACCAAGACCTTCGTGATGCTCGCCGACTCCTTCGGTCTGCCCAAGGGCGCCAAGGACCGCGCCGAGGCCCTGAACTGGCTGAAAGTCCTGGGCAGCAAGGCCGGCCAGGACGCCTTCAACCCCCTCAAGGGCTCCATCGCCGCCCGCACCGACAGCGACCTGAGCAAGTACAACACGTACAGCAAGAGCGCCGCCGCCGACTGGAAGAGCAACAAGATCGTGGGCAGCATGGTGCACGGCGCCGTCGCCCCCGAGAGCTTCACCAGCGCCTTCGGCGCGATCATCGACCAGTTCGTCGCCAGCAAGAACAGCGCCGCCGCGGCCGCCGCCGCGCAGCAGCTGGCCGTGCGCGCCGGCATCAGCAAGTAACGCACCAGCCAGCGGTGCGCGGAATTCGGATGCGCGGTCAGCCGCGCGCCGCTTCCCGCGCACCGCCCCTGTGAAAGGAGGCCCCGCATGAAAGGCCTGAGTAAAGACCGCCTGTGGTCCATCGCCGTCCTGACGCCCAGCATCATCCTGATCGCGGTGTTCGTGTACGGTTTCATCGCGCGTAGCGTGTACGTCAGCATGACCGACTGGGGCAACGACCCCGCGCAGGCCCTGGCGCTGAACCCGATCATCCGCTTCACGGGCTTCGCCAACTACCAGGACCTGTTCACCGGATTCCTCCAGGGGCGCTTCCGGCAGGAACTCGTCAGCACCATCTTCTTCACGCTGTTCTTCATCCTGGGCTGCCTGGGGCTGGGCCTGGGCCTCGCCCTGATCCTCGACCGCAACCCGCGCGGGGAAGGACTGTGGCGCACCATCTTCCTGTTCCCCATGAGCCTGTCGTTCATCGTGACCGGCACCATCTGGCGCTGGATGCTGCAACCCCAGGGCGGCCTGAACCAGGCGCCCACCCTGTTCGGCGCGCAGCCCAGCACCTTCGCGTGGCTGAGCAGCACCGACGCCATCTGGAAATTCGACTGGAACAAGCTGCCGCTGCTGACCGCCAGCGTCGTGGGCCTCGTGCTGGTCGTCATGGCCGTGCGCGCCGCGCGGAGCGGGGACCGCACCCGCACCCTGGTCGCGGGCGGGTGCGCCGCGCTGCTGTTCCTGTGGGCACTCATCATCGGGCCGAACATCAAGATGCTGCCCGCCCCTGAACTGCACGGCTTCAACTTCGCATTGATCGGCATCATCATCGCCGCCGTGTGGCAGATGAGCGGCTACACCATGGCCCTGTACCTCGCCGGTCTGCGCGGCATCCCCGAGGAACTGCGCGAGGCCGCCAAGGTCGACGGCGCGAACGACCTCGGCATGTACCAGCACGTGATCTTCCCGCTGCTGGCCCCCATCACCCTGAGCGCCATGATCGTCCTGGGTCACATCAGCCTGAAGATCTTCGACCTCGTGTACGCCATGGCGGGCCCGGACAACATCAACACCAGCGTGCCCGCGCTGAACATGTACCTCACCAGCTTCCGGCAGAACCAGTTCGCGCTGGGCGCCGCGATCGGCACCATCCTGCTGATCCTCGTGGCGTTCGTGATCGTCCCGTACCTCAGCTCCCAGTTCCGCACCGAGGAGGGCCACGCATGACCGCGAACGCCCCCGTGAACGCCCCGGCCGCCGCCCCCACCGCCGCGCCCCGCCGCCCCATCAAGCCCGGCCGGGTTCTCATGTACGCCCTGCTCGTGCTGGCCGCGCTGTTCTTCCTGGTGCCGGTGTACCTGCTCGTCGCCACCGCGCTGAAAAGCCCGGACGACATCAACCTCTCCACCACCTGGCACTGGCCCGCCGCGCTGAACTGGGCGAGCTTCAGCGACGCCTGGAGCAAGATCGGCGGCAACGTCCTGAACAGCCTGTTCTTGGCCGTCACCGCCACCCTGTTCAGCGCCCTGCTGGGCAGCCTGAACGGCTACGCCCTGAGCAAGTGGAAGTTCCGGGGCGCCAACACCCTGTTCGCGCTGATGCTCTTCGGGATGTTCATCCCGTACCAGGCCGTGCTGATCCCGCTGTTCCAGTTCATCAAGAGCCTCGGCCTGTACGGCAGCATCTGGGGCCTGATCCTGGCGCACGTCGTGTACGGCATTCCCATCACCACCCTCATCTTCCGTAATTTCTACGCCGACGTGCCCGACGCCCTGATCGAGGCCGCCACCATCGACGGCGCGGGCTTCTGGCAGATCTACGGCCGGGTCATCTTCCCGATCAGCATCCCCGGCTTCGTCGTCGTGATCATCTGGCAGTTCACCCAGGTCTGGAACGAATTCCTGTTCGCCGCCACCCTGACCAACACCACCAGCCAGCCCGTCACGTACGCCCTGTCGCAGCTGGCCGGGGGACAGGCCGTCAGCTGGAACCTGCCCATGGCGGGCGCGATCCTCGCCGCACTCCCCACCCTGCTCGTGTACATCCTGCTGGGCCGCTACTTCGTGCGCGGCCTGCTCGCCGGGTCCGTCAAGGGCTGAACCCACACCCGCTCCGCGCGCCCCGCACTCCGGTGTGGGGCGCGCTGTCTATGTTCACTTCACCTGCGCCACGTGCCGTCCCTTGCCGCTGCGTCCGATCCTGCCCTCGCGCATCAGCAGCCCCAGCAGGCTGTACGAGAGGTAGTCCTTCGAGCCGCCGCCGTAGTCGCTGCGCAGGCCCAGCAGGCTGGCCACCTCGGCGTTTTTCACGCCGCCCGGGTTGGCCTGCGCGAACTCCAGCACGGCGTCCTTGAGCAGCGTCAGGCCCACCTGCGCCTTCTCCGGCACGCCGGCGGGCACGGTCAGGCCGGGCCGCTCCTTGCCCCCCAGACCCGAGGGCAGCACGGTATTCGTCAGGAGGCCGCCGCTGGCCTGCGTGCCGAACGCCGCGATCAGTTTCGCTTCCAGCCGCAGCGCCTCGGGTTCGGTCAGGTGCTCCACCAGATAGCTCACGAGGACCTGCGCGCCCGCCCCTTCGATCTCGCGGATGCGGTCACCCTTGGGGGTGTGGTCCGGGCGGATCAGGTGATCGTGGGCGCGCGTGCCGGTGCCCTTGCCGATGTAGAAGGGCCGCGCCGGATGCTGGCGCGGGTCCTTGAGGGCGTACACGTAGTACGGCTTGTCCGGCGTCACCTGGGCGTCCCGATCATCCGCTCCAGCATGCCAGGTCCGGGCCCCTGACCGCGCCGCACCTCCGCTTACCCGCGCATGACGAAGTGTTCGATGATGGCGTGGTGGTCCTCAAAGAACAGTTCGGGGCTGGCCAGGATGTCGCTCAGGGGCATCCAGAGGGCCTCGCTGGCGTCGCTGCCGCCGCTGAGGCGTGGGAGCTGCCCGATGCCGAGGTCGAAGTGGAAGGCGTGGGTGATGGTGCGGCCGCGCAGGCTGCGGTCGGGGTAGTCGAAGACCGCCTGGGCGCGCAGCGCGGCTTTCAGGTCAAGGCCGCTGCCCAGGCCGGTTTCCTCCTGCACCTCGCGGACGCAGCAGTCGAGGAGGTTTTCTTTCTGCTCCAGGAACCCGCCGGGCATGGCGAGGCGGCCCCGGCCGGGCAGCCCGCCGCGCCGCACGAGGAGGACGTGGCCGCTGCGGGTGATGACGGCGTCGGTCGTGACGAAGATGGGGGGGTAAGGGGCGTCCTTCCAGGCGGCGCGGTAGCGGGCGAGGTACTCGTACTCGTC
The DNA here is from genome assembly GCF_001507665.1 of Deinococcus actinosclerus. Taxonomy (NCBI): domain Bacteria; kingdom Thermotogati; phylum Deinococcota; class Deinococci; order Deinococcales; family Deinococcaceae; genus Deinococcus; species Deinococcus actinosclerus. The sequence goes on along the minus strand of NZ_CP013910.1, from coordinate 2,886,413 downwards.
GCGCAGGTCGCGGTAGTCGGGGGTGGTCTGGAAGGAGGTCAGGAAGGCGTGGACGGCGGGGGGCACCATGCCCTGCACGGTGTCCAGGTGCCCCTCGAAGTAGGCGCGGCGGACGTCGGTGGCGCTGAGCGGACTGACGACGTGGGTGGGAATGAATTCCCAGGCGGGGAAGGAGCGCAGGTAGTAGCTGCTCTCGTCCTTGATGTGGCCGATGAGGGCGACATCGCTGCTGCCGCGCGTGTGGGCGGTCACGCCGGCCTGGACCTCGCTGAGCCACAGGGCCTCGTTGTAGTAGTAGTCGCGGACGTGCACGAACAGCACGCGGGTTTTTGGGATGCCGGCGCCCTGGAGCATGGCGCTGATGAGGTCCTGGCGTTCCTCGGCGGTGAAGGGGTTCTTGATGTTGCGCGCGGCGCGGGCGCTGCCGATGACCACGATGAGCTTCTGCACGCTCTGGAGCGCTTCGAGCATCACGGCGAGGTGCGCGGCGTGGGGGGTTCGAAGCGGCCGATGTACACCCCGAAGGTGCGGCGGCGGCGCGGGGTGGGGGAGGGAGTGCTGGGCGCGGTCATGCTCCTCACGTTGACATACAGCAACCATGAAAAACATGAGTTATCAAGGGAAGAGACTTGAACTGGGTGCAGTCGCCTCATCTGCCCGGACGCCCCCGCACCCGGCAGCGTACGCTGAGGCATGACCCGCACCCTGCTGGCCGCCACCCTCCTCCTCTCCCTCACCGCGCCCGCTGTCGCCGGGGGCGCCGCCGCGCCCGTCACGCAGGTGCAGCCCGCCACGCCCGCCGCCGTCATGGCCGCCCTGAAAGCCGCCGGGTACAAGGTCACCATGGAACCCGCCCAGGCCGACCGCGACCCCACCATGACCTTCACGAGCGGCGGGCACGAGGTCCAGGTGTGGCTCAGCTCCTGCAAGAACGGCGTGTGCAGCCGCGCCACCGCCAGCACCTCCTGGGACTACAGCGACGCCGGGGAACTCGACACCGGCCTCGTGAACGAGTGGAACGGCAACTACTACACCCAGGCCTACACCTACGAGGGCAGCTATTACCTCGACAGCACCCTGGCCATCCGCGGCGGGTTCACGCAGGCCACCGTGAAGGCCTGGATCGCCGATTACCTGGACGACGTGAGCGCCTTCGAGGACGAACTGCCGGGCGACTGAAACCGCCGCGGACGGCGCGCGGACGTAAAGGAATTCCCCAGGCCAGTTCAAGAGGCCTGAACAGCCGACCCCACTGTGCGGTGCGCGCGCCGCGCAGACTGAAGGTCTGATGGCAGACCTCAAACACCTGGGCCAGCAGACGGCCAGCACCCTGAAAAGTGGCGTGGACGACGCGCAGCAGGCCGCCGCCCACGCCACCCGACACGCCGCGCCCTGGCTGGAAGCCCTGGCCCGCTTCGGGTACGCCAGCAAGGGCGTCGTGTACGGCACCGTCGGCCTGCTGGCCCTGAGCGTCGCGCTGGGCCGCGGCGGGGCCACCACCGACACGAAAGGTGCCCTGCTGCGGCTCCAGGACCTGCCCGCCGGGACGCTGCTGATGTGGCTGCTCACGCTGGGCCTGATCGGCTACGCGCTGTGGCAGCTGATCCGCGCCGCCCTGGATCCCGAAGGGCAGGGGCATGAAGCCAAGGGGATCGTCAAGCGCGCCGGGTACACCTTCAGCGGCTTCGCGAACCTCGGGCTGGCGTTCTTCACCGCCCGGCTCGCGCTGATCGGGAATGCCACCCGCTCGCAGAACAGCGAGGAGCAGGTGGCGGGCACCGTCCTCAACCTCCCCGGCGGGCAGCTGTGGCTGGCGCTGGGCGGCCTGATCCTGCTCGTGATCGCGGGCAGCCAGCTCTACACCGCCTACGGCGCGAAATTCATGAAACGGGTGGTCTTCACCGACCTGCCGCAGCGCACCTGCGACCTCCTGAAACGCACCGGGCAGGTCGGCATCGCCTCGCGCGGCGTGCTGATGGTCATCATCGGCGTGTTCGCGCTGCTGGCCGCGTGGCACCGCAAGGCCAGCGAGACCGTGGGGATCAGCGAGGCCCTGACCTGGCTGCGCACCCAGCCCAGCGGCAACCTGCTGCTCGGCGCCGTGGCGCTGGGCACGCTGTGCTACGGCGTGTGGTGCGTCGTGCAGGCCCGCTACCGCCGCATCCGGATCGAGGGCGCTGCCTGACCCATCCCGGTCCGGCCGGTCCGGCGTGGTGAGAGAATGCCCCGCATGGCACCCAACCCCAGCCGTCAGGTGGCACTGATCGCCCACGACAAGAAGAAACTCGAACTGGCCCTGTTCGCGCTGAACCACCGCGCCGTACTGGGCCAGTTTCATCTGGTCGCCACCGGTACCACCGGCGGCATTCTGGAAAAACAGACCGGCCTCCAGGTCGAGCGGGTGCTGTCCGGCCCGCTGGGCGGCGACCAGCAGATCGGCGCCCGGCTGGCCGAGGAACGCGTGCTGGCCGTATTCTTCTTCCGCGACCCCCTGACCGCCCAGCCGCACGAGCCCGACGTGAGCGCCCTGGTGCGCCTGTGCGACGTGCACGACATCCCGCTGGCGACCAATCCGGCCAGCGCCGAGGCGCTGATGCTGTGGCTGCGGGAACAGCTGGACCCCTGACCGCCCCGCACCCCGCCAGCGGCGCCCCTGACAGGTGAATGCGTTCAGGCGGCCCAGGTGGTGTGATGACCCCAGATGTGGATCAGTCTTCCCTGCGGCAACCCGGACGCCCTGAGCCGGACGGAACGTCAGCACTGGGAACGCGAACTGAGCCGCGCCGACCACCAGAGCCGTCAGGCCCGCGACACCGGGAACGACCCGCACCTCGCGGCCGCCCTGCTGACCCGGGGCGCCGCGCTGAACCGCCTGGGGCGCTCCCGTGAGGCCCTGGACGCCCTGCTGGAGAGTGTCGCCTACCTGGGACACGACCCGTACACCCAGGCCTGCGCGTGGCGGGAAGCGGCCTGCGTCCACCTGAACCTCGCCAACGACGCCGAGGCGCAGGAGTACCTGGCGCTGGCCCTGCGCCTCGCCCGGGACGCCAGCCACCTCACGTTGCAGCTGGACCTGCTCGACGATCTGGCGGCCCTGCACGCCGCGCTGGGTGACGTGCACGCCGCCTGCGATACCCTGCGCGCCAGCCTGCACCTGCGCCGCCAGCACGCCCAGCCCGGCCTGACCCGCACCCTGGTGCGCCTCACCCTGACCGAACTCGACCTGCCCCCCCCGGAGCGCCCCACCGAGGCCCTGACCGGGCACACCCGGGAACTCGCGGCCCTGGCCCCCCACGATCCGCTGGGTGGCGAGAGCTGGGCCGCCCTGGCCCACGCCCACCTGCACCTGGACGACCCGCAGGCCGCGCTGCACGCCGCCGCCCAGGCCGATCCGCTGCTGAGCGCCAGCGGCCAGACCCGCGCCGCCCTGAGGGTCATGGCCGACCACGCCCGCGCGCACCTGCGCCTGGGCCAGCCCGACCAGGCCCGGCACCTGCTGGAGGCCGCCCTGCGCGACCCGGCCGCGCCCACCCACCCGCAGGAACACGCCGCGCTGCACCTGGCTGCCAGTGAACTGTACGAACAGCTCGGAGAGTACGCGCGGGCGCTGCGCCACCACCACCAGTACCACCAGCTGGACCGGGACGAGCGCCGCGCCCACCAGCGCGAACGCACCCGCGCCGCCCAGGCCCGCGTGGCGCTGGACGTGACCCGCCACGAAACCCGGCTGCACCGCCAGCGCAACGACGAACTGGAGGCGCTCGTGCAGGCCCGCACGCAGGAACTGCGCCGCAGCCAGCGGGCGGTGATCGACCTGCTCGCCAGCGCCGCCGAATTCCGCGACGCCCCGCTGGGCCCCCATACCCGCTGGGTGGGCGACGCCACCACCGCCGTGGCCCTGCACCTGGGCTGCGCGCCGGCCCACGCCGAGGAACTCGGGCTCGCCGCGCGCCTGCACGACGTGGGCAAGATCGGCATTCCCGACGCCATCCTCCTCAAGGCCGGCCCCCTCACCCCGCAGGAACGCGAGACCATCGCCAGTCACACCAGGCTGGGCTCGCAACTGCTCACCCAGCCCGGCGCGGCCGACGGCGGGCCGCTGCTGCGCCTCGCCGCGCAGATCGCCCTGTCCCACCACGAATGCTGGGACGGCAGCGGCTACCCGCACGCCCTGCGCGGCCCCGATATCCCCCTGGGCGGGCGGATCGTGCGGGTCGTGGACACCTTCGACGCCCTGGTCAGCGCCCGCCCCTACAAACCCGCCTGGACGGACGCCGAGGCCCTGAGTCACCTGCGCCAGCACGCGGGCACCCTGTTCGATCCGGCGTGCGTGCAGGCCCTGGGCGACCTGCACGCACGCGGCGGGCTGCCCGCCCGCGACGGCACCTGACGGCACTGCCGCGGGCGCTCTACACCCGACCCCACAGTCAGGTGGCTTATATTGAACTCATGCGCGCCCCCGCGACGCCCTCCCTGACGTCCGGTCTGCTGACCGACGTCGGTCGGCAGCGGCAGGGCGGCGTGAACCAGGACGCCGCCCTGGCCCTGGACCTGCCCCAGGGCGGCCTGTACGCCGTCGCCGACGGCATGGGCGGCCACGCCGCCGGGGAACTCGCGGCCAACCTCGCCCTGGACGCCCTGAGCCAGCACTACCTGGACGGGCGCGGCGCGCCGCCGCACCGGCTGGCCCAGGCGGTGCAGGCCGCGAACCTCGCCGTGCTGCGCCACGCGGTCGGGGAGTACGTCGGCATGGGGACCACGCTGCTGGCCGCCCTGATCGACCGGGGCGCCGTGCTGATCGCGCACGTCGGGGACTCGCGCGCGTACCTGCTGCGCGGCGGGGAACTGCACCGCCTGACCGAGGATCACTCCTGGGTGGCCGAACAGGTGCGCCTGGGCCACATGACCGAGGCCGAGGCGCGCGACCACCAGTGGCGCAGCGTCGTCAGCAACGCCCTGGGCGGCGAGGAGCGCGTGCGGCTGGAACTGCACGGCCTGCCCACCCAGCCCGGCGACCGCCTGCTGCTGTGCAGTGACGGCCTGAGCAGCGTCGTCACGGATCAGGAGCTCTGCGCGATCCTGGCCCGTCCCCTGCCGCCCGACACCATCACCCGCCTGCTCGTGAACGCCGCGAACGACGGCGGCGGCCCGGACAACATCACCGCGCTGATCGTCGACATTCACCGCGACGCGCGCCTGCCCGGCTACGCCCTGCCCCCCCGGCGCGAGGACGGGCCCATGTACGTCGACGTGCTCCTGACCACGCAGCGCGGCAACAGCCTGATGACCTACCTGCTGCTCATGATCGCGTACTTCACGCTGCTGGGCATCATGCTGGTGCCCGAACGGCGCAGCCTGATCGGCCTGCTGGGCACCAGCCTACTGCTCGTCCTGCTGATCGGGCAGCGGCTCACGCAGCGGCGCCGCACGCAGCACCCGCTGGGCGCGCCCGCCGCCACGCTGGGCGTCCCTGCCCCGGCCAGCCCGCGCGAGAGCGTCAGCCAGCCCCGCTAGGCGCCCGCCGCCGGGTATGCTGCCACGCATGAAAGACATCATCCAGACCCCGGACGCCCCCGCCGCGATCGGCCCCTACAGCCAGGCCACCGTCTTCGGGAACCTGGTCGTCACCAGCGGCCAGATTCCCCTGACCCCCGACGGCACCCTGGTCGAGGGCGGCATCACCGAGCAGACCGAGCAGGTCATCGCGAACCTGAAAGCCGTGCTGGCCGCCGCCGGCACCGACCTCGCGCGGGTCGTGAAGACCACCGTGTTCCTGGCCGACATGAACGAGTTCGCCGCCATGAACGCCGTGTACGAGACGCACTTCCCCGCCCCGTACCCCGCGCGCAGCACCGTGCAGGTCGCCCGCCTGCCCCGCGACGTCCGCGTGGAGATCGAGGTGCTGGCCGAACGCCACTGACCGCTGTCCACCAGTTGAGGGTCAACGGGTCCAGGAGGGTGTGCCTCGGGCCCGTTGACCCTCCGCCCTTTCCTACAGGCCGTACAGGTCCGTGTACTTCCCGCGCAGGTAGGCGAGGTACGGCGCGGCCGTCATCTCCTGCCCGGTCGCGCGCTGCACCAGTTCGTTCGGTGTGAACGTCCGCCCCGGCGCGTACACGTGCTCGCGCAGCCAGCCGTGCAGGCGCCCGAACTCTCCGCGCGCGATGTCCCCGTCCAGGTCCGGGTTCGCCGCCCGGGCCGCCGCGTAGAACTGGGCGCTCAGCACATTGCCCAGCGTGTATCCCTGGAACACCCCGCCGATCCCGCCGCTGAACCAGTGCACGTCCTGGAGCACCCCGTCCGCGTGACTGGGCGCGCGCAGGCCCAGGTTCGCCTCGTAGGCCGCATGCCACGCGTCCGCCAGATCGCAGACCGCCAGCGAGCCGCCCAGCAGCTGCCGCTCCAGCTCGTAGCGGGTGATCACGTGCAGGTTGTACGTCAGCTCGTCCGCGTCCGTGCGGATCAGGCTGCGGCGCACCACGTTCACCGCGCGGAACATCTCCTCCTCCGTCACGTCACGCAGCTGTTCGGGGAAGGCGTCGCGGAAACGCCCGAACTGCCCCGCCCAGAACGCCCGCGAGCGACCCACCAGGTTCTCCCACAGCCGCGACTGGCTCTCGTGCACCCCGGCACTCACGCCGCCGCCCAGCGGGGTATCCAGCAGGTCCTCCGCCACGCCCTGCTCGTACAGCGCGTGCCCCACCTCGTGCAGCGTGGAGTACAGCGCGTCCGTGGGGTCCGCCAGTTGCGCCCGCGTCGTGATCCGCACGTCCCGCGCGCCCAGCCGTGTCATGAACGGATGCGCCGTCAGATCCTGCCGGCCCCGCGTGAAATCGTACCCGTACAGCGCCCCGATCTCCTCACCCAGCCGCAACTGGGTGGGAATCGGGTACTCGCGCGCCAGGAAATCCATGCGGGGCGCCGGGGCCGCCGTGACCGCGTCCACCAGCGGCACCAGCTCGCGGCGCAACTCGGCGAACACCGCGTCCACCTGCGCGGCCGTCATCCCCTCATCCGAGGCGTCCACGAAGACATCCATCGGATCCGCGAACTCCGGGAAGAACGCGGCGCGCTGCACGCTCAGGTCCAGCGTCCGCTCCAGCAGCGGCACCACTCGCGCCCAGTCGTTCGCAGGCCGCGCCTCCACCCACGCCGCGTAACTCTCACCGGCATGCTGCGCCGACGCCTGCACGAACTCACCCGGCAGGCGCGTCGCCCGCTCGAAGTCCCGCCGCGCCACCGTCAGCATCCGCGCCTCCGTGGGCCCCAGATCCAGCGCGCCCGCCGCATCCAGCAGCCGCCCATACCCCGCGTCCGTCGCCCGCGCGTGCCGCAGGCCCGACAGCAGCGCCCGCTGCCGCGCCCGCCCCGCCGCCCCCCCACGCGGCAGGTACGTACTCTGATCCCACCCCAGCAGCGCCAGGGTTCCGCCCAGGTCCGCCAGCTCCTGCCAGTGCGCCCGCAGGGCCACCCACGTCTCATGCTGTGTCATCCCGCGCAGCCTACCGCGCACCCAGCCGGATGGCCTGCGCCACCTGGCCGATGCCCAGTCCCCCCGCCCCGCGCAGACTGGGCGCATGACCGACCGCGCCCTCTCCAGACGCCTGTCGTACCTGCTGCGTCACGCCCCGCACGAGGCCGGACTGACCCTCGCGCCGGGCGGCTGGGTGCCCCTCGCGCCACTGCTCACGCACCTGAACGTCACCCGCGCGCAGGTCGAAGCCGCCGTGACTCACTGCGACAAACAGCGCTTCAGTCTGCGCGGCGACCACATCCGCGCGAACCAGGGGCATAGCGTCCCCGTTGACCTGCAACTCGAACCGGCCACGCCGCCCGCGCTGTTGTACCACGGCACGCACCCCGCGGCGCTGGAGGCCATCCGCCGTGAGGGCCTGCGCCCCATGAACCGCCACCACGTCCACCTCTCCGGCGACCCCGACACCGCCCGGCGGGTCGGCGCGCGGCGCGGCTCCCCCGTCATCCTCACCATCCGCGCAGGGGAGCTGCACGCCGCTGGACTGACGTTCTTCGTCAGCGAGAACGGCGTGTGGCTGGTGGACTGCGTGCCGCCCGCGTACATCGGCGGTGCATAAGGCCTGAAAGCGCAGTACGGTGACTGGCGTGCTGAACGGCACAAATCAGGCCGATCTACAGGGGTTGACGCGGCCTGCATACCGGGGTATCCTTTTCTTATCACCGCCGAAGAAGGCGGGTTTTTTATTTTTGGGCTGTTTCGCGCGTGGTGGCCCCAGCCCACATCCCCAGGGGTGACGGGGGGAGCAGGCGCTGCACTGGGCAAGAGATTTGACTGGCGCGGCGGGTTTGGGTTCGGCGGTGACGGGTCCGGCCTCGACGCCATCCTGCCGTTACGGTGGAAGGCCCGGACAGCCGGTGGCAGTCTGCGGTCGGGGCGTGGGGGGGCGGTGCGGGCTGCTGATCAACTGTGTACGGGGTGGCTTCGGCTGGGGCCCGGGTCATCTGTGGGCGCGCGGTTTCCATCTGCGGGCTACCCTGCCCTCATGGATCTCGCTGCTGCCCGCGCCGCCCTGCACTCTGCCACCCGCGTTGCCGTGCTGACCGGCGCGGGCGTCAGTGCCGAGAGCGGCATTCCCACCTTCCGGGACGCGCAGACCGGGCACTGGGCGCGCTTCCGGCCCGAGGACCTCGCCAGTCCGCCCGCGTACCGCCGCGATCCCGAGATGGTCTGGGAGTGGTACGCGGGCCGCTACCGCGACGTGCTCGCGGCGCAGCCGAACGGCGCGCACGACCTGCTGGCACGGCTGGAGGCGCAGAAGGGGCCAGGGTTCTTCCTCGCCACGCAGAATGTGGACGGCCTGCACCACCGCGCGGGCAGCGGCACGCACGGCGGGCAGGTCGTGGAACTGCACGGCAACCTCCTCAGCGGCCGGGACGAGGTGACGGGGCAGACGTTCCCCCTCCCCGCGCCCGCCGAACTGGTCACGCCGCCCACCTCCCCGCTCGGGAACCGCATGCGGCCCAACGTCGTGTGGTTCGGCGAGTACCTGCCGGAGGACGCCCTGGAAGCCGCGCAGGACGCCTTCGCCGCCGCGCAGGTCGCGCTGGTCATCGGCACGAGCGGCGCCGTGTATCCCGCCGCCGGACTGGCCGCCGAAACGCTGCGGCGCGGCGGAATCGCCATCGAGATCAACCCCACCGAGACCGAAATCTCACACCAGATGACCTACGTCATCCGGGACGTCGCGTCACGCGGACTCGCCGCACTGCTGGGATGAAAGTCCACCCGCAGCGCAGCCACGTGAAAGGCCCGGCCAGTACCCCACCCGCCCCGGCGCGAATCTGGGGCCTGCTCGCCAGCGAGGCCGACCGCGTGGTGCTGTTCCGGCGCGCCCCCACACGCTGGACGCGCGTGTACCTGTGGGACACCGCCACTGACACTCTGACGTCCGGATCGTGGTTCCACGGGCGGCTGTACGAGTGGATGAGCGACCTCTCGCCCGACGGCGAGCACCTGCTGTACACCGCGCGGAACGAATCAAAGCAGCAGCAGGCGCTGGCAATGGAACGCTACGGCGTCAGGATGTGGAGTTGGACGGCCCTGTCGAAACCGCCGCAGGTGCACGCCATCGGCCTGTGGAACGCCTCGGACGGCTGGAGCGGCGGCGGCGCGTTCCAGGACTCACGCACGATCCAGGTCAATCACACCGACTTGACGAAACAGCAACTGATCCGCCCGCCGGGGTTCACCGTCGTGCCTACTCAGGGAGGAGGGCGGGTCGACACCGTCCGGCATGCCCTGCGCCGCACCGGCTGGCACGTCACGCACGAGCCCGAGCAGTGGATCGGCATGGGTGAAGCGCACCCGTTCACGCTGCGGAAGAGGTCACTGGAACTGAATTTCATCTGTGATCAGCGGTATCACCGCTTCGTCCGGTACCGCTGGCTGGCGGACGGCCCAGCACCCGATCTGGAGGGTGCCACCTGGGCCGACCTCGACCGTCGGGGGCGGCTGCTGGTCGCCCGCGCCGGACGGGTGTTCATCTGGCACGGGGGGCAGGAGACGGAACTCGCGGACCTGAATGCCGACCAGCCGCTCCGCCCGGCTCAGCCCGCGTAGGGATTAGGGCGCGCGGCCTCCTGCGCGAGCCACTGCGCCCAGGTGCGGCCCACGCCGCTCAGGTCGGGACGGGTGAGGGGCGTGAAGCGCCGCGCGGCGGGGACGGGCAGGATGCGGGTGCGCACACCAGTCGCGTCGGCCCAGGTGCGGGCCAGTTCCGGCAGTGGGATGACCTGTGGGCCGACGATGTCCGGCGCGCGACCCTGCGGCGCCCCCAGCGAGACGGCGGCGATCTGCGCGGCGGCGGCGCGGACGTCCACGGGCTGGAGGGGCAGGCCCGGCAGGGGCAGCAGCGGCGCGCGGTTCAGGCGCGAGAGCATGAACGCCACGAACTCGTGGAACTGCGCGGCGCGCACCACCGTGAACGGCACGCCGCCCGCCGCGACCAGCGCCTCGGTCTGGGTCTTGGCGCGGTAGTACGGGAAGGCCCGCACCTGATCACACCCCACGATGCTTACGTACACGACGTGCCGCACGCCCGCCTCCCGCGCCGCCGCGAGGAGCACGCCGGTCATCTCGAGGTCCGCCTGGGGCCGCGAGGGCTGGCTGGCCGCGTGGATGACGGTGTCCACGCCGCGCAGCGCCTCCGCGAGGCCCGCGCCGGTCTGGAGGTCACCCTGCCGGAACGCGGGGCGGGGGTCGGCGTGGCGGGACAGGACGCGCACGTCCGCGCGGCCCTCCAGGGCGGGCGTCAGGGCGCGGCCCAGTACGCCGCTGCCTCCGGTCACGAGGATCGTTGTCATGGGGTGGCCTCCAGCGGCGCGGAAAGGGGGAGAGGGGGCGTTGCTGCGTTCAGCAGACGCCATCGCGCGTGGCGGATTGTCCCCCGGCAGGTGTCTGATCTCCCCCACAGTCTGGGGGGAGGAGGGTGCTAGCTTCAGAGCTGGCCCGCTTCCGGGTGGGCCGACTTCCTTCGGGGCAGGGTGAAATTCCCTACCGGCGGTGATGTCGCTTCACGGAGCGAGCAGAAGGCTCGTCCTGCTGAACTGGCTCAGCCCGCGAAGCCCGCGCAGATTGCACCACGCGCAGGCCCGATCTGGTGGGAATCCAGAGCCGACGGTGTTATGGCGCGCAGAGACGCTCAGGCGGATCAAGCAAGGCGAGGGGCCGTCCCTGAGCCTGTGGCCCATTCAGTCCGGATGAGAGAAGGAGGAACGCTGCCTGCCCCCCAGCAGGCGGCGACAGACCATGTATGAAGTGAATGCTCCACCCGCAGGGGTGGCGGCGGCACTGCCGGTCGACGAGCGATTCATGACGCTCGCGCTGGTGGAGGCTGCCAGAGGACTGGGCCGCACGGCGCCGAATCCCCCCGTGGGCTGCGTGATCGTGCAGGCCCGTACCGATCAGGACGGCGAGGTGGTGGGGCGAGGCTTCCACCCCAGGGCCGGTGAGCCGCACGCGGAGGTGTTCGCCCTGCGGGACGCGGGCGAGCGGGCTCGCGGCGCGACGGTATACGTGACACTGGAACCGTGCAGTCATCACGGGCGCACGCCGCCCTGCGCGGACGCGCTGATCGCGGCGGGCGTGCGGCGCGTGGTCGTGGCGGCGCTGGACCCGAACCCGCTGGTGGCGGGGCGCGGCGTGCAGCGCCTGCGGGACGCCGGGATCGAGGTCACGGTGGGCGTACTGGAGGCCGAGGCCGCGCGGCAGCAGGCGGGCTTCCGCAGCGCAGTGGTGCGGGGTCGCCCGTGGGTGGTGGCGAAGTACGCCATGACCCTCGATGGCAAGGTGGCCGCGCTGAACGAGGGCAACGGCGCGGTCAGCGGCCCGCAGGCCCGGGAGCGCACCATGCGCTGGCGCGACGAACTGGACGCCATCGCGGTCGGCAGCGGCACATTGGGCCTGGACGACCCGGCCCTGACGACGCGCGGCGTGCCGGGGGGCCGGGACCCGCGCCCGGTGGTGTTTGACCGCCGCGCGGCGAGCGATCCGCAGGCCCGCGCGTGGCGCGACGGTGCCGTCCTCGTGACCGCTCCGGACGCCGACGCGGCCGCGCACGAGGCCGCCGGGATCACCGTGCAGCGCGCCGCATCGCTGCCGGACGCCCTGAGCGGACTGGCGGGCCTGGGGATCGGCAGCGTGCTGCTCGAAGGCGGCCCGACCCTCCTGAGTGCCTTTCTGGCGCAGGGACTGGTGGACGAGGTGCGGGTCTTTCTCTCCCCGAAACTCCTGGGCGCGGGCCTGAGTCCCCTGACTGGTCCCGCGCGCCCCATGCACGAGGCGCAGGCCTTGCACGAAGTCACGGTCGAGACGCTCGGCCCGGACGTCCTGATCACCGGCCTGCTGCACGCCATCCCGCGCGTCTGAGCCTTCCTTCCCCGTGGAGGGGGAGCGAGTGCGCTCCTGCCTCCACCCGAGGTCACTCCATGTTTACTGGAATCATCGAACAGGTCGGGCAGATCGCCCGCACCACCGAGAACGAGGGCAACCTGACCGTCACCATCCAGCCCGCCCGCATGTGGGCGGATGTGGAACTCGGCGAGAGCATCGCCGTGAACGGCACCTGCCTGACCGTGACCACCTGGGACGCGGCGGGCTTCACCGTGGACCTCAGCCGCGAGACGATCGCCAAGACCGCGCCCCATTGGCGCGAGGGCACGAAGGTGAATCTGGAGCGCGCCATGACCGCCCAGGCGCGCTTCGGCGGGCACGTGGTCAGCGGGCACGTGGACGGCGTGGGCACGGTCCTGCGCGTGGACGCCCAGCCCGGCGCGTACACCATGACCGTGCGCGCCGCGCCGCACCTCGCCCGTTACCTCGTGCCGAAGGGCAGCGTCACGGTGGACGGCGTGAGCCTGACCGTCGTGGACGCGGGCGGCCCGGCGGGCAGCCGCGCCGACCTGCGCCCGGACGAGTTCACGCTGTGGCTCGTGCCGCACACGCTGGAGGTCACCACCCTGCACACCTGGGCGGCGGGCACGCAGGTGAATCTGGAGGCCGACCAGATGGCCAAGTACGTCGAGCGGCTCATCCTGATGCGCGACTGGACGCCCGAACAGGCGGAGCAGGAGGTGGGCGCATGACGCTGGCCTCCATCCCTGAACTGCTGGCGGAACTGCGCGCCGGGCGACCCGTGATCCTGGTAGACGACGAGCACCGCGAGAACGAGGGCGACCTGCTGATGCCCGCTGCGACCGCCACGCCCGAGTGGGTGAACTTCATGGCGCGCGAGGGGCGCGGCCTGATCTGCGTGACCCTCACGCCGGAGCGGGCGCGCGCGCTGGACCTGACGCCGATGGTGGGGCAGAGCAGCGATCCGAACGGCACGGCGTTCACCGTCAGCGTGGATCACGTCAGCAACTCCACCGGCATCAGCGCCTTCGACCGCGCCGCCACCATCGCCGCCCTGATGGACGACGCGGCCAAACCCACCGATTTCCGCCGCCCCGGCCACATCTTCCCGCTCGTCGCGCGGCCCGGCGGGGTGCTGCGCCGCGCCGGTCACACCGAGGCGGGCTGCGACCTCGCCCGGCTCTCGGGCTTCGCGCCCGTCGGCGTGATCTGCGAGATCATGGGGGACGACGGCGAGATGAGCCGCCTCCCGGACCTCCTCGCATTCGGTGAACGGCACGGCCTGAAGGTCGGCAGCATCGAGGCCCTCATCGCGTACCGCATGGAACACGACCCCTTCATGCAGCTCGTGGCGGAGGCGCGGCTGCCCACCGAGTACGGCGAGTTCCGCCTCGTCGGCTTCGAGGACACCCTCAGCGGCGCGGAACACGTCGCGCTCGTCATGGGCGACGTCACCCCCGAGCCCCTGCTCGTGCGCGTGCACAGCGAATGCCTCACCGGGGACGGCTTCCACTCGCTGCGCTGCGACTGCGGCCCGCAACGCGACGCCGCCATGCAGGCCATCGCCGCCGAGGGCCGCGGCGTCCTCGTGTACCTCCGGCAGGAAGGGCGCGGCATCGGCCTGCTGAACAAGATCCGCGCCTACCACCTCCAGGACGGCGGCGCGGACACCGTCGAGGCGAACCTGCAACTGGGTTTTCCCGCCGACGCCCGCGACTTCGGCATCGGCGCTCAGATGCTCCACCTCCTGGGCGCGCGGCAACTGCGCGTCCTGACGAACAACCCCCGCAAACTCCACAGCTTGGGCGGCTTCGGCCTGGACGTCGTCGAACGCGTGCCCCTGCACGTCGGCCGTAACGAACACAACACCGCCTACCTCAGCACCAAGGCCGCCAAACTCGGCCACCTCGGCACCGACGGCAGCGGCGACTGAGAATCCCTCAGTCCATTTCGCGGCCAGTCCACGAGCCGAGGGACACCTCGTTACCCCACGCATAGCCCACAGCCCAGCGCTCATAGCCCTTCCGAAGGAGAATCACCATGAACCGAATCGAAGCCAATCTGCTTGCCACCGACCTGAAGTTCGCTGTTGTCAGTACCCGCTGGAATCACCTGATCGTGGACCGTCTGGTGGAGGGGGCGGAGCTGGCGTTCGTGCAGCACGGCGGGAAGACCGAGAACCTGGATCATTTCCTCGCGCCGGGCAGTTACGAGGTGCCGCTGATCGCCCGCAAGCTGGCGGAGTCCGGGAAGTACGACGCGGTGGTGTGCCTGGGCGCCGTCATCAAGGGCGATACGGACCACTACGATTTCGTGGCGGGCGGCGCGGCGAACGGCATCCTGAACACCAGTCTGCACACCGGGGTGCCCGTGGCGTTCGGCGTGCTGACGACCGACACGGTCGAGCAGGCCCTGAACCGCGCGGGCATCAAGGCCGGGAACAAGGGCGCCGAGGCGGTCCTGGCGATGGTCGAGACCGTGAACCTGCTGAAACAGATCGGGTAAACGGGCGGCGGGGCCCGGGTGGGGGAGACCCCGGCCCGGGCCCCGCGCCTGTCAGGCCCAGCCACTCTCCAGCAGCGCGCGGGTTTCCGCGACGGCCTCCTGCCAGATGAGCTGCATCTCGCGGTCCGGGCGGTGGTGCAGGCCGCCGTAGTTCCCGTCGCCCAGCACCTCGCGCACCCTCGCGGGGGGCAGCTGGCGCAGCGCGGCGACGTCCACCATGGGTTTGCGCTCCTCGGGTGCCGGGACGCCGTCCAGGCGGGTCCAGGGGAAGTTCTCCATCCAGCTGGCGTGGCTGGCCAGGGGGTCCACGCGCTGCACGGCGGCCCAGGTGCGGGGCGCATTCCACCAGTTGTGCCACTGCACGCGCGCGTCCGGGTGCCGGGCCAGCCACTCGGCCAGCCAGCCCTGCCCCGGGGCGTTCCCGCCGTGCCCGTTCACGATCAGGATGCGCCGGAAGCCCTGGGCGTGCAGGCCGCTCAGCAGGTCGTCGAGCAGATTCAGGTACGTGCTCACCCGCAGGCTGAGCGTGCCCGGGTACGCCGCGAAGGTGGGCGTGATGCCGTACGGGAGGGCGGGGAACACGGGTACGCCGCTGCCCTCGGCGGCCTCACGCGCGACGCGTTCGGCCAGCAGCGTGTCCGTCGCGAGGCTGAGGGTGGCGTGCTGCTCGGTGCAGCCCAGCGGGAGGACGCAGCGGTCCTCGCGGGTCAGCAGGTCCTCGACCATGACCCAGTTCATATCCCGAATGTGCATGGGTCACATTAGCGTGTGGGGTGCATGGACAGGACGCACCGGCCGGGCAGGCGGGCGCGTCCAGATGCGGGGGGCGGTCAGCGGGGCAGCAGCGTGCCCAGATCAGTCAGGGCGTCCGGCAGGGTCTTCCCGACCAGTTTGCCGTCGCGGACGTACTTCACGGTCACCTGATCGCCGGGCGCGAGGTCCAGGTCGGTCCCGTCGGCGATGGAGCCGCTGGCCGTCAGGACGTTCCGGTCGTTGTAGCTCAGGGCGGCGTTCAGGGTGCCGCTCACGTTCTGGAAGAAGTTCGCCTTCTTCAGTGCCGCGTCGCTGATCACGACGTTCTTCACGTCACGCAGGTACACGGCGCTGGCGACCTTGTGGCCGGGCAGGCTCAGGTCGGCCTTCAGGGTGGCGGCCGTGGGCGTGAAGGTCACGGTGTCCGTGCAGCGGCCAGCGGTGGTGCCGTTCAGGCTGAGGTCCACGCTCACGCTGCCCGCGTTCCTCGTGGTGGTGTGCTGGGCGGCGGCTTTCAGCTTCAGGCCCTGCGGGCCCCAGCCGTAATCCAGGGTCATGCTCAGCGGCGCGTTCGTCTGACGGCCCGCCCAGGCGCTCAGCGTCAGCGCCTCGGGCCCGAAGGTGTTCAGGCAGCCGCCGGGCGTCATGCTGAAGGTCGCGCCCGCGCGGACGGCGCCCTTCGAGCTGATCGTGGCGCTGGCGTTCGTGGGCAGTTCGACCTGCACGGGCACCATCTGACCCGTCTGGGAGTCATAGTCCTCACCGCGATCCATCCAGACGGTAGCGGCGCCGCCGACTGTCCACTTCACGTCAATGCGGGCACCGAGGCGCTCCTCAATCTCCACGTAACCGTCCGTGGGAGCCTCGCTGTAGGTGCGGGTGCCGTCCGCCTTGAAGGTCGTGGTGCCGGTGGGCAGCGCGTACTTCCGGGCCGCCACGGCGCTCTGGCTGCTCAGTTTCGCCTGACCCGTCACGCGATCCAGGATCTGACGCCCGATCTTTGTGGGCTGGTCCAGGCTGAGGCTCATGGGTCCACCGGCCGGCGCGAACAGGCCCATCAGGGTCTTCAGGTCCGGGTCCAGGTCCGGGTTGGTGGGGTCGGTCAGGGTCTGGAACTGCTGCGCGGCGGCCTCGGCGGTGGCGGGCGCCGCCTTCAGGTCGAGGCTCTGCCCCAGGGCCGGCGCGGCGGGGACGGTGGTGGCGGGGTCGGGCTCCACGACGGGGGTCGGTGTGGGCGTGCAGGCGGCCAGCAGCAGGGTCGTGACGGTCAGGAGGACGGCAGTTCGTTTCACACGGTCACCTTAAGGAGCCTTCATGCCTCTGTCGTCCTCATGTGACGCATCCCCCCCCACCGGGTCATCCGGGCGGGTCGGACATGGCCGGAGCGCGCCGGGGCGTCGCGGCGTAGCGTGGGGGCATGAGCGACACGCCCGCCGACACCACGCACCCCCAGGGGTGGACGTTCGAGACGACTGCCGTGCAGAGCAGCATTCCCCGGGGACTGGGACAGACCATCGGCTTCCCGATCCACGCGGCGGCGGCGTTCCAGTTCGACACGCTGGAGGAGGCGCAACTGGAATTCCAGCAGAACACCGGCCTGAGTTACGCCCGCCTCCAGAACCCGACCGTGCGGGCGCTGGAGGACCGCATCACCACCCTGGAGGGCGGCGCGGCCACCGTGGCGGTGGCGAGTGGGCAGGCGGCGACCCTCACCGCGATCCTCAGCGTGTGCCGCGCCGGGGATCATGTGGTGTCGGCCAGCAGCCTGTTCGGTGGGACGACCGGGATGCTGAGTAACATCCTGCCGCTGATGGGCATCACGGCGACGCTGGTGGACAACACCCCGGACGCCGTGCGCGCCGCCATGCAGCCGAACACCCGGCTGGTGTGGGCGGAGATGATCAGCAACCCCGCCGGGGACATCGCGGACATCCGCGCGTTCGCGGACATCGCCCACGAGCGCGGGGCGCTGCTGGCGATCGACAACACCTGCGGGGGTGTGGGCTTCCTGTGCCGCCCGCTCGAGCACGGCGCGGACATCGTCAGTCAGTCCCTGACGAAGTGGGCGGGCGGGCACGGCAGCGTCCTGGGCGGCGCCGTGACGGTCGGCACCGGGCACGACCTGACCCGCAACCCGATCTACACGGACGGCGGCGAGCAGAGCATCCTCAGCGTGCGGGGCGACGCGGCCCTCGCGTGGCGGCAGCGCTGGTTCGGCGCGCACCAGCTGGGCATGACCCTCGCGCCGCACAGCGCGTTCCTGATCGCGCAGGGCCTCGAGACCCTCGCGCTGCGCCTGGAACGCGAGAGCGCCACCGCCCTCGCCCTGGCGCAGTGGCTGGAGGCGCACCCGAAGGTCGGGAAGGTCAGCTACCCCGGCCTGAGCAGCCACCCGCACCACCACCTCGCGCAGACGTACCTGCGCGGCGGGCAGGGCGCCGTCCTGACCTTCGAGGTGCCGGACCCCAGCGCGTTCCTGTCGCGCGTGCGCGTGCTCCGCATCGCCCCGAACCTCGGGGACGTCCGCACGCTCGTCGTGCACCCCTGGACCACCACGCACGGCCGCGTGCCCGAACCCGCCCGCCACGCCGCCGGGGTCACCCCCACCACCATCCGCATGAGCGTCGGCGTGGAAGCCCTGCGCGACCTCCAGGCGGACATCGAACAGGCGCTGTAAGAGGGGTGGATGGTCGACGTTGATGGTTGATGGAAGGGTCACTCCCTCTCTCAACCATCAACTTTCCACCGTCAACGCCTTACAGCCAGGCTTTCTTGCCGATGATGTAGTCCCGCTGGAAGTCCGCGTCGTTCTTCGTCAGGTAGATGACGCCCTCGATGAAGCCCAGCAGGCCCACCAGGAACGGCACGAGGAAGAACACTGCGCCGACGATGATGAACGACCCGATGATGCCCAGGATCCACCCGCCGATGGTGGCGGCGAGCATGATCACGCCGGCCTGGGTGTTGCCCAGGTAGAACTTGTGCACGCCCAGGCCGCCCAGGAAGATCGCCAGGAGGCCCGCGATGAGTTTCTTCTGCGCCACGTCGCCACTCTGGACGCCCTGCGTGAACTGGTTGATGGCCTGCCGCGCCTGCCGTTCCAGATCGTCGAAGTTCCCACTCTGACTGGGCGCGTGGGGCATGGGGGCGGGGCCCTGCGGGATGGACGGGTTCTTCGCTCCGCCCGTGGCGCGCGCCACCCAGTCGTCGTCCGCCGGGGGGCGGGGGGGCGGCACGACCGTCGGGGCGACCGGGGTGGGCGGCACGTGATGCGCGGGCGGCACCTGCTGCGGCTGGGGCTGCGGGGTGTGCGCGGCGCTGCTCCCGGCCGCCTGATCCACCCAGGACGGCGCCGGGGCCGGACTGACCGGCGCGCTGCCGGGGGCGCTGCTGGTCGTGCCGGAGGTGCCCACGGCGGCGTCCACCCACGACGGAGCAGGCGCGGGCTCAGCGGGCCGGCTCGGCTGGGCGGTGGGAGCCGCACCCGCGACCTCGTCCACCCAGGAGGGCGCGGCGGCGCGCGGGGCAGCGTCCGGAATGCGCAGGTCGTCCGCCCCGGCGGGCTTCGGCGCGGCGGTCGGGGCCGAGGTCGAGCTGGTGGCCGGGCTGGCGCTGGACCCGCCGAGGACCTCGTCCACCCAGGACGGCGCGTTGCTGGAGGCGTCGGGTTGCTTGTCGTCCGGGTTGGTCATGCCCCACAGTACGCGATTCCCACGCGGGCCGTTTCATTCGTCAAACGGTGGCGACGTGCCCGGACGCGACGATCACGGGGAGGGGCACAGTCAGCGGCCCTCCCTCAAACAGCGGCGCGAGGTCGGCGTGGTGCGCGGCCTCCAGCGCCGCCACCTCCTGCGGGGGCAGGGACGCCAGCGGCAGCCCCTCCAGCCCCGCGCGGATGTCGGCCCAGCGCGCCTCGACGTCCGGGAGGGCATACGTCAGCGGGTGAAGGGCCGCCTGCACGTCCGTCAGGCCCGCCGCGCGCAGCACGTCCGCCAGGGCCTCCGGGGTGGGCAGGCGACCCAGCGGCGGCGCGCCCGGCTTCAGGCCTGCCCCGGCCAGCCGCGCCCGCCACAGCCCCGGCAGTGGGCCCAGCAACTCGGGCCCGAACGACGACACCACCACCCGCCCGCCGGGCCGCACCACCCGCGCCCACTCGCGCACGCCGCCCGGCATGTCCGGCAGGAAGAACACGCCCGCCGCGCACACCGCCACGCCGAAGGCACCGTCCGGGAAGGGCAGCGCCGCCGCGTCCCCCCGCACGAACTCCGCGCCCGGCACCCGCGCCCTGGCCCGCGCCAGCATGCCCGCCGACACGTCCACGCCCACCACCCGCCCCGCGCGGCCTGCCACGGCGGCGGCCACCGCGCCTGTGCCGGTCATCACGTCCAGCACCGCCTCGCCCGGCTGCACGCCCGCCACCTCGGCCACGAAGCGGGCCGCCTGGGCCAGGAACCCCACCCCGTCGTACCGGTCCGCCACCGCATCGAACAGCCGCTCGTTCGCCCGCACCCGTTCCTCGCTCATCCGTCCCCCAGGACCGTCCGCACCTGCGCCACCCGCTCGGGAACCGACCCGCTCAGCAGGGTGAACGGCACGCCCCGCGCCTCCAGATCCTGCCGGATGAACGCCTGCTGCACCGCCCGCACCTCCGTGTTCGCCCGCCAGCCGTCCTGCTCGTGCGGCAGGTCCGTGCCGCACAGGAAGGCGTGCGCGTACCGCGAGCGGCAGTCGTCGGCCAGCGCCCGCAGCTCCGGCAGCGCCCCGCCGGTCAGGAGGTGCGACCACATCAGGGTCGTGGCGGCGTCCGTGTCGCTGAACACCCAGCGGTGCACGCCGGGCGAGGTGATCGCCTCGTCCTCCAGCGCCCGGTGCCCCCGCGCGATCTCCAGGAAGTGCGCTTCTGTCAGCGCACCGTTCTCCCGCTCGTACACGTCCCGGCCGTACTCGCGCACCCCGGCCGTCCCGAACGCCTCCGCCAGCGCGCGGGTCAGGGTGCTCTTGCCGGTGCTCTCCGCGCCCAGGATCACCACCCGCCGGACGAAATGCGCGTACACCAGCGGCTCCAGAAACTCACGCAGGCCGTGCACGTCCGCGCGCAGCGCCGAGCCGCTGACCGGCACCGCTGCCCGCGCCCGGTCCACGCAGACGTGCGCCGCGCCCAGCGACGCCGCGAACGCCTCGCCGTACGCCTCGGACGTGAACACCGCGTCGGGCCGTACCCCCCAGCCGTCCAGCACGCCCCGCACGTACACGCGGTGGGTGGCGTCCGGCGCTTCGTTCAGCGGTGGATTCGGCGCGTCCGGCAGCAGGTCCAGCCCCGGGAAGAGCCGCGCCGGGTACAGCGACCGGACCCAGCCCCGGCGCAGCGGGCTGGGCATGTCCGGAAAGTCCGGGCGGGAGTACACCCACACGCTCACCCGCTCGCAGCGGGCCAGCGCCTCGTCCAGCACCCTCAGGTGCCCCCGGTGCAGCGGTGCGAACTTCCCCACCACCAGCCCGTGCCGGTAGCGCCGACCCGTCACGTCAGGCAAACGCCACCTCCCGCGCCTCGTCCCGCCGCCACTCGCGCCAGCCGTACACGCTCATGCCCGCCAGCACGAACTGCAACGCGAACAGCACCCAGTACCCCGTATGCCAGAAGAACACCGCCTGCACCGCGTTCACCGCGATCCACACCGGCCACGACCACGCCCAGCGGCGCGTCGTGCCGAAATTCGCCACCAGCGCCAAGGTCACCGCCGCGAACTGCACCCAGTTCCACGCCGCGCCGAAATCCGTCACCGCCACCGTGTACGCGAAGATCAGCAGGCTCGCCACCCACGTCACCCCGTACCACAGCGGCTCGTTGAAACGGATCTCCCCCCGCGCCCGCCGGGCCTCCAGATGCCACAGGTACAGCCCATGGATGCCGAACAGCAGGTACGTGACCTGCAAGCCCGCCAGCATCCACTGCCCACCGCTGAGGAACAGCAGGAAGTACGGCAGCAGCGACAGGTTCGACCAGTGCCAGTACACCGCCCGCTTCGACCACAGGAAGTACAGGCTGACCAGCACGCATGCCCCGCCCGTCAGGTCCAGCAGCAGCGGCGGCACGGTCAGACCGAACAGATTCACGTGTCGATCCTCAGGGTCGCCACGCCCGCCCACGCGCCGCGCGGCAGGCGCACCACGTCGATCAGCAGCAGCGCCACTCGCCCCGCCGTGACCGTCACCAAGCGACCGTCCGCGCCCGACGCGAACAGCGCCGCCGCCGTGCGGATCGCCTCCGGCTCGCCCGGCGCGTAGAGGTCCGCCGCGTTCCCCTCGGCCTCCCGTCTCGTCAGGCGCTCCGCGAGCCGGAAGGCGGACGGGACGACCTCCACCTCGACCTCCCCGGTTGGCAGCGGCAGCAGCCCCAGCCAGTCCACGCGCGCCAGTGCCTCCGGCGTGAACGCGCGCGGCAGCACGAACGGCACGAACGGCGCGTCCGTGTCACTCGACTCGGTCAGGCCCCCCAGCGCCGACACCAGCGCCCCGGCGAACGCCACGCCCTCCTGCACGCCCGCCCCGTCCACCGGCGGGCCCGGCTGGCCCTCCCACCCGAACACACCGTCCGGCGACAGGCGACCCGCCACGACCACCGGCGACACCGACCCGTCCGCCCGGTACGCCACCAGCCGCTCCAGCTGCACCCGCCCGTTCAGATCCCCGCCCGGTTCCGTCATGTGGACACTCTGCCGCCTGCGCCCCGCTCCGTCCAGTGAAGATCAGCGGCCGCTCACAGGGCCTCACCGAAGAAGCCGCACAGGGTCGCCACGCCGCGCGCCAGGGGCGTCAGCACCCACGCCCGCTCCGGGGTGTCCAGGCTGCCGGTCCGGTCCTCGCGGGCCAGCAGGCCCAGGCCCGCCAGTCCGCCCAGCGCCCCCTCGAACTCCAGCCGCGACCAGCCCAGGGGCACGCTGCCGCGCAGGGGCAGGGCGTCCGCGAACGGGTCAATGGGGTCGAGCAGGTCGAACACCTCGCCCAGCGCGTCCATCTCCCGCGCGGACAGGCCCTCCACGATCCGCAGCGCCTGGAAGCGGTCCGGGGTGGGGGAGGGGTGCAGCCGCGCGCAGCCCGCCAGGGCCCGCGCGATCAGCGCGAGCTTTCCGTCGGATTCCGCGATCTCCGCCGCGCGGTTCGCCTGCATCACGTTCGCCCGGAACGCCGCCGACCGCACGTACGCCACGTCCACCCGGTCCGCCTCCAGGCCCGCCAGCGCCTCGGCCAGCAGGGGCGACAGCCGCGCCGACACCGGCACGTCCAGCCCACCCAGCACCGCCAATCCCGCAGCCTCCCGCATCCGCCCACTCTACGGCCCCACCGCGGCGGCGCGTGCCACACTGACCCGCATGCCCACCCTGCGCCCCTACCAGCCCGGCGACCGGGCCGCGTGCCTGCACCTGTTCGACGCGAACACCCCCCGCTTCTTCCTGCCGGAGGAACGCCGCGACTTCGAGGGCTGGCTCGACGGTGAAGAAGGCCCCGCCGAGTACCTCGTCATCGAGGAGGGCGGGCAGGTCATCGCCTGCGGCGGCCTGTGGTTCAGCCCCGATCCGGCCCGGCCCGCCGGGTTCGCGTGGGGCATGGTGCACCCGGACCGGCAACGGCAGGGGCTGGGCCGCACCCTGGCCCAGGCCCGCCTGGACCGTCTGCGCGCCCTGGGCGTCCCGCACGCCGCGCTGGACACCAGCCAGCACACCGCGCCGTTCTACGCCCGCCTGGGCTTCCGCGAGTTGGGGCGCACGCCCGACGGCTACGGCCCGGGCCTGCACCGCGTGGACATGGTGGCCGACCTGAACTGAGGGGCTCTGTCGGCGCAGCCCGGTTACCGGCCCAGTAGTCCACCCAGCGCGGCGCAGACCGGCACGACCACCCACGCGGGCACCCGCCCGGCCGTGAGGGCCGCGTAGGCCACCAGCACGCCCGCCAGATCGGCCGGGCCGCGCACCGCGCCCGTGAACACCGGCGTGTACAGCGCCGCGAGCAGCAGGCCCACCACGCCCGCGTTCACGCCCGCCAGCGCGGCCCGCGCGCCCGCGCGCCCACTCAGCGCGGACCAGAACGGCAGCGCCCCCAGCATGAGCAGCGCGCCCGGCAGGAAGATGCCCAGCGTGCCCAGCAGCGCCCCCACACCCGCCCCTAAGCCAAGCGCGGGCGCGGCGGCCGCTCCCAGATACGACGCGAAGGTGAACAGCGGCCCCGGCATGGCGTTCGCCGCGCCGTACCCCGCCACGAACGCCCCGTGCGGCAGCAGCCCCGGCACGAACGCACTCTCCAGCAGGGGCAGCACCACGTGTCCCCCGCCGAACACCAGCGCGCCCGCCCGGAAGGTCGCCCACAGCAGCGCCCAGCCGCCCCCCAGGGCCGACAGGGCCGCGAGGGCTGCGGCCAGCGCCGCGCACAGGGCCAGCAGCGCCGTGCCCGCCCGGCGCGACACCGGCACGCGCAGCGCCTGCCCCTCTGCGACCGGCGCCGTCAGGGTGCGCCAGCCGATCAGCGCGCACAAGCCCAGCACCCCCAGCGTGCCCCACCCGCCCACGCCCGGCCACCACGCAGGCAGCACCAGCAGCGCCGCCGCCGCGCCCAGCGCCAGCCCCACCCGCACCCGGTCCGTCACCAGCGCGCCCCACATGCCCGCCACCGCCTGCGCCACGACCGCTGCGGCCGCCAGCTTCACGCCCTGCACCCACCCCGCCCCGTCCGCCGCGCCGCCCGCCAGCGTGAACCCCAGCAGCGCCATGATCAGGGCGCTGGGCAGCGTGAACCCCAGCCACGCCGCGCCCGCCCCGGCCCACCCCGCCCGGCGCAGGCCCACCGCCAGCCCCACCTGCGAACTGCTCGGCCCCGGCAGGAAGTTCGCCACCGCCACCAGCTCCGCGTACTCCGCGTCCGACAGCCACGCGCGGCGCCCCACGAACTCCGCCCGGAAGAACCCCAGGTGCGCCACCGGCCCCCGAAACTCGACAGGCCCAGCCGCAGGAACACCGTGAAGACCTCCAGGACACGCATTGCCCCCAGCGTACCGGACCGCCCGTCAGGCCCGCCCCCGGCCCCGGGCTGCTCCTCACGCGGGAATGCACGAGAATGCCAGGCATGACCGCCGCCCCCACCCCCACGCCCGCCAAACGCCCCCGCGTGCCCAAGACCGTCTGGGACCTCGTGTTCACGCTTGTCATCCCGATCCTGATTCTCAGCCCGAACATCCTCGGCAGCGGCATCAGCGTCGCCGAGCAGGTCTTCGGGGGCGGCACCACCGGCAACGTCCGCGCGTACCTCCTGGCCGCGCTGATCCCCGTCGGGTACGTCCTGTGGGACCTGCTGGTGAACCGCAACGTCAGTCCCGTCGCCTTGATCGGCGGGGCGGGCGCGCTGTTCAGCGGCGCGCTGGCCTTCTGGTACGTGGACGGCTTCTGGTACGCCATCAAGGACAGCGCCCGCTCTTACCTGACGGGCCTGCTGTTCCTGATCAGCGCTGCCACCAGCGTCCCGCTGTTCCGGGTGTTCATCGACGCGACCAGCATCGGCGAGAGCCCCGAGCACCGCGCCGCCACCCAGACCGCCATGCGCGACCCCATCGTCCGGCGCGGCCTGGTGCAGGGCACCGTCGTGTTCGCCGTGGTGGACCTGATCGGCGGCGTCGTGAACAGCGTCGTGAACTACCAGCGCGTCACCGCGAAGTTCGGCACGGACGACTTCAACGCCCAGATCGCCGCCGTGAACGCCGTCATGCGCGTCCCGGGCCTGATCATCAGCCTTGTGGGCGTCGCGGGCGCTGTGTGGCTCCTGAACCGCGCCGTGACCGCCCGCTACGGCGCGGGCGCCAGCCTCTTCGAACCCGGCAAGCTGGCCGACCGGATGCGCGAACGCGGTGAACCTGTCGCCTGATCCGGACCCGGCTGGACGGGTGTGCATGCGCCGGTCCAGACGCCTGAATCACCACCACGGGCCGCGTCAGGGGAGGGTGCTCCGGCGCGGCCCGGCCACATCCAGGGCAAGGGGTGTTGACAGTTTCGGCACTCGCCTATAAAGTAAGCGAGCCCTGAAACGCGCCCGAGCGCGGGCGAGAATACCAAAGGTGTGCCGAGGTGGCGGAATTGGTAGACGCACTAGTTTCAGGGACTAGCGCCGCGAGGCGTGTGGGTTCAAGTCCCATCTTCGGCACCACACAGAAGGCCCCAGCAGCAATGCCGGGGCCTTCCTGTATCGCCTGACGATCAAAGGGCAGCGGAGGGGAGACCAGTGCGGCCTCGCCTCCGCTGCCCTTCCGTTCCCTACCGGCGTTTGCGCTGGATGACCTGTTCGTACACGGCTTCGAGCGCGGCGGCGCGGGTGGTCAGGTCGTACTGCGCGGCGCTGGCGCGCGCCCCGGCCTGGAGCGTGGGCAGTTGGGCGGGCATCAGCGTGTCGAGCAGGCCCTCGGCGAGCGCCTCGGGCGTGGCGGCGCGGACGGTGCCGTTCACGCCCTCCTGAATCAGGTCCAGCGCGGCGGGGCTCTGCGCGGCGACCAGGGGCGCGCCTGCGGCGAGCGCCTCGATCATGCTCATGGGGAGCACCTCGCTGGTGCTGGCGGTGAGGAACACGTCGGCGGCGGCCAGGGCCTGCGGCACCCGTTCGTAGGGGACGGGGCCGGTGAAGGTCACGCCCTCGGGGGCCGCGCGTTCCAGCGCCTCGCGGCTGGGGCCGTCCCCCACCACCAGGAGGCGCAGGTCGGGGCGGCTGGCCCGCGCGCGGTCGAAGGCGCGCAGCAGCACGTCGAGGTTCTTTTCCGGGGCGAGGCGGCCCAGCGAGACCACCAGCGGGGCGTCGGGCGCGACGTGGTATGCCTCGCGGAACGCCGCGCCGGTGGCCGCGCGGAACGCGGCGAGATCCACCGGGTTCGGCATCAGGTCAACGTGCCCCTGGAAGCCGTACTCGCGCAGCATGTCCACCATCGCGCGGCCCGGCGCGAGCACGGCGTCCACCCGGCGTGCGAAGGCGCTCACGTGCGGGCGCAGCACCGCGCGGCCCACCCGTTTGGGCATGGGCGCGTAGTGCAGGTACTGGTCGTACTGCGTGTGGGCGGTGTACACCACGGGCGCGCCGGACAGCCGCGCCCATTTCAGCGCCAGCTGGCCCGCCAGAAACGGGTGCATGGTGTGCAGCACGTCCAGCCCACGCAGCGGCAGCCGCGAGGTCAGCAGCGGGCCCGGCGCGAGCATCACCGGATAGTCCGCCGGGGCGCCCAGCGCCCGCGCGCCCGCAAAGGACGAGTTCAGGCGGTACACGCCGTCCTCGCGTGGAGGCATCAGCGGGTGGCGGGGCGCGAAGATCCGCACCTCGTGCCCCCGTTCACGCAGGCCGCGCGCGAACAGTGCCGTGCTGGTCGCCACCCCGTTCCGGGACGGCAGGTAGGTCGCAGTGACAATCCCGACGCGCACCCGCGCAGTGTAGCCCCCCCCGGAGCCCGCGCGCGAGCGGTCCCCTTATCCTGTGGCGCATGCAAGAGCCGCTCATCATTCCCTGCGTGGACATCCAGTCCGGCCGCGCCGTGCGCCTGTTCGAGGGTGACCCGGACCGCGAGACCGTGTACTTCGACTCCCCCCTGGACGCCGCCCGGCACTGGGTGGACCTGGGGGCTGGCCTGGTGCACCTCGTGGACCTGGACGCCGCCACCGGACGCGGCGAGAACCGCGCCGTGATCGCGCAGATCACGCAGGAACTCGGCGTGCCGGTCGAGGTGGGGGGCGGCATCCGCAGCCGCGAGGCCGCCGAGGAGCTGCTGCGCCTGGGCGTGGACCGGGTCGTGATCGGCACCGCCGCCGTGAAGCAGCCGGAGCTCGTGCGCGACCTGATCGCCGCGCACGGCCCGGAACGCGTGGTCGTCAGCCTGGACGCGCGCGGGCTGGAGGTCGCCACGCACGGCTGGGCGCAGGGCAGCGGCGTCATGGTCGCCGACCTGACCCCCACGCTGGCCGACGCGGGCCTGGAAACCCTGATCTTCACGGACGTCACCCGCGACGGCACGCTGCGCGGCCTGAACCGCGAGCTCATGGCGCAGGTCAGGCAGCTGTGGACGAACACCCTGATCGTGGGGGGCGGCGTCGCCAATCTCGACGACGTCCGGCTGCTGCGTGAGGAGCACATCGAGGGCGCCATCGTGGGCCGCGCCATCTACGAGGGCACCCTGCCCTTCCCGGCGACGCTGGACTGACGGCCGGGGGCGGCTCCGGACAGAGCGGGGCAGCGGGCCCCGGCGGGAGCGCCGGGAACCTGCCTCCGCTCACACCTGACCCTGGACGCGGCTGTTATGCTGCTGTGCTTGATGCGGTGCCCCCAGGGCGGCCCGCGCGCAGGTGACAGGTGAGGGGCCGCCACAGCGTCCCGAAAAGGGGTGAAGTGACGTGACGGCAGCCGAACAGATTCAGGATCAGGTGTTTCCCGCGCCCATCAAGACCGTGGAGGCCGGCAGCGCCGCCGAACGTGCGGGCGTGC
Organism: Deinococcus actinosclerus; assembly: GCF_001507665.1. Classification (NCBI taxonomy): domain Bacteria; kingdom Thermotogati; phylum Deinococcota; class Deinococci; order Deinococcales; family Deinococcaceae; genus Deinococcus; species Deinococcus actinosclerus. The sequence goes on along the minus strand of NZ_CP013910.1, from coordinate 2,858,275 downwards.
GCCCCGGCGACGTGCTGCTGCGCGTGAACGGGCAGGCGGTCACGGACGTCCTCGCGTACCGCCACCTGCTCTCGCAGGGCAAGGCGACGCTGGAGATCGCCCGCCCGCAGGAGGCGCCGCGCGTCATGACCGGCGTGCCCGGCACCGCGCAGGACCACCACCGCCTCTTCCTGGCGGCGGCGCCCAGCCTGGACGACACGTTCACGTTCAGCGTCGAGTGGGAGGACCCGGGCCTGGAGTTCGAGGAAGTGCTGTTCGACGGCATCAAGAAGTGCGCGAACAAGTGCGACTTCTGCTACGTGCACCAGATGCCCCGGGGCTTCCGCAAGAGCCTGTACATCATGGACGACGACTACCGTCTGAGCTTCCTGTACGGCTCGTTCGTGACCCTCACGAACCTCTCCGAGCACGACATCCGGCGCATCGAGGAGGAGAACCTCTCGCCGCTGTACGTGTCGGTCCACACCGCCAACCAGGACCTGCGCCAGGACATGATGAAGTGGTGGCGCCTGAAGGTGAAGGACCCCCAGGCGGTGCAGATCCGGAGCATGATCGAGCGGCTGGAGCAGATCGACCTGTACACGCAGATCGTGCTCGTGCCCGAACGCAACGACCGCGAGCACCTCGACGAGACCGTCGAGTACCTGTCGAGCCGCCCGAACGTGATCAGCGCGGCGGTCGTGCCGATCGGCCTGACCAGTCACCGCACGAACCTCCCGGACGTGCGGACCTTCTCCCGCGAGGAAGCGCAGGACACCTTGCGGCGCCTGAACGTGTGGCGCAAGCAGTTCCTCGCCGAGCGCGGCACCCGCTTCGTGTTCCCGTCGGACGAGCTGTACCTGCTGGCCGGCGAGCCGCTCCCCAGCGAGGAGGAGTACGAGGGCTTCCCCATGCTGGAAAACGGCGTGGGCATGATCCGCGACTTCCTCACCGAGGGCGTCCCGGAGCTGCCCGCCGCGCTGCCCGAACCCCGGCGCGTGATCCTGGGCACCGGCACGCTGTTCGCCGAGTCCCTTGACCGCGCCGTGGAGCCCCTGCGGGCCATCAGGAACCTCAGCATCGAGGTGCGCGCCGTCGAGAACAAGACGTTTGGCAAGGTCACGACCGTCGCGGGTCTTCTCACGGGCCGCTGCTTCCGGCACGCGGTGAAGCCCGGCGAGGCCGACCTGCTGATCGTGCCGCCCACCACCCTGCGCTACGGCACGGAACTCATGCTCGACGACGTGAGCCTGGACGAACTGCGCGCCGAGCTGCGCATGGACATCCGCTCGGGCGGCTCCACGCTGGGTGAACTGGCCCGCGTGATCCTCCAGGGCGCGCAGAGCAGCGGCCCGCAGTTCGGCATGAGCGCACACGCCGTCAAGGACACCGCCGAGCCGGTCTCGGTGCAGGTGGCCGAGCAGAACATGCGCGGGCAGGCGTAAGCCCCCGGCACACTTTCTGTCTAGGCAGGTGAGGGCCCGGGAGGATTGTCCCGGGCCCTCACGGCCTGACACACTCCGGTCATGCTGAGTGGATTCCAGAAGTTCCTGCTGCGCGGCAACCTCATCGATCTCGCGGTCGGCGTCCTGATCGGCGCGGCGTTCGGCAAGGTCGTCGACACGTTCACCAAGGGCGTGATCATGCCGATCATCGGCATCTTCGGCAGCGTCCCGAACTTCGACAACCTGAAATTCAGCGTGAACGGCAGCGAGTTCCTGTATGGCCAGTTCCTCACCGCGCTGATCAGCTTCCTGATCACCGCGACCGTCATCTACTTCTTCGTGATCACGCCCTTCAACCGCCTGATGGAACGCTTCAAGCGCGAGGAGAAACCCGCCGTGGCCGAACCCAGCAACGAGGAGAAGCTGCTGGCCGAGATCCGCGACGAACTGCGCCGCCGCCCCTGACCCGCCGCGCCGTGGTGTCCCCCGGACCTGCGGGCCCCGGCGAATCTCCGCTCGGCTGTCACTTCAGGAGGTTCAGGGTCGCGCCGTACAGCCCGAAGAAGGCGTCCTCCTGCAGGGGCCTCGGGGCGTTCCAGGTGGCGCTCACGCAGTACGTGCGGCCCGTCAGGGTGGTGACCTGGGTCGTGAGGTTCAGCACGCCGGGCTCGCTGCCGCCCTTGTAGCTCACGCTGCGGAACTTCGACGGGTCGGCCACGCCGGGATTCAGCTGCGTCTCCTTCAGGCCCGCCACCCCGGCCATCAGGCGGCACAGCGTGGCCGGTGTGGCGAACCACTCCGCGTCCCGCGCCAGGGTGCCGCCGCCCGCGAACGCCGAGGCGGCGGGCAGAGGGGCCACCCGGGCGCGCTCCAGCACGGCCCGGCGCGCAGGCACGCTCAGGACGGCGGCGCGGTACTCGGCCAGCAGCGCGGCGTTCGCGGGATTCTTCAGGGCGAAGACCTCGCGGGTGCTGGGGAGGGGCTGCTGGCCGAACCGGGCCTCCACGCCTGCGCGGCCCACCACGCCCAGCAGCAGGTCGGTGGCGGTGTTGTCACTCTGCGCGATCATCCGCGCCGCCAGGTCCCGCAGCGTGTAGCGGCTGCCCGTGGGGGCGTCCTGCAGGGTGCCGCTGGGCAGGCTGCGGTCTGCGTCGGTCAGGGTCACCTCGTCCGTCCACTGTTTCTGCCCGGCGCTCACCTGTGCTTGCAGGTCAGCCAGGATCGCCAGTTTGAACGTGGACCCGACCGCCAGGGGCCGCGTGACGTTCAGTGCGGCGGCGGGCGCAGGCGCCCCGACCTCCTGCACGAGCAGGCTGACCTGACCGGGCAGCGCCGCGAAGGCCGCGCGGGCCTCGTCCAGCGAGGCCAGTTGCGCCGGAGGGGACGTGAGGATGAGCGCCGTCACGCGCCCCTGGTCGTCCAGCGCGAACTGCGTGACGTTCAATTGCCCCCGCTCGAAGATCAGCCCCGCTATCTGCGCGCTGATCTGCACGTCCCTCAGGGCCCCGAACTGGGCGCGCACGTCCGCCAGCAGGGCGCGCAGCTGCGCCTCCGGCACGGCCGCCAGGAAGGACGGGGCGAACAGCGAGGCGTCGAACGGCCCGCCGAAGATGCGGGTCAGGATCTCGCGCGGCGAGCCCGCCCCGGTCGCCGTCGCCACGAGCGGCGCGAAGCGCAGGGCCGTGAAGCGGCCCTGGTCGTCCAGCGTGCTCAGCACGGTCAGGTCACCGCGTTCGAACACCGCCACGAGCGTCTCACCGCGCTCCTCGGCCCGCACGAACGCCCCCAGCTGGTCGGTCAGGCCGTCCAGCGCCGTCTGGAGCGCCTCGGTCGGCAGGGCCGCCAGGAAGGACAGCGCCAGCCACGCGGGCTGCACCGGTCCGCTGAAGAGACGCGTCACGGCGGCCGCCGGGCTGGGCGCGGCCTGCGCCTGCGCGGACGCGAGGGGCGCAGCGGCGAGAACGGTCAGGAGGACGGTCGCGGCAGGTCGCATGCCCCTGACTACGCCAGCGGGCGGGTGCGGGTTCCGGGGGCCGCCGCCTATACTTCTGGGCATGATTGACGCGGCCCAGATCGACCATCTCGCGCAGCTTGCGCGGCTGCACCTGACCCCGGAGGAACGCGCGGCCATGCAGGCCGACCTGACCCGCGTGCTCGGCTACTTCGAACAGCTCAGCGAGGTGGACACCGGCGGCGTGCAGGAGATGCAGCGCCCCGTGAACCTCGTGAACGTCCTGCGCGACGACGTGGCGGGCGACGCGTTCCCCGTCAGCACCGTGACCGCGCTGGCGCCCGAGAGCATGCCCGACGGCCACATCCGCGTCCCCCGCACCGTGGAGACCGACTGATGCTGGATCTCAAGTTCATCCGCGAGAACGCCGGGGCCGTGAAGCACGCCGTGGAGGTCAAGGGCGTGCCCCTGGACATCGACGAGCTGCTGCGAATCGACCGCGAACTGGTGGACCTCAAGCAGCGGGTGGAGGCCATGCAGGCCGAACGCAACGCCAACGCGAAACTGGTGCCGAAGGCGACGCCCGAGGAGCGCCCCGCGCTCATCCAGAAGGGCAAGGACCTCGCCGAGGAGATCAAGGCGCTCGACCCGGCCCTGCGCGCCCACGAGGACAACCTCAGGCAGCTGCTGCTGCGCGTCCCGAACATCCCGCACGCCTCGGTGCCGGTCGGGCGGGACGACAGCGAGAACGTCGAACTGCGCCGCGAGGGGCAGCTCCCGGAGTTCGACTTCACGCCGCGCGATCAGGTCGAACTGCTCGAAGGACAGGGCTGGAGCGACTTCGAGCGGGTGGCGCGCGTGTCCGGCAGCCGCAGCTACCTCCTGAAGGGCGAGGGCGCGCTGCTGGAGATGGCCGTGCAGATGTTCGCCATGAGCTTCCTGGCGGGCCGGGGCTTCACGCCGCTGAGCACGACCGCGCTCGTGCGCCCGGAGACCCTCGTGAACTCCGGGCACTTCCCCGGCGACGAGGAGAGCGTGTACAAGCTCGAGGGCGACGAGCTGATGCTGGCCGGGACCGCCGAGGTACCCGTGAACAGCCTCTACGCCGGGGAGCAGCTGAGCGCCGACCAGCTGCCGATGGCCTTCTCCGCGATCAGCGGCGCGTTCCGCCGCGAGGCCGGGAGCGCCGGGCGGGACGTGCGCGGCCTGATCCGCGTGCACGAGTTCCGCAAGGTCGAGCAGTACGTTATCTGCCGCGCCGACGAGCAGGAGGGGCTGAAGTGGTTCGAGACCCTGCTCGGCAACGCCGAGGCGATCCTGCAGGCGCTCGAACTCCCGTACCGCGTCGTGCAGAACTGTACGGGCGACATGGGCGCCGGCAAGGTCCTGATGTACGACATCGAGACCTGGGTGCCCAGTGAGGCCAAGTACCGCGAGACGCACTCCTGCTCGTACCTGGGCGACTGGCAGGCGCGCCGCACCGGCCTGCGCTACCGCGACGAGCACGGCAAACTCGTGTACGCGCACACGCTGAACAACACCGGGATCGCCACGCCGCGCATCCTCGTGCCGCTGCTGGAAAACCACCAGCGGGCCGACGGGACTATCCACGTGCCCGAGGCGCTACGCCCGTACCTGGGCGGCAGGGCCGTCCTGGGCCAGCCCGTCCGCTGACTTCAGGAACGGGGGAGAGGGGGACCGCGCCGACCTGCGGTCCCCCTCCCCTCCTCATGCGTGCCCGCTACCCTGCTGGTATGAAGGCTGCCGGTATGAAGGTCCTGCGCGCCGCCCTGCCGGCGCTGCTCCTGCTCACGTCCGCGCAGGCCGGCGGCGCGGCGCAGCCCGCCTGGATCGGCCGCCCGGTGGACGTCCCCGCCACGCCGCTGTGCCGGGCGCTGCGCTGCACCCTCCAGACCGTCCGGGTGAACACGCCGGACACCCTGGGCTGGCATGACGGCCAGCAGCTCACCTACCGCACCGCGAGCGGCTGGCGGCTGGAGGTGGACGTCCGCCCCGGCGGGCAGGTCAGCGGCGCGCGCCTGCTGCGCCCCAGCGCCCCGCGCGGCACGCGCCTGACCGCCGCGCAGACCCGCGAGGCCGCCGCGTTCCTGAGCGCCCTGACTGGCCGGGCCTTCCGCCCACAGGCCGTGCAGGACTGCGTCACCGCCGGGCTGGCCGCGCAGGACCGGGACTTCGACGCCTACGGCCCTGCCGAGCCCCTGAGCCGCTGGCGCACGCCCGCCGGGTTGCCGTTCCGGGCGCGCTGCGGCGTGGCGGGCGCGGGCCCGCTGGGCGTGTGGGCCGGGCGGATGCAGGGCTGACCGCGCCGGGCCACGCGGCGTACACTGCCCGCATGACCCGACCCCTGAGTGACCCGGCCGTGCTGGCCACCATGGGCGCCACGCCCGAGGACGTCCGCGCCCGCCTGGAACGCGAATTCGACCTGCTGGAGGCCCACCTGCGGACCCGCCGGGACGACTGGACCCGCACCCAGCCCGGCCGCGACTGGAGCCCCGCGCAGGAGGCCGAGCACGTCCTGAAGATCAACGACTCCATCGCGCGCGGCGTCGGTCTGCTCCTCTCCGAGCGCGAACTGCGCCCCACCCCACAGACCCCCGGGGAACTCACCCCCGACGGCCGCCGCGTCGCCCCGCCCCACACCCGTCCCAGCGAGACGGGCCTCGCCTGGGCCGACCTGGACGGCAGCTGGACGCAGAGCCGCGCGGGCTTCCTGAACGTCGCCGCCGGGCTGCGCGCCACGCCGGGCCGCACCCTGTGGCACCCGTTCTTCGGGGAACTGGACGCCCTGGACTGGACCCGCATGGTCGCCGCGCACCTGTACCAGCACCGCAAGGCCCTGGAACGGAGTGCGCAGCCGTGAGTGCCCCCACCTCCCGCACCGATAAGGGCACGCGCGGCTTCGAGCTCGACCTGCACGTCACCTTCACCCGTCCGCTGCCCGAGGCGCAGGCCCGCGCCGCGCTGCTGGCCCTGCCGGGCTTCACGGTGGACCTGTACCGCCCGCACCCCAACCCCACCGGTCAGCCCCACACCGGACAGACCCCCCCCACGCTGGAGGAGGCCCCGGGCGTTCCCTCCGCGCGCCTGACCGGCCCCCTGACCGACCCGGACGCCGTGCGCGCCGGACTGGCCGCCCTGCTCGGCGGGGACGCCCGCTACGTCGAGGTCGGCCTGCGCGGCTTCCTGCGCAGCGCCCAGGGCCAGACCGAATGGATGCCCTGGCGCCGCAACGTCGTCCTGCCGCGCGCCGATGTCGCCCGCATCACCTTCGAGGAGAGCATCCGCTTCGTGCTGGAATGACCCCAGCAGACAGCAAAAAAGCCCGCACTAGGCGGGCCTTTTCTTTGGAGCCAGAGGTCGGATTTGAACCGACGACCTACTGATTACGAATCAGTTGCTCTACCCCTGAGCTACACTGGCGGGCTACGGATTGGGGCTTCCCATGTGAAGCTCAAAGAGTATATGGAGGGGGGCGGGGGGTGTCAAGGCGAGCCGCCCGGGTGGGGCGGGGGCCTATGCTGCGGGCCATGAGTGACGCGGAACTGGTGTTCGAGACGATTCATGGGCGGGTGCAGCCGCTGGAGTGGCTGGTGCTGGCCCCGCACCCGGATGACGCGGAGATCGGCGCGGGCGGCACCCTGATCCGGCTGGCGCGGGCGGGCCGCGCAGTGGGCATCCTGGAACTGTCGCGCGGCGAGCGGGGCACGCAGGGGTCGCCGCAGGTGCGCGTGGCGGAGTGCGCGCGGGCGGCCGGGATCATGGGGCTGGCGTGGCGCGGGCAGCTGGGCCTGCCGGACGGGGAGCTGCGGGACACGCTGGAGGGCGCGCACGCCCTGGCGGCCGCATTGCGCGCGGTGCGGCCCCGCGTGCTGGTCGTGCCGCACCACCGGGACCGGCACCCGGATCATTTCGGGTCGTACCACCTGAGCAAGCGCGCGGTGCACCTAGCGCAGCTGGCGAAGGCGGACCTGCCGGGCGACCCTCACCGGGTGTCGCGGGTGCTGCTGTATCAGGGGAACGCGGACATCACCCCGAACGTGCTGATCGACGTGGCGGACGTGCAGGACGTGTGGGCGGCGTCGGTGCTGGCGCACGAGAGTCAGTTCTCCGGCGCGGCCATCTCGGAGACGGTCACGCCGGAGATCGTGGAGCGCCGCCGCGCCCGCATGACGTACTGGGGCACCATGGCCCGCGTCCGCTACGCCGAGGCGTTCGAGGCGGAGGACGCCCTGCTGGTCGACCCGCTGACTCTGTAGAGCAGTAGGCTCAGCGGCCGCCCATCGCCTGCGCCCACTGGCTGAAGGGGCTGGGCGCGCGGGTCTGGCCGCCCAGGAGGTCCTCGATCTCGTCGGCGAGGTCCAGGCCGTACCTGTACGCGGCCTGCCCGGCGACGACGCCGCCGCCGTACTTCTCGCGGTAGTTGGCGGGGGCGCGGTCGCTGGTCATGGCCTCGGCGCTGGCGTTCGTCTGCGGCAGGACGGTGGTGAGGATGGGCGGGGTGTCCTCGCCGGTCGTCTGGAAGGCGCGTTTCAGGTCGTCCGGGAGGCGCTGGAGGCCCTGGCGGTGCTGGGCGCTCTGACTCTGGTACTTGGTGATCAGGACGCCCAGGCAGCGCAGTCTCAGGTCGCGGGCGCGGCGGATCTGCGCGATGCGGGACGCGATCTGCGGGATGCCGTAGGTGCTCAGGCGGTCGGGGATGGTGGGGATCAGGTAGTGGTCGCTGACCTCCAGGCCGTTCTGCGTGACGAAGCCCAGGTTGGGCGGGCAGTCGATCAGGACGTAGTCGTACGCGCTGAAGGCCGGCGCGACGAACTTCTTGACGGCTTCCATCGGGCCGACCGAGTAGTGCGAGCGGCCCGCGATGTCCTGCATGTGGTCCTGCACGTCGATCAGGCGGATGGAGCTGGGCAGGAGGTCCACGCGGCCGTACCGGGTCTGGGGGGGCAGCTGGTCGATCATCTCGGGCGGCACGCGGTTGAGGTTGCTGACGCCCCGGATGATGGCCTGCGTGGCGTCGAAGGTGAAGGTGCCGTCGCCGCGCAGCAGGTCCAGGAACAGGTGCGCGAGGGTCTGGCCGTCGTCGTCGGCCTGCTCCCAGCGGTCCTCACCGATCAGGGCGAGGGTGGCGTTCGTCTGCGGGTCCAGGTCGATGACGAGCACGCGCCTGTGCTTCATGAACGCCAGCGTGTCAGCCAGCTGGACGGTCGCGGTGGTCTTCGCGACGCCGCCCTTGAGGTTGATGAAGCTGATGACCTGCGGGGCCATCAGAGTTCGCGGATCTTCGCCAGGACCGCCTCGGGGCGCACGGTGTAGTCCCCGGTCTTCTCCTCGACGTGCTGGTAGCGCACGACGCCCGACCGGTCGATCAGGAACACCGCGCGCCCGCTGATGCCGCGGTCGTCGATGGCGACGCCGTACGCCCTGGCCACGTTGAGTTTCATGTCGGCCAGCAGCGGCACCTCGATGCCGTACTCGGCCGCCCAGGCCTTGTGCGCGTGCACGCTGTCGCGGTTCACGCCCAGCACCACGGCGCCCGCGTCCGCGAAGTCGTCCTGACGGCCGGAGTACTCGGGCAGCTGCATGGAGCACACCGGGCTGAAGTCCAGCGGGTAGAACACCAGCACCACGTGCTGCTGGTCGCGGTAGCTGCTCAGGGTGATCTGCTCACCCGTGGAGGCAGGCAGGGTGAAATCGGGCGCGGGCTGTCCGACGAGGCTCATGCCCGGCAGTGTACCGGGCGCGCCCGGGGCCGCGCGGCGCAGCCCGACACGGTCTCTCATGTTGAACCGAGTCCCGTGATGAGCCTGCCGGGCCGGGGCTGGGCGTAGCCTGCCTGTGTACCGTCCCCGCCGTCTGCCCCGCGCAGCTTCACACGCGGCAAGGCGGCGCGCCATCCGAGGAGGAAAACCCATGGCCGATGTGATGCCCCCCAACATGCTCAACGAGCGCCCCCGCACCCCCGCCGGGCTGCTCAGCAACCGTGAGAAAGACCGCCTGATCGAGCGCGGCTTCCTGGGCCTGTACCGCTGGTACACCGCCCGCAGCCAGGAGACCCGCAACTGGAACCCGGACCGCAGCTTCGACTGGCGCAGCCTGAACAAGAACCTGCCGCCCGAGGTCATCACGGTCCTCGAAGGCTTCTTCGCCGTCGAGCAGTACGCGCCGGACTTCACGAGCAACCTCGTGCACCTCGTGCGGCGCAGCCACGGCCGCTCGCACTTCCAGCTCCGCTGGGGCAGCGAGGAGGAAAAACACGCCGACGCCTGGGAGAACGCCGTGCTGTTCAGCGGCCAGCGCAGCCCGCAGTGGGTCGAGGAGTACAAGGACCGCCTGAAATCCCAGACCTGGGAACTGCCGTTCCCGGACGCGATCCACAACCTCGTGTACACCGTGTTCCAGGAGCGCGCCACGCAGCTGAACTACCTGAACATGATGAAGATCGCCCAGGGCAGGAGCGAGAAGCCCCACCTGAAGGGCGTCTCGGACCCGGTACTCGCGAAGGTCGCGCAGACCATCGCGGTGGACGAGGCCGCGCACTACAACTTCTTCCTGGAAGGCGTGCGCATGTACCTGTACTACTACCCCGAGCAGACCCTGAGAGCGATCAAGAACGTGATCAGCCAGTTCAGCATGCCCGCCGCGCAGCTCGTGCCGAACTGGGAGCACTTCTTCGAGACGGTGTACCGCGCCGGGATCTACGGCCCGCGCGACTTCCAGCGCGACGTGATGCAGGTCGCCTTCCGCAACCTCGGCATCGAGAGCCGCAAGGCGCTGGAGGAGGGCATCCGCAAGACGCGCGAGGTGCCGGACTTCGACGGCGGGAACTTCAAGACGACCGCCATCTGGGACACCTTCGACTACGGCGCCGTCGAGGGCGACGTCCGCCGCCTGCACGTCAAGATCCAGGACTACGAGAAGGAGATCGGCTTCGACGCGATCGACCCGACCGAGTTCATCGAGAACCCCGAGGTGCCCCGCACGGGGTCCAGCGCCGCCGACGACTGACCCCCACTCCGATTGAACGGTTTGCCAAAATCGTTCAATCCGAGCGGATGCGAGGAGGAGTAAGGCGGGTTCCGGGCGTGGAGTTGGCAACCCGGTGATGTTCCGGGTTGTCAACTCCACGCCCGGAACCCGTATGTAAAGCCGCAACTTCTCCCTCTGCCCGCCCCCTGCTCCGGGGCGGGTTTTTCGTCGCGCGGCGCGCGGGGGCGTGGCATGCTGGGTTCACCGTTCAGTCCAGCCGCCCCCTCTCAAGGAGACCGTCATGACCACCCCTGCCCTCAATCCGGCCCTGGCCGCGCTGGGATTCAGTCCCGGCGACCGGGTCGTCATTTTCCACGCCGACGACCTGGGCATGTGCGAGGCCACCGTGAGCGGCTGCGCCGATCTGTTCCGGGCCGGCACGCTGAGCAGCGCGTCCGTGATGACGCCCTGCGCCTGGGCGCCCGCCGCCGCCGACCTGGCCCGCGACCTGCCCGGCGCGGACCTGGGCGTGCACCTGACCCTGACCAGCGAGTGGCCCACCTACCGCTGGGCTCCCCTGAGCACCCGCGACCCGCAGAGCGGCCTGATCGACCCGCAGGGGTTCATGCACGCCAGCGTGGAGGCCGCGCAGGCCCACGCTGAACCGGCCGCCGCGCGCGCCGAACTGGAGGCGCAGGTGAGCCGCGCCCTGGACTGGGGCATCGAGGTCTCGCACGTGGACGCGCACATGGGCGCCGCCGCGCACCCCAAATTCCTCCAGGCGTGCCTGGACGCCGCCCTGCCGCGCGGGATCGTGCCGATGCTGCCGCGCCTGGACGAGGCCGGGTGGCGTTCGCACGGGCTGGGTGAGCCGGAGGCCGCGCAGATGGCGGCCGTGACCCGCACGCTGGAGGCGCGGGGCGTGCCGCTCGTGGATCACCTCGTGATGCTGCCGCTGCACGTGGGCGGCGACCACCTGCCGCTGATCGAGGACCTGCTCCTCTCGCTTCCGGCGGGCCTGACGCACTTCATCCTGCACCCCGCGCGGGACACGCCCGAACTGCGCGCCATCTGCGGCGACTGGGCGGGGCGCGTGGCAAACCACGCCGCGTTCCTCTCGCCGGACTTCCCGGCGATGCTCGCGCGCAGCGGCGTGAAGACCACCACGTACCGCGCGCTGCAGGGCGCCCTGCGGGGTCAGGCGTGACCGCCACGCCCGTCCCCGACGCGCCGCTGCCCGACGCACCCGGCGCGGAGCTGACGCCCGACACCACCGTCTCGCAGCGCTGGCGCTACGCCATCATGAATTTCGGGCTGACCATCCCCGCGCAGACCACCAGCTTCCTGCTGCTGTACTACGTGGACCACCTGAAGCTCAATCCCGCCTGGGCCGCGACCGCCATGACCTTCTTCGCGCTGTACAACGCGGCCAACAATCCCCTGATCGGTTTCCTGAGCGACCGCACCCGCAGCCGCTGGGGCCGCCGCATCCCGTACGTGCGGTTCGGGGCGCTGCCCAGCCTGCTGCTGTTCGGGCTGCTGTTCAGCGCGCCGTTCAGCGGCACCGATCAGCCGGTCGCGCTGCTCGTGTACTTCGTGGTGATGCTCGTCCTGTGGGAGGGCTTCGCCACGGCCGTGGGCACCGGGTACCTGGCGCTGCTGCCCGAGATGTTCCGCACCTACCGCGAGCGCACCGACGTCGCGTGGCGCATGAACGCCGTGCAGATCTTCGGCCTGCTCGTGGGGCTGGCGCTGCCGCCCCTGCTGGCCGGGATGATCGGCTGGACCGCCATGGCCTGGGTGTTCGCCGCGCTGTCCGCCGCCGCGATCTTCGCCGGGCTGGGCGGCCTGTTCGAGCGGCCCGGCAGCAGTGACCGCGAACTGGGCTTCTTCACCGCCCTGCGCGCCACCTTCACGCACCGCGCGTTCCTGATCGTGGTCGCGGCGCTCACCATGCGCTTCTTCGCGACCGGCACCCTGGCCGCCGGGATGGGCTTCTACGTCCGCTACAGCCTCGGCATCGAGGGCGGCGCGGCCACCACCATCCTGCTCGCCGGGGCGTTCGTGACCGCCGGACTGGCCCTGTACCCCTGGCGGACCTTCATCGCGCCGCGCCTGGGCCCGCGCGGCACCCTGATGCTGGCCTTCGCGCTGACGGCCGCCTCGCTGATCCCGCTGGCCCTCGTGAACTCCCTGGTGGGCGCGGCGATCACCACCGTGCTGTTCGGCGCGGCCCTCGCGGGCCTGATCCTGATGGGCGACGTGATCCTCGCCGACGTCATCGACGACGACGAACTCCGCAGCGGCCAGCGCCGCGAGGGCATGTACTACGGCATGGCGGGCTTCATCACCACCCTCAGCAGCGCCCTGACCTCCCAGACCTTCGGGGCCGTCACGCGTGCCAGCGGCTACGATCCTACACTGACCGTGCAGCCCGGCGTGGTCGCCGACGGCTTCCGCTTCTTCATGACCGTGCCGCCCATCGCGGGCGCGCTGCTGGCCCTGGCGATCCTGAGCTTCTACCCCCTGCACGGCGCGCGCCTGAGCGCCATGCGCGACGCCCTGGCGAGCAGGCGCACCGGGCAGGCCGCCGCCCAGAGTTAGGGCAGGGCTGACCCCGCCGCCCCACGCCACTGCGCTGTCACGAACCGTTCCCGTCCCGTCAGATCCGCCGCCGTGCCGGCCGCCCAGCCCTGGGTGCGCAGCTCGGCGGCGAAGGCTGTCGCGTTGCGCGGGTCGAGTTCCAGCAGCAGCCGTCCGCCGGGCACGAGCACGCCGGTCGCCTGCGCGGCCAGCCGCCGCGCCAGGGTCAGGCCGTCCGGGCCGCCGTACAGCGCGAGTTCCGGGTCGTGCGTGACCTCCGGCTGCACGTCCTCGCGGTCCGCGTCGGGCAGGTACGGGGGGTTGCTGACGATCAGGTCGAACGGTCCCGGCACGCCCGTCAGCAGGTCGGCCTGCACCCACGTGACCTCCAGGCCGTTCAGGGCGGCGTTCTCACGCGCCAGCGTCAGTGCCTGCGGGCTGAGGTCGGTCGCGGTGACCTGCGCGCCTCTGCGGGCGGCCTTCACCCCCAGCGCCAGTGCGCCTGTCCCGGTGCCCACGTCCAGCACGCGCGGGGCCGCCAGGGGCGAGAGGGCCTCCAGGGTCAGGTGCAGCAGCCACTCGGTCTCCGGGCGGGGCACCAGCGCGCGGGCGTCGCAGCGCAGCCGCACGCCGCCCCACTCCACCTCGCCCAGCAGGTACTGGAGGGGCACCCGCGCCGCGCGCCGAGCGATCAGCGCCTCGAAACGCGCCTCGTCCGCCGGGGCGACCTCGGCCCCGCGCGGGTGAGCAGCGACACGGGCGAAAGGTTCAGCGCGCAGAGCAGCAGCGCGCGGGCGTCCACCTCCGGAGAGGGAACGCCCGCCGCGCCCAGCTGCGCCGCGCCCCGCCTCAGCAGGTCACGCAGCGTCATGTCTCACCCGTGCCGGGGTTTGATGATCAGGCGCCGGGCGGCGCCCTCGCCCACGGACTCGCTCATGACGTCCGGGTGCTCCTTCAGCGCGATGTGGATCACGCGGCGCTCGGCGGGCGGCATGGGCTGCAGCTCGTGCGGTTCGCCGCTCTTGGCGACCTGCACCGCCAGCCGCTCGGCGAGCTTCGTCAGCGTGTCGGCCTGCCGCCTGCGGAAGCCGCCCACGTCCACGCGGACGCGCAGGTGCCCGCGGCCCTCCTGCTTGGCGAGGACCGTGTACGCCAGCACCTCGATTGCGCCCAGCGTGCGGCCGTCGCGCCCGGCGAGGCGCGCGGCGTGCTCGCCGGTGATCTCGGCTTCCAGGGCGTCCTCGGCCTCGCGGACGGTGACGGACAGGTCCGGGTCGATGCGGGTCACGAGGCCCTGCAGGAAACGTTCCAGCGCCGCGCGAGGATCTTCCGGCGCGGCTTCCAGCGTGGGGGCGCTGGGGGCCGCGTCGGGAGCGGGCGGCGGCAGCTCGCTCTCGTCCGCGTCGCTGATGCCCAGCCCCGCGAGGTAGTCGTCCAGGTTCGTGCGGTTATCCATGCCCCGCAGTCTAGCGCGCGATTCTCACACACCTCCCACCGGGTTCTCCGGACTCCGGCGGACTGATCGGCGCACGCTGTTCCAGCCGGGCGGACGCGACCCGCAGGGCTGCGGCGCAGGAAACGTCCTTCCGGGCGTAGAGTGCGCCGCTCGGTGGTCCGGTCTGCCACCGCAACAGGCGGGATTCGGATTACCTGCCCAGGGCCCCCGCCGCCGCCCGCCGCGCGAACTCGCGGGCGCTGCGTTCCAGCATCTCGTACATCTGCGTGAAGCCGTCCGCGCCGCCGTAGTACGGGTCCGGCACGTCCGCGCCCGGCGCGAGCGGATCGAAGTCCCGCATCAGCCGCAGGTGCGCCTCCGCGTTCGGCGGGCTGAGGCGGCGCGCGCCCTGCAGGTTCGAGGCGTCCATCGCCAGGATCACGTCATGCTCGTAGTAATCCGCCGCGTCCAGCTGCCGCGCGCGGCCATCCAGGGTCACGCCGTGGCGGGCCGCGACCTCCCGGCTGCGCGGATCGGCCGCCTCACCCACATGCCACGCGCCCGTCCCGGCGCTGTCCACCACGGCCGGCACGCCCGCCGCCGCCAGCTCGCGGCGCAGCAGCGCCTCGGCCAGCGGGCTGCGGCAGATGTTGCCCAGGCACAGCGCCAGCACCCGCAGCGGCCTTCCCGTCTCTCCCGCCTGCTCAGTCATGCCCACGATTCTGCCGGGCCGCAGGCCCGTACGCCACCCAGCGCACCAGCGACTCCACCGGGCCGCGCCCGAAGCGCGAGAGCCACCACGCGCTCAGCGGCAGCTGCGCCAGCCCGAACAGCAGCGACAGGCCCAGGCCCGCCGCCGCGCCCCAGCTGCGGCCGGTGCCCGGCCAGTTGCCCAGTCCCAGGCCGTACGGGTAGAAGATCAGGGTCATGACCACGCTCTGGGTGAGGTAGTTCGTCATGGCCATCCGGCCGCTCGCCGCGAAGAGGCGCCACGCCCCCAGGCGATCCGACGCGGCCAGCAGGCCCAGCACGCCCACGTACCCCAGTGCGCCCGCCAGCCCGCCCGCCATGCGCACCGGCAGGGCCAGCGTGCCCGCCAGCTCGCTGGGGAGGGTATTGAGGTACGCCAGCAGCAGCCCCAGCGGCAGCCCCACGCCCAGGCCCCCCACGGCCAGTCGGCGCAGAAGCGGGCGGTGCTCGGCCGGGCGGGTCAGCAGCCCCGTCTTCCCGGCGGCGGCGCCCAGGCAGAACAGCGCCACCAGCCACGGCCCGTTGAACAGGTCGCCCTCCCACAGCAGCGGCCAGAACTCGGCGGCGCGCGCGTGAACATTCTGGGCGTAGGTGGGCAGCAGGTCCGGCAGGAACGCGAAGCGCGGCCGGTTCTGGCCGGCGATGGCGGCGGTGGCCAGCAGGCCCAGGCCCAGCCACCACGTACCCAGCGCGCCGGCGACCACCAGCAGCGCCCGGGCCGAGAGGTGCGCGACCAGCAGCAGCGCCAGCGCCAGCGTCGCGTAGTTGCTGATGATGTCCCCGTGCCACACCAGCACGTAATGCAGCGCCCCCACGAGCAGCAGCGCCGCGTGCCGCCGCAGGAACACGCCAACTCCGCGCCGCGCCAGGATGCCGGATGCGCCCCACCCGAACAGCATCGCGAAGATCGAGATGAACCGCCCGTTTGCCAGGGTGTCCGTGACGACCTGCGCGGCGCGGTCCAGGCCACGCTGCTGCCACTCCAGAAAGCCCGCGAAATCCTGCATGTTCACGATCAGGATGCCCAGCAGCGCCGCGCCGCGCAGCACGTCCGGCAGGGTTGCCCGGTCCCGCACCGGCCCCACCTCCGGCGCGGCGGGCGGGGCCAGGTCCGGGGGCAGCGGCGCGGGGGCAGGTTCGGTCATCCCCCGCAGGCTAGCGCGCCCGGCCGGCCCTCAGTCGCGGACGTAGACCCGCAGCTGCTTCAGGCCGCCACTCACGTCGTATGACGCCCAGCGCAGCGTCACGGTCGCGTGCTCCACGTCACTGTCGGTCAGGCCCAGCTTCAGCGGCACCCTGCGGCCGTCCGGGGTGGTCGCCACGGCACTCACGGTGTACACGCCCAGCGGCAGGTCGTTGAAGTTCTCCCCGTGGTACGCCCAGCCCTGCCCCAGCGTGGTGCGCCCCCCACCATTCGGATCGGTGTACGGGTACCCGCCGGGAGGGGAGAGGGGCGCCGCCCGGAACGTCATCACGACCGGGCGGCCCGCCGTGCCGTCGATCAGCGCGCCCTGCGGCGTGAAGGTCAGCGTGACCTCGCTGCCCCCCGGCGCGGCCGTCCGGATCACCTCGGCGTAGCGCTCGTTGCAGTACGCCTTGGCAGGCAGTCCGCAGTAGCTCAGGTCCACGCTCGCCCCGTAGTAGTCATCCCAGTCCTTCCCGCCGCCGGGCTTGCTGCCGGTCAGGCGCCAGCGGAAGTTCAGGTTCCCGCCCTCACTGGAATCAACCTCGGTGTTCAGGGAGCCCGATTCCGGGTGCAGCGGCAGCGTGAAGCTCGCGCCGCCCAGGGTCCGCTTCACGCTGGCCGACGCGTGGTACCGGCCATCCGGCACGCGGATCGCGTACGTGCCGTCCTTGCCGCTGATGGCCGTGAAACTCGTCCGCTGCCCCTGCGTGAACGTGGTGCCCACGATGAACACCTCCGCGCCCGCCAGCGGCCGGCCCTGCGTGTCCAGCACCAGCCCCGTCACGAACCCGCGCTTCGGTGCGGGCGGCTTCACGGTGGGGGCGGGCGCGGCTGGCGCCGGGGTACGCGTGGGCGCGGCCGGCGCGGCCGGTTTCGCGGGCGTGGTGGGCGTGAGCGCCGCCGGGGCCGCCACCGGCGCACTGAGTTTCAGCGTGCACCAGCCCAGCAGGGTCGTGCCGTCACTGTCCGCCCAGATGCCCGACAGCGCCGCCGCGCCCCTGGTCAGCTTGAACGCCACGAACCGGCCGTCCTGATCGTCACTGGCGCTCAGCTCCGAGTACGTGTACCCCAGGCTGCCCAGCACCTGCCGGAAACTGCCCTCCAGGTCCGGCACGGAATCCCACACCACGAACTCGCTCTTCGTGCAGCTGCCCCCCGCCTCCGACGCGACCGTGCGCAGCGCCCCGGCGAACTCCGCGAGTTCCGGCGAGCCGTTCACGATCTGCGCGCCGTCAATGAACGCCGCGTCCACCAGCGCGGACTTCGGTCCGGCCGCCAGGGCCGAGCCGCACAGCAGAAGGGTCAGGGTCATCAGGGTTCGGCGCATGGGATCTCCTTACAGAGCGTCTGGGGGCGACCGGACGGTCAGCCCCGCGGCGGGCAGCGGGTGGACAGGGCAGGTTCCGCAGACCGGGCAGCTGCCCCGTGGCACGCGGAACGGACCTGAAGCGTACCCTCTTCCGGCTGACACCTCACTCACGGACCACCGGACTAAAGGCGCCCCCGCCTACGCTGGCCCGGTTCCGGAGCGTTCCGGGGCGCGCGTCACCACCAGCGGCCCGCGCGGACCCAGCGTCAGGCCCGGCAGCGGCGTCGCGTTCCCCCGTACCGCCCGCAGCGGCGGCAGCGCCGCCAGCGCATCGTGAATGAGCATCTGTGCGAGGTGCATGCCCAGGCACAGCCGCTCCCCACCGCCGAACGGCAGGTACGCCCAGGCCGGGGGTTTGTGCGCCCAGCGGCCCGGATCGAACTCGGCGGGGCGGTCCCACACCGCCGGGTCCCGCCCCGACAGGTACGGGGAGTACAGTGCCAGCGCTCCGCGCGGGAGCCGCACGCCCCCCCAGATGAGGTCGCGGCTCAGGCGGCGGCTGCCCATCCAGCCCGGCGGGAACAGGCGCAGCACCTCCTTCAGCACCGCTGAGTGATGCCCGGGCGCGTGCCACTCGGGATGACGGGCCAGGAACCAGATCGCGTACGCCAGCGCGTGCGTGGTCGTGTCGTGCGCGGCGGCCAGCGACACCCGCACCTCCTCCAGCCCGCCCGGCAGTGGGGCCAGCACCGCCAGCAGGTCGTCGTGGCCGCGCCCCCGCAGGCGGGCGTGCGCGAGGCGGCGCACCTCCGCATCGACCCGCACGAACAGCAGTGGACGCGGAATGGCGGGCACCGGGAACGGGCGGCGCAGCGGCGCCAGGAACGCGTGCAGCAGGCCCTCATCGAACTCCCCGCTGAAGTACGCCGCGTTCAGCAGCCGCAGCACCGCGCCGTCCGCCCAGGCCAGCGCATCGAACTCCCCCTCCGGCACCCCCGGCAGCGCCGCCCGCGTCCGCGCCTGCAAGGCCAGCAGGTGCGCCCGCCCGAAGCCCGGATTCATCAGAGAGCGCCGCCCCGCGTGCCCCGGTGCGTCCGACAGGATCACCCCGCCCGACAGGTACGGCACGATCCGCGACAGGCTCCCCGCACTGCGGAACGTGCCCAGGTCCGTCAGTACCGCCCGGTTCCACGCCGCCCCCACCCCCACCACCGCCGGGAGGCCCAGCCGCAACCGGAACACGTCCCCACCCGCCGCGCGCGCCCGCGCCGCGCCCTCCTCGATCAGCGGCAGCGGCGCGAGGGCCCAGTCCTGCAGGTGCCCGTTCCCCGCACGGGTCGGCGGCTCAGGCAGGACACGGAAGTCGGCGCGGTTCAAGGTGCAGGCAGGATACCGGGTGTCTGCCGTTCGGACTGCGCCCACAGGAACCGACTGCGGAACAGGCCGCACCCGTCGCGGCGCAGCGCCGTGAAGGTCGGTCCGTCCAGGTCGTTCGCGTAATCGTCCAGCGTGGAGGCGTCCAGCAGCGCGCCGCACCCGGGCCGCGCGGCGACCGTGAACGTGCGGGATTGCGCCAGCCCGGCGCGGGTGTCCCAGAAGATCAGCGCCAGTCGCTCCGGTTGCGACAGGGGACTGATCTGGGTGCTCGGCGAGAAGAAGAGCACCGGCCCCTGACGGGCAAAGGGAACCCCGCTGATCTCCTGCGTCAGGCCCCAGGTCAGATCCACCACGCGCGTCCTCGACGAAATGTACGCCCCGGACGACGTCGAGACCCACCAGACCCGCTCGCCCTCGACCCCCCAGCCCCGGCGCAGCCCACGACCGGCCGCGTCCACGTTCAGGTTCGCCCCGGCCAGCAGGTCAGCGCCGGTCAGCAACCCCGTTCGCAGGTTCAGGATCAGCACCCCGGAACCGTCCTGCGCCGCCACCGCCAGCAGCAGCGACTCGCCCGTCACCTGCACGTCCTCGATCCAGCGCACCGGCAGGTCCCGCCGCCAGATCAGCCGCCCCGCCGGAGTTCGCAGCGCGGCGGCCCCCCGGAACGCCGTGACCACCCCCTCGGACGTCACCAGTCGCAGCGGCGAAGCAGGCCCCTGCGCCCCGGCCAGACCCATCAGAGCGAAGATCAGCAGCAGCAGTCGCATGACTCAGCGTACCGGGCTGTCCCGTCAGGGCCGTCACTCCGAAGGTGGACGGCGGGGTCCTACTCCAGGGGAGAGGCCGGGTTCAGAACTCCCAGACCTCCGTCCCCTGGGGCACCTGACGGCCGTCGAGGTCGTCGAACTTCAGGCCCAGCAGCTGCCCGGCGCCGTTCCAGCCGCTCAGGACGCTCAGGGGCACGCCGCCGCCGGGATGGACGGTGCCGCCTACCTGCGCCAGATTGCGGGCGTGTGGCAGCTGCCAGCCGGGGCGCAGGCTGCCGGTCAGGCCGTGCGGGGCGCGGCCGTACAGCGCGCCGCCCTTCGCGGTGCGGGCGTACTCCGCCGGGGAAAGGGCCCGCCAGTCGGCCACCGGGAGCGGGCCGGCCGGGGTGTCTCGCAGCCGCTCCTGGAGGCGGCCCAGCAGCCACGCGCCGTACTCCTCGGGGCGGTCGGTGACGCCCGGGTCGGGCGGGGCGTTCACGAGCAGGAACCCCCGCGTGCCGTCCAGGTGCAGGTACAGCGTCGGGTCGCGCGGCAGGCGCCCGGCGCGGATGTCGCGCCACTCGCGGGCGTACTCGGCAGGCCAGAAGATGTGGTGCGCCTGCCCCCGGTCCTCCGAGAGCTGGAGTTGCAGCGCGAAGCCGCTCACGCCGCGCGGGGTGGGTTTCTCAGTGCCCCCCAGCCAGGAGAGCGTCAGGGCCCGGTCGGCGGCACTCACCCAGGCGTCCGCCGCGAAGGCGCCCTGACTGGTGTGCGCGCCCAGGATCAGGCCCCCGTGCGCGCTGAGGCTGGTGACGCGCGTGCCGAACTCGAAGCGCACGCCCAGCGCCTCGGCCTGCGCGTGCAGGGTGCGCGCCAGATCCAGCAGGCCGCCACGCAGGTGCCACACGCCGTACCCGAGTTCCACCCACGCGATGTTGTGCAGCACGGCCGGCGCGCGGTAGGGGTCGGCGCCCAGGTACGTGGCGAAGCGCAGCCAGAACGGCGTCATGAACGGCCCCGAGCGCACGTGGCGGTGCAGCGGGGACAGCGGCGCGGCCCGCCGACCCCGGGTCAGCGCGTAGCGGGCCAGCCGGGCCGGGCCGGGCGGCGGCGCGAACAGGAACGTGTCCTGCGCGTCCAGGTACATCCGCCGGGACGACGCGAGCAGCGCCGCGTAGCGCCGTCCCTCGGGGCGGGAGAGCTGCGCCAGCGTCGGTTCCAGGCTGCCCGCGACGTGCAGCGCCTCGGGCGCGAACAGCCGCCCGCCCGGCGCGTGGTACGTCGTGGTGGGCCGCGCCGCGCTCAGCTCCGGCAGGGGCAGCTCCAGGCGGGCGTGCAGCGCGCGGAACACCTGCGGCATCGTCACCACCGTCGGTCCGCTGGAGAACGCCGTCATGCCCAGCGCGGCCTTCCCGCCGGGGCCGTCCAGTGCGTCCAGCACCGTCACCCGCGCGCCCGCCCGGGCCAGCCGCAGCGCCGCCGCCAGCCCCGCGAAGCCCGCGCCGATCACCGCGACATGCTGCGGCGTGCGCCTCACGGCCGCGCCCCGGACGGGCAGACAGATGAACGGATCACGAGGCAGAGCATAGAGCACCCCCGGCGGCGCACAGTGTCAGATGCGAGACCCGCTCAGCGGGGGGTGCTGACCGAGTACGCGAGCAGGCTCTCGCGGCTCAGCGTCCGCCCGGCGCGTTCCACGCGCAGCTCACCGCCCGCGTGTCCGGCCAGCCCCACGGTCAGGACGTACCCGTACCCACCCCGGTTCCAGCGGTACTCGGTCCGGCCGTCCCGGGTGGCGCGCGTGCCGCCGTTGATCATGACGCCCGGCGTGCCGTCGCGGTTGCGGCTGGCGTACGTGACCTTCCCACCAGCCTCCCACACGATCACGCTGTGCTTCGCGGTGGCGGCCAGCACCGCCGCCTGCGGCACGTACCGGCACGCGAACGACCCGGCGGGCACGCGGAACTCGCTGACGTGCGTCAGGCGGTAGGCGGGGTCCTGCACGTTCTCCACGTTGCTGCTGTGCACGAAGAACCCCGGCGCCGGGGCCGTGCGGCCCGCGAATGTCAGCGGCGTGTACACCTGCCCCGCGCCCGGATCGTCCGCGCCGACCGTCACGCCCACCTGCGAGCGCGCCCCACCCACCCACTGCGTCAGCGTGCCCGCTCCGGCCCCCGTGCCGGACAGCGCCAGCACCCGCCCCGGCGTATCGCACCAGAAGCGCACCGGCTTCCAGATGCCCGCCCCGCCCTGTGCGCCAACCTGCGCGAACGACGCCTCGGTGAAGCCCGCAGCGGACGCCAGCGGCAGCGACGACAGGAGGAGGGCGGCGGCCAGACGGACACGGTTCAGGAACATGCCCCGAGCCTCCGCCCGGCCCCTGAGCGGCGCATGAACCCCCGCCCGCCGGGCGTTCAGGGATCGGCGGGGCCGTCCTGGCCCGGGGCGGTCACTGCCGGTACTCGCGGCCCTTCCAGCTCACGCGGCGGCGCAGGGCGCGCACCATGACCGGCAAGGCCAGCAGCGGTGTGACCGGCCCCAGCAGCCCCTCGGCCAGATCGGCGGGCGTGCGGCGGCCCGCGATGAGGTTCACGGCCAGCCGTTCCAGCAGGCTCGCGGCGCGCAGCGCGTTGCGGTTCGGCAGGGGCAGCAGCCACGGCAGCGTGTGCCCCGCGACGTGCAGCGCCACGCTGGCCAGCATGAACGCCCGCGAGTTCAGGTGGATGGGCAGGGCGTTCTTCCCGAAGCCCGCCACGGAGTCCGGGTACGAGCGGTACATCCGCACGCCGATGCACGCCTGACCCATGACGGTGGAGACCCGCAGGCCCAGCTGACCCAGCCTGCGGGCCATGACGGTGTCCTCCAGCACCTGATCCCGCACGGCGGCGTACCCGCCCACGCGGGTCAGCGCGGCGCGGCGGTACGCCATGACCTGCCCGTTGGCGATGGTCGCCAGCGGGTGAGGCGGGGTCATGCGCAGCAGCGGGAACGGGAAGTACGACAGCACGGCGGCGTCCACCAGGGGCGTGAGCAGCCGCTCGCCGGGCGTGACGTTCGACTGGCGCGGCTGCACGCTCAGCAGGTCCGCGCCCGACGCGTGCAGTTCGCGCAGCAGGCCGCCCAGCGCGCCCGGATGCCACGTGACGTCCGCGTCCGTGAAGATCAGAATGTCGCCGCTCGCGGCCCGCAGGAGCTGCTGGCACGCCCAGGGCTTGCCGTGCCAGCCGTCCGGCCGCGCCGCGCCGGGAATGACGCGGGCACCCAGGTGGCGGGCCACGTCGCCCGTACCGTCGTCGCTGCGGTCGTCCAGCACGAGCACCTCGTGCGCGCCCTGCGCGAGCACGCCGGGCAGCGTGACGGGGAGGTTCGCCGCCTCGTTGCGCGCGGGAATCAGGATGGACACGCGCGGCCCCCCCGGCGGCACGGGGGCCGGGCGCAGGCGGGGGAAGGTCACGGCGTTCACGGCCAGCGTCAGCGCCTTGCCGAGCAGCCACACGGCCGTGACCGTGCGGTACGCCCGCACCCAGGCCAGCTCGGGCGGCCCCTTCACGCGGCGCCGCGTCACGCGCGGTCCCCGGTCAGCCACGCCAGCAGCCGCGAGGGCCAGTCCAACCGGTCCGAACGGCTCGCGCGGCCCGGCACCAGCCGCAGGTACCCGGCCAGCGGGGCCTCCGGGTCGCTGCCCAGCAGGTCGGCGTCCAGTTCGGCCAGCAGCGCCGCCAGGGCACCCGGCAGCTCAGTGGCGTCCACCGGCGGCCCGACGCGCACGAACGCCTCGGGGAACTGCGCGCCGCGCAGCACCACCCGCAGCGCTGCGGGCACCAGCGCCGCTCCCGCGTGCCGCGCGATCCACGCCGCGCCCGGCTGCACGCCCCGCAGCGGCCCCGCCGGGTGCAGCTCGCCCTCCGGGAAGACCACCAGCCAGCCCGCGCGGGCGCAGCGCACCCCGGCCCGCACCTCGTCCGCGCGCAGGGCACCCACCCGCCGCAGGAACGGAAAGCGGGCCAGCTGCCGCGCCGTCATCAGGACGCTGAACGGCTGCCCGCACGCCAGCGCCACCTCGCGCAGCACGTACCCATCCCACCAGCTGTGGTGGTTCGGGGCCAGCACCGCCCCGCCGCCGGGCAGCGGGCCGCGCACCCACACGCCGCCCAGAGAGCCCCGCACGCTGCGGCGGATGCTCAGCGACAGCAGCCCGGTCGCCCAGGCGTGCCGCTGCGGCGCGTCGGTGCCGGGGCGGTCAGGAGCGGTCAAAGCGAGTCACCCGCCGCGCCAGCATCAGGCCCAGGCCCATCGCGGCCAGGGTCACGCCGGCCTCCACATACCGGCCCACGAGCACCAGCCCGCCCGGCAGGAAGAACGCCTCGACCGGGTACACCACCCGGAAATCTGCGCGCCGCGCCGCGCGGCCCGGCAGCAGGCTCAGGCTGGGGCCCCGGTGGGGCGGCACCTGCGGCGCCTGCCCCGGCAGCGCCCACGGCTCGCGCCGCAGCCCGAACAGGCGCGGGGCGAGGCCCGTGAACACCCACGAGATCAGCGACCCCACCGCCCACCAGCCCAGGAAGTTCTGCACCGGCGCGCCCGCCCACAGCGGCAGCGGATCGCTCCAGAGCCAGTAGCGCTGCGCGGTCATCAGCGGCTCCAGGCCCACGTCCCACAGCAGCATCAGCAGCCCCGCCAGCCAGGGCCGCCCGCCCGACAGGCTCGTGGCGGTCAGGGTCAGCGCGAACCAGCCCAGCGGCACGATCAGCGGCACGCCCAGCAGCGTCGGCCCCGGCGCAGTCGCGTACGAGTACAGCCCGAACGGAATCCCGGTGCGGCTCCCCAGCACCTCCACCCCCAGGCCCAGCAGGAACGCCACCAGCGCCATCAGTCCTGCCTTCCAGGCGTTCTCACGCTCCCACACGAACAGCAGCGCCGCCACGAACAGCGCCCCCGTGCTCGCCAGCCCCAGCACCGGGAAGCCGTCCGGCCACAGCGGCACCGGAATCTTCAGCGCCACATACAACGCCACGAACCACATCCACGGGCGCGTCACCGCCAGCAGCCCCGCGAACCGCGACGCCAGCACCCCCGCGAACTCCCGCCCCAGCGCGTCCCCCGCCAGCGCCAGCACGCCCGACAGCGGCAGCCCCAGCGCGATCAGCGCCCAGCCTGCCGGCAGATCCGCCAGGACCAGCAGCGCCCCCAGAAACGCCACGCCCAGCGCCGCGAACGCCAGCCCGGCCCGCCACACGGTGGGGGAGAAGCTCACGCCCGCACCGCCGTCAACGCCGCGAAGTACGCGCGGGTCGCCTCCGACACGTCCACCGGCAGAGCCGAGAGGGGCCACCAGCGGACCTCCACCGCGTCATCCGAGGCGCGCGGCTCCCCACCCGCGAAGTCGGCCGTGAACACGTGCGTCTCCCACGCCACCAAATTCCCGTCCGGATACGTGTGCCGGTGTGGCAACACGCCCAGTGAGCGCAGCGCGCCCACGCTCAGGCCCGTCTCCTCGTGCAGCTCACGCCGCGCGGTGTCCTCGGGTGACTCCCCGGCGTCCGCGCCGCCCCCCGGCACGTCCCACAGGGCGTTATCGCCCCGGCGCACCAGCAGGACGGCCCCGGCGTGCAGGACAGCAACGCCTGCACCCATGCGCCGGATCAAGGGTAACTCCAGTGAATCAGGCGGGAGCACGGCGGATACGCCCCCTCACCCCGACCCTCTCCGCTCACAGCCCACAGCTCAGAACCCATCAACTTCCTCACCGCCAGCGGCGGCGCGTCAGGTCTTTCACGAGGACCTGCGCGGCGTTGCGGCCGGAGGCGCCCATGATGCCGCCGCCGGGGTGAGTGCTCGCGCCCGTGAGGTAGAGGCCCTGCACGCCGGGCCAGCGGTACTGGCTGGCTTTCATCCACGGGCGGAAGGAGAACATCTGGTCGAAGCTCATTTCGAGGTGCATGACGTTCCCGCGGTGCAGGCCGAGGTTCGTTTCCAGCCACTGCGGCGTCTGGACGAGTTCCCCGACGATGGTGTCGCGGGTGCCGGGCGCGTAGTGCTCGAAGGCGTTGAGGATGTTCTCGCGCGCCTCGGCGGTGCGGGTTTCCCAGGAGCCGCTGCTGAGTTCGTAGGGGTAGTACTGCGCCCACAGCCACAGCACGTCCCCGCCCGGGGGGGCCAGCGAGTCGTCCACGGCGCTGAAGCTCATGGCGATCAGCGGCGGGTCGCTGGTGGGTTCGCCCGCGAGGTACTCGCCGTACCCCTTCATGAGCTGCTGCTCGTTCCTGATCAGGAGGCCCAGGCCGACGCGGCTGTCCGGTTCGGTGTGGTTGCGGTACTTCACCTTCTCGCTCAGGGCGAGGCGGAGGATCATCCCGAAGCCGTTCCCGACCCGCACCTGCCGCGCGGCGGGCGGGACGTACTCGTCCGGCAGGGCGCCCGCCGTGGTCAGGACGTGCGCGCCGGACACGACGGCCCGCGCGGTGTACGTCTCGCCGTTCTCCAGCCGGACGCCCTGCGCCTTCCCGCCTTTGACGAGGATGTCCTTCACTGGCGCGTTCACGAATACCTGCCCGCCGTCGGATTCGATGGCGCGTTTCAGGGCTTTCGTCAGGCCGCCGCTGCCGCCCTTGGGCCGCGCCACGCCGCCCTCGTGGTACAGCGGGTGCCACAGCAGGAACGGCGCACTCAGCGGGTCACTGGGGGGCGGCCCGCTCTGCGCCGCCATCCACACCAGCGGGGCGCGCACCCGCTCCTCGGTGAAGTACTCCCGCGCCACGTCCCCGTACGGGCGCAGAATCCGGGGCAGCTGCTCCATCCAGTCCTTGCCCTTCCCACTGGACACGACCATCTTGCCCATGTCCAGCGGCCCCGGCGCGGAGTTGAACAGGTCCGCCACGGAGCGCGCGAACGGCGTCCAGTCGTCCAGGAATTTCGTGTACGCCTCGCCCTGACCGGGGAACAGGGCGTCGAGTTCCCGCGCGGTGCGGTTCGCGTCCCGGTGAATGAACCACGGCGTCTCCCCGTCCGACGCGTGGAACATCGGGTCCACCTCCAGGTAGTGCAGGCCGTGCCGGGTGAGTTCCAGTTCGCGCACCACGGGCGTCATGCGGATCAGGATGTGCGCGCTCCCGCCGTAATCGAAACGGTACCCCGGCACGAGCTCCTCGGTACTCACGGCCCCGCCGACGATGTGCCGCCGCTCGAACACGCCCACCTTCAGGCCCGCCTTCGCGGCGTACGCGGCGGTCACCAGCGCGTTGTGGCCCGCGCCCATCACGATCACGTCGAAATCCGGCATCCCGCGCAGTCTCGCACGCCACCCCGCCCCCGGAGCGTCACCCCGCACGCAGAAGCGGCCCACCCCCACCGGGAACAGGCCGCGCCGCAGGGCCGGTCAGGGCAGCTGTACCGTTTTCCCGTTCGTGAACGTCACCGTCACCTGCGGATCGTCCGTCGCCGCGTCCGAGACGGTGCAACTGGCGATCCGGTCGCGCCCCACCACGTTCTCCAGCGGGCACGGCCCGTCGCGAAGCGTGCCGCCCGACTGCGCCGCGATCACCATGGTGTACGCCGACATGGCCGCCGCCCGCTCACCCGCTGCGCTGGCCCGCTCACGCGCCCCCAGCAGGCCCGGAATCAGCACCGCCGCCAGCAGACCCACCATGGCGACGTTCAGGACCGCGTGACCGGCGATCAGGCCGATCTTCACGCCGTCCGCCAGATCCGGGCGGAACTGCTGCGCCTGACGTGTGGCGTAGGCATCCTTGAACTGCAGGAGCTGTGCAACGAAGGCCAATCCCGGAATCACCATGCCCAGGGGTGAAGCTGTGGTACCAGCCGCCACCCCACCGATCATCCAGCTGACGATGAGAATGCCGACCCATCCGATGTGCCACCCCACCAGCCCGATGTACGTGAAGCCCGCGCCGGGCAGCAGCACGTTCAGCAGGTACCCAATGGCGAGGTTCGGTGCTTTCCGGGGCGTGGGCGCGGCGGTCGGGGGGAGGGTGTCTTCAGGCCAGGTCACCCCGCCAAGCTACGGGCTACCCCGGCGCCATGCTGCCTCAGGTGCCCGCGCCCCCGGCGGGTGCATGATGGGCCATGACCTCCTTTCGGATCAGACGCCTGGGCCCGGACGATGCCGCCGCCCTCGTGCAGGTCGCGCACGACGAGACCGACTTCACGGGCGAGCCGCCCAGCCCGCCCCTGACCCCGGACGCCGCCCACGCGTACCTGAGCGACCCGGGGGTGTGGCACTGGCACGCCGAGGACGCGGGCGGCGGCAGGGTGTGGGTCGCGCGCTGGTGGACGCCCTGCATGCCCAGATGCGCGGGCAGGGCATCGGCAGCGTGTGGGTCGCAGCAGACAGCGAGGAGGCGCGGGCATTCTACGAGGCCTGCGGGTACGAACTCGACGATCTGCAGGGCGTGATCCTCAGCCGGGCCATGCGGATCGACACACCCGCCTGACGCGGCGGGCGTACGCTGCGGGCAGGAGGTCGCCATGGGTCTGATGATGCTGGGTGTGTTCGTGCCGCTGCTCGCCGTGATGTTCGTCGCCGCGCGCCGCCAGGACCGCGTGAACCGCGCCATGAAAGAAATCGGCGAGGGCGAGGACGCCGGGTACGTGGGCGCGCAGGTGGGCGGCCCGACCTGAACCGAGGTCGAGGGGGCTGAGGGTCCAGGCAGCACCTGCCGGACCGCTCGTCAGCCCTTAATCCCAATCCGGCCAGCCAAAGACAGGATCGTCCGGCGCGGGCCAGTGGATGGGGAGGTCATCCGTGCGGCCGTCGATGCGGCGGATGGGCACGAGGCCGGTGCCGCTGCCGCACAGCCACGCGCGGGTGACGTGCGCGAGGTCGCGGGTGTGGACGGGTCGCGTGACGTGCGGGCGATCCGTGAGGTACGCGGCGCGGGTGACGGAGGGGAGGCCCCCTGCGGGCACGACAAGCTCTCCGCCGATTTCCAGCAGCGGTGAGGTGCGGCTGCCGTCCACGACGTGCCCGTGTACGTCCTGTAGCCAGCCCTCGAAGTGCGGGTGGGCCTGCGTGGCGGCGAGGCGGTACGGGAGGTAGTTTCCGGTCTTGTGCACGCCGAGTTGCGGGTGGATCTGGAGGTCAGTGACGCATACGGTGACGCCCTGAGCGGGGCGGGGGCCGGGCGTGAGGGGCCGGTGCGTGTGCAGGGTGCCGTGCGCGGTGACGGTGACGCGCAGCAGCCCCCAGGGGTGCGGGTCCAGCGCGGGCGCGGCAGGATCGGGGTGGGGGAGGCCCAGGAAGACGCAGGTGCCGCGCAGCCGCTTCAGGTGCGCGGCCCACAGCAGCGGCTGCCCGCGGCGGGTGCGGACGGTGGTGAAGGCGGTCGCGCCGTGCAGCCACGCGGGGTCGTTCCAGGCTGGGTCGTTCAGGGCGGCGGGCAGCCGGGTCACGGCTGCGGCCACTCCTGACTCAGGCGCAGCCAGTTGCCCAGCAGGGTGCGTCCGGCAGGGCTCAGGACACTCTCCGGATGGAACTGCACGCCCCAGGCGGGCTGACCGGGGACGGCCAGGGCCATGACCTCGCCGCCCTGGCTGGTCGCGGTGACCAGCCCGGCGGGCAGGCCGCGTACGACCAGCGAGTGGTATCGCCCGAACGGTGCGTCCGGCGGCACGTTCCGGAAGAGGCCGGTGCCGTCGTGCCGGGCGTACTCGGGGCGGCCGTGGACGGGTTGGGCGCGCTCCACCCGCCCGCCGAGCACCTGCCCGAGCGCCTGATGCCCCAGGCACACGCCCAGCAGCGGAATACGCCGCTCCAGGCACGAGCGGGTCAGGGCCAGCGTGACGCCGCTGGTGTCGGGCGTGCCGGGGCCGGGGCCGACGAGGACGGCGTCGGGCTGGGTGGCGAGCAGGTCGTCCAGCGCCTCGTGCTGGCCGCGCACGTCCACCCGCGCGCCCAGCGCGAGCAGGTCGTGCGCGAGGTTCCAGGTGAACGAGTCGCGGTTGTCCAGCAGCAGCACCCGCGCGCCCGTATGGGACGTGGCGGGGGGCGGCGCCCAGGGCGTGCCGGGCACCGGGGGCTGCGGCGGCTGCGCGGGGCGGCCCGGCACGCCCGCCAGGACGCTCAGGAGTGCCTGCGCCTTGTGCACCGTTTCCTGCGCCTCACGGGCGGGGTCGGCGTCGATGACGGTGCCGCCGCCCGCGCGGACCTCCACCGTCCAGCCGTCCGGCGTGCGGGTGAACGCGGCGGTGCGGATCAGGATGTTCACGTCCACCAGCGGCCCGCTGACGATCCCCAGCCCGCCGGTGTACCAGCCGCGCGGGCCGGGTTCGAGGTCGCGGGTGACCTCCATCACGCGTTCCTTCGGCGCGCCCGTGATCGTCCCGCCGGGGAAGGTGGCGGCCAGTACGTCCCGCAGCGTCACGTCCCCGCGCGCGCGGGCCTGGACCTCGGACACGAGGTGCA
The DNA here is from genome assembly GCF_001507665.1 of Deinococcus actinosclerus. Taxonomy (NCBI): domain Bacteria; kingdom Thermotogati; phylum Deinococcota; class Deinococci; order Deinococcales; family Deinococcaceae; genus Deinococcus; species Deinococcus actinosclerus. Next base: position 2,828,107 of record NZ_CP013910.1, on the reverse strand, counting down.
TGACGTGGCTGTAGCGCTCGACGAGCATCAGGTCCGGCACGGTCACGCTCCCCGGCGCGGCCACGCGGCCCAGGTCGTGTCGCACGAGGTCCACGAGCATGGTGTGCTCGGCGACCTCCTTCGGGCTGGCGCGGAGTTCCGCCTCGAAAGCCGCGTCCTCGGCGGGCGTGTCGCCGCGGCGGCGGGTGCCCGCGATGGGCCGCGCGCTCAGGTCGTCCCCGGCCCAGCGGACCAGCCGTTCCGGGCTGCACGACACCACGACCTCCGACCCGAGGTCCGCGAAGGCCATGAACGGGCTGGGGTTCACGTCGCGCAGGCGCAGGTACGCGGCCAGCGGGTCGCCCTGCGCGGCGGCCTGCACGCCGCGCGAGAGGTTCACCTGATACACCTCGCCCGCGCGGATCAGCTCCTGCACGGCCCGCACGCCCGCCGGGTAGTCCACGTCGTCCGCGCCGAACGCGCCCACGCTCAGGCTCGGTTCCGGCGGCAGCGGCGCGCCCAGCAGCGCGGCCCAGTCCAGATGCGGCTCGCCCACCACGTTCAGGGTGCCCGCCACGCGGTCCCACACGAGGCCCGAGGGGTACTCGCCCCACCACATCGCCTCGCCGCGCGGGACGTGCGTGGCCAGCCCGAACGTCCGGGCCGCCTCGTACTTCAGGCCGCCCAGCCACGCCGGGAACACCGCGTCGCCCGCAGGCCGGTCTGGCAGGTCATGCGTGACCCGCACCGGCGCGGCACTCAGGAACGACCGCGCCCCGTACGCCACGACCGGCCCCAGCGACTCCAGCAGCACGGCGCCCGGCAGGCCCGCCGCGCGCACCCGCCGCAGCACCTCCGCCGGACTGAGCGTGGGCAGGGCAGGGGAGGCGGTGGAGGCGGGGCTCGCGGTCACGCGCCGGATTCTAGCGGGGGCGCTGCGGGATCACGCGGCCCCGCGTGCACGGCGACCTTCGCGGCCAGCGTGCGGTAGAAGTCCGGCTGTTGCAGGTACGCCAGGTGATCCGACCGGACCAGCCCGGACAGCGGGAAGGCCGTATCGTGCGCGCCGGGTGCGATGCCCTGCGCGCGGAAACTCAGCAGGTCCGTGTACGCCCACACGTTCCAGAAGTACCCCAGCCGTCCCCCGCGTGGGGGTCGGGGTGCGGGCCGCCCAGCGTGAAACCCAGCTCGTGGAACGCGCCCACCTGACTGGCGCACGCGCACCAGAAGTCCACCCGCACCCCCGCGCCGTCCGGATCGGCGGGCAGGAACGCGTGCAGCGCGTCGAAGATCAGCTGCCCGCCCATCGAGTGGGTCAGGACCACCAGCGGCTCGTGCGGGTGGGTGCGGGCCGCGTGGGCCGCGCGCAGCCCAGCCAGGACCCGCTGCGGGATCGCGCCGGGGCGCTCCGGCGTGCCGCGCCCGTTCAGGTACGCGAGCACGTCCCCCATGAACAGCGGCACGAACGCCTCCAGCGGGCGGCGCACCTCGCGCATGGCGCGCTTCACGTTCCGCCGCCGCGCCCGCATCAGCCCAGGCGGCAGGTGCGGTTCCAGCCGCCGCGTCCGGCCCGGCAGGCGCGCCTGCGCCGCCGCGTCCAGCAGGCCCCAGCGCTCGGCGGGCGGCAGGTCGGCCAGCAGCGCCCGCACCCGCGCGTCGCGCGCCACGCCCCACGCCACGCGGATCACGCCCGGCCACTCCGCGACCGGATGCGCGGCGCGCAGGCGGCGTTCCAGCGCCTCACCCAGCGCGTCCGCATCCAGCGCCAGCGGGTCGGGCTCCGGGGCGACCTCGCGCTCGCGCGCCGCGCGGAACTGCCCGCCCTGCGTGAAATGCGCGCCCAGGTCCCCCCAGTACACCCGCTCGATATGCACCGCATCCGGCGCGGCCGGGTTCAGGCCAGGCGCCACGTGCTCGCGCAGCAGCCGCTGCACGCCCGGCCAGTCCACCCCCTGCGTCGCGCGGTGAAGATCCTCCCAGCCCTGATCGCCCTCTTCCCGGACGGCCACCCCATGCACGAACAGAACCGGCATGCCGCCCATCCTACGGTCCCCGCCGGTCCGGCGCCTCCGGGAGGGCAGGGGGTGGTGTGCGCCCCGCTGGCCGTCAGTTGAGGGGAAGGGTCATCACCCACTGCGGCCCGATGCGGCCCTCGCGGGTGGCGGTCACCTGAAAGCCTGCCTTCCCGTACACGTGCCGCGCGCCAGGATTGCGCTGGTTCACGACCAGAATCACCCGCCGCGCCAGCGGGTACAGCGCCCGTACGAGTCCCGGCAGGGCCCGCATGGCGGCTGTACCCGCGCCGCGCCCCTGCTGCGCCGCGTCCACGCTCAGCGAGGAGAGGGCCACGGCGTCCGGGTCGGGTCCCGTCAGGTACCGGTCGCGGTGCTCGCCGACCGCCAGCACGAACGCGCCGACCACCTCGCCCCCGCGCAGGATCGTGACGAGCTGCCGCTGCGGGTCGCCCGGCACGCTGTCCAGCAGCCCGGCCGGGTGGGTGGTGAACTCGGCCTGGGCGGCGGGGAGCGTCAGGGCGCGCAGGGCGGCGGCATGTTCCGGTCGGAACGGGCAGAGCTGGACGGCCATAGCGGAGTCTGACACGGCCTCACTCCTGGGAACAGTTCTCAATAACTCCCGAATTCCTTACACTGCACCCGGAATTGCGGGGTAGAATGCCCCTCATGTGGGTGTCGACGAAAGCACAGTACGGCCTGCGCGCCCTGATCGAGATCGCGCGCGGCGAGGGTGACGCCGTGCCCCTCAAGGACGTCGCCGAACGCCAGGGCATCAGTCAGCACTACCTGGAGCAGATCGCCAGCAACCTGCGCCGCGCCGGGTTCATCAAGAGCATCCGCGGCGCCCACGGCGGCTACCGCCTCGCCCGGGCCGCGCGCGACATCAGCGCGTACGACGTCGTCACCGCCATGGAGGGCAGCATCGCCCCCGTCTCCTGCGTCGAGGACGACCACGTGTGCGACAGCCAGAACGTGTGCGGCACCCAGAGCCTCTGGTACCGCGTGGACGCCGCGCTGCGCGACGTGCTGGGCGGCACCACCCTCGCCGACCTGATCGAGGACAGCAACCGCCAGCAGCACGCCCGCCTCGTGCAGATCGACCCCAGCTACCCGCACCTGGGCTGAAGCGCCGCGCCGGAGGGGGAGGATGGACAGGCCGGGCCTGCCGTCCTCCCCCTCCGGTGGTGTGTGGCCTATGCTGGAGAACCGTGTACCGCTCGCTGATCAAGCCGCTGCTGTTCCGCCTGGACGCGGAGGACGCCCACCACCTCACGATCGGCCTGATGGACGCCGCGTCCCGCGTGCCCGCCTGGCCTGCCCTGGCGCGGCGCGTCACGGCGCCCGCGTCCCCCATGCTGGAGCAGACCCTCTGGGGGCAGCGCTTCGCGTCCCCGGTGGGTCTCGCGGCGGGCCTGGACAAGAACGGCGTGGCCGTCCCGGCGTTCACGGCGCTGGGGTTCGGCTTTCTGGAGGTCGGGACCGTCACGCCCCTGCCGCAGCCCGGCAACGACCGCCCGCGCCTGTTCCGCCTGCCGCAGGACGGCGCGCTGATCAACCGCATGGGCTTCAACAACGCGGGAATGGCCGACCTGCACGCCCGCCTGCACGCGCTGGGCGCGCGGCCCGCGCCGGTCTGGGTGAACATCGGGAAGAATAAGGTCACCGCGAACGAGGACGCCGCGCAGGACTACCGCCGCTGCGTCGCCGCGCTCCAGGACGTCGCGGACGCCTTCGTGGTGAACGTCAGCAGTCCCAACACGCCCGGCCTGCGCGCGTTGCAGGGTGCGGACGACCTGGGCGCCCTGGTGCGCGAGGTCCTGCAGGAGGTCGAGGCGCAGCGGGTAAGGACCCTGAAGGCCCCCCCGGTCCTCGTGAAACTCGCCCCGGACCTGCACCCCGCCGACTTCGAGGCCAGCGTGGACGCCGCCGTGCATGCCGGCGCGGCGGGCCTGATCGTCAGCAACACCACCCTCTCCCGCGACGGCCTGACCCACCCCAACCGGCAGGAGGCGGGCGGGCTGAGCGGACGGCCCCTCACGCGCCGCGCGACCGACCTCGTGCGCGCCGCGTACCGGCAGACCGCCGGGCGCGTCCCCATCGTCGGCGTGGGCGGCATCTTCACCGCGCAGGACGCCTATGACCGCATCCGCGCCGGGGCCACCCTGACCGAGGTGTACTCCGCTCTGATCTTCGAGGGGCCCGGCCTCGTCCGCGACCTGAACACCGGCCTCGCCCGGCTGCTCGCCCGCGACGGCTTCACGCACGTCCGCGAGGCTGTGGGCACCGCGGGCTGAATGTCTGAACGGCAAGGGGGCGGAGGAGTGAATCCTCTGCCCCCTGCGTATGGTGTGGGTCAGTGGCCGCTGGTGGCTTTCAGGCCGATGATGGACACGATCATCAGGATCATGAACGCGACGCGGGCGGGTGTGACGCTCTCGTGGAACAGCACGATGCCCAGGATGGCCGCGCCGACCGCGCCGATGCCGACCCACACGCCGTACGCGGTGCCGATCGGCAGGGTCTTGGCGGCGAGGCCCAGCAGGCCCATGCTGGCGATCATGCTCAGCAGGGTCAGGGCGGTGGGGACGGGGCGGGTGAAACCTTCCGTGTACTTCAGGCCAATGGCCCAGCCGACTTCCAGCAGTCCGGCGATGACGAGCAGAGTCCATGCCATACGGGACACCTCCAGTGTCTCGCCGTCTTGTCGTGACCGGGTACGGCGGTGCTCTCGTCCGGAGTTCAGCCCCTGAGGGGCGACTGAGACCCAGTGTAGCGGACCGGTGTAAGCACCCGCTGAGCAGTGGCCTGCCTATGGCTTCAGGTACGGGTGTACACGCGGTACCGGGCGGCGATTAGTCGTCCGCCGTCCGCTGGCGGGCCCGGTCCAGCCGCGCGGCGCGGTCCTGCGCGGCGGCGCGCGCCTCCTGCGCCTCAATCTCGCGGCGCTCCTCTGGGCTGAGCATACTCAGGACAGTACGGCACTCAGGGGAGGCCTCCGTCCGCCGAAAGGAGGAGGGGCCGCCGGACGCGATGTCGGCGGCCCCTCGCGTGAAGTCCGTCTCTCTACACGCCCAGGTAGGCGCTGCGGACGCGGTCGTCGGTCATCAGGGCGCTCTGGGTGCCTTCCAGGGTCAGGCGCCCACCTTCCAGCACGTAGCCGCGGTGGGCGATGCTCAGCGCCGCGAAGGCGTTCTGTTCGGCCAGCAGGACGGTCACGCCGGTCTCGTTGACGCGCTGCACGGCGCTGAACACCTGCTCGACGACCAGCGGCGCCAGGCCCAGGCTGGGTTCGTCCAGCAGCAGCAGCTGCGGGCGCGCCATCAGCGCGCGGGCGATGGCGACCATCTGCTGCTGCCCGCCCGACAGGCTCCCGGCGGGCGCGTGCCGTTTCTCGATCAGGGCAGGGAAGAGGTCGTACGCCCGCTCCAGTTCGCGGGCCGTCCCGGCCGGGTCGCGGCGGTGCACGAACGCGCCGAGGCGCAGGTTCTTCTCGACGCTCAGTTCCGGGAACAGCAGGCGGCCCTCGGGACACTGCGCGACGCCGCTGGCGACGTTGAGTTCCGGACGCCCGGTCGTGAGGCTGGTGCCGTTCCAGGTGGCGGTGCCGCCCGCGGGGCGCTGCAGGCCGCTCAGGGTGCGGAACAGGGTGCTCTTGCCCGCGCCGTTCGCGCCGAGCAGCACGACGATCTCACCGGGCTGCACGCTGAGGTTCAGGGCGTGCAGCGCCGTGAAGGCCCCGTAGCGGACGGTCAGGTCGCGGATCTCAAGCATGCGCGGCCTCCCCGCCCTGCGCGCCCTGGCCCATCTGCCCGCCGTGCGCGTGCGAGCCCAGGTACGCCTCGATCACGGCCGGGTCGCGGCTGACCTGCGCCGGGGTGCCCTGCGCGATGAGCTGCCCGTGGTGCAGCACCAGGATGTGATCGGCGAGGCCCATCACGAGGCTCATCTTATGCTCGACCAGCGCGACCGTCAGGCCGCCCGCGACCAGTTCACGGATCAGGGCCATGAGGTTCACGGTCTCCTCGGGGTTCATCCCGGCGGCCGGTTCGTCCAGCAGCAGTAGCTTGGGTTCGCTGGCGAGCGCCATGGCGATCCCCACGCGTTTCTGGCCCTCCTGCGTCAGGGCCCCGGCGGGCAGGTGCGCCTGCCGGACGAGCCCCACGCGTTCCAGGGCGCGGAGCGCCCCGTCGCGGCTGCCCCTGGCGTCCTGGCGTTCGCGGGGCGTGCGCAGCAGCGCGTCGAGCAGGCCGGCGCGCGTGCGGACGCGGTGCCCGATCATGGCGTTCTCCAGCACGCTCAGTTCGCGGTAGATGGTGGTCGTCTGGAAGGTGCGGGCCACGCCGCGCGCCACGACCTCGTGGGTGGGGCGGCGGGTGAGGTCCTCGCCCTGGAAGCGGACAGCGCCGGTGGTGGGACGGTAGAAGCCGCTGATCAGGTTGAAGAAGGTGCTCTTGCCCGCCCCGTTCGGCCCGATGATCGCGGTGATCTGCCCGGCGGGGATGCTGGCGGTCACGTCCCGCACGGCGTGCAGCCCACCGAAGCGGATGCCCAGGTTCTCGACGTCAAGCACCGCTGACCTCCTTGGTCTTCGCCGCGCGGGCGGGTCGGGCGGCGCGCAGTCGCGCCCACAGGCCCGCCAGGCCGTGCGGGGCGTACATCACGAGCAGCACCAGCAGCGGCCCGAACACGATGTACTGGTAGTCCTGAAGCCCCTTGAGCGTCTGCGTGAGGCTGTAGATCAGCGCGGTGCCCAGCAGCGGACCGGCCAGCGTGCCCAGGCCCCCGACGAGCAGGTACAGCAGCACCGTGAAGGTCGTGGTGGGCCCGGTCACCGCCGAGCCCAGGAAGCCCACGTACGTGGCGTACAGGCCGCCCGCCAGTCCGGCCAGCGCCGTGGAGAGCATCATGGCGCGCAGCTTGTGGGTGTACACGTTCACGCCCGCGCTGCGCGCAAGGTCCTCCCCGCCGCGGATAGCGAGCAGGGACAGCCCGAAGCTGCTCGCGCGGGCGCGCGCCACGATCAGCACGGTCAGCGCCAGCGTCAGGAGCGCCAGCAGGTAGAAGCCCCCGGACAGCTTCAGGCCGATGGCGCGCGACGCCTCCTCCAGCCCGGCGGGAGGCGCGATGCCGTTCAGGCCGTCGTTCCCGCCGGTCAGGGCGTCCCACTTGTTGATCACCAGCGTGATGATCACGCCCACGCCCAGCGTGAAGATCGAGAAGGCGTCCCCGCGCGTGCGGAACGCCACCAGCCCCAGCAGCAGCCCCGCCAGCGCGGCCAGCGCGATTCCGGCGGGCCACGCCAGCCAGAAACTCCACCCGGCCTTCAGGGTCAGGATGCCGGTCGTGTACGCCCCGATCCCGAAGAAACCAGCGTGCGCCAGCGGCAGCAGCCCCGTGTAGCCCAGCATGACGTTCAGGCCGTACGCGAGGACCGCCCACATCATGATGTTCACGCCCACATCCAGCAGGTAGCCGCTGGGATGCAGGAACGGCACCACGGCGGCCAGGACGAACAGCGCGGGCCAGACGAAGCGGCTCACGTCCCCCTCCGGAACAGCCCCTGCGGGCGCAGCGCGAGCACGAGCACCAGCATGGCGAAGCCGATCACGTCCGCGAAGTCCAGGCTGATGTAGAAGCCGCCGAAGACCTCGGTGAACGCCAGCAGGAAGGCGCCCACGATGGCGCCCGGCACGCTGCCCATGCCGCCCAGGATGATGATCGCGAACACCTTCAGGTTCATGACCTCACCCATGCTGGGTGTCACCGCGTTGATCGGCGCGATCAGGCTCGCCGCGACCGCCGCGAGCGCCCCGCTGATCGCGAAGGTCAGCATCCCGACGCGGTTGGTGTTGATGCCCACCAGCCGGGCGCCCTCGCGGTTCTGGCTCATCGCCTCGATGGTCGCGCCGGTCAGGGTGCGTTTCAGGAAGTAGTTCAGGCCCAGCATGACGAGCACGCTCGCCGCGATGATCAGCAGCCTCTGCCACGTCAGCGTCACGCCGCCCAGGTTCACGATGCCGGGCAGCGGCTCGGTGATCTGCTTGAAGTCCGGCCCGAACACCCTCGGGTGCGAGATCAGCGCCTCCAGGAAGAACAGCACCCCGATCGCCGCGATCATCGGATGCACGTGCGGGGCGTTGCGCAGCGGGTGGAAGATCACGCGTTCCATGAGTGCGGCCAGCAGCGCCACGCCCAGCGCCGAGAGGATCAGTGCGGGCACGTACCCCACCTTCAGGCCCGTCAGCGCGGCGTACGTCAGGTACGCGCCGAGCATGTACAGCCCGCCGTGCGCGAAGTTCGGCACGCGCATCACGCCGTACACCAGCGTCAGCCCCAGCGCCACCAGGGCGTACACGCCGCCCAGCGCCAGCGCGTTGAACAGTTGTTGCAGCACCGTCGACACAACCCATTCCCCCCTGTGAAACGGCGCGCCGGGCACACGTTCGCCCGGCGCGCACAGTGATCAGTTCGTCGAGTGACGCCCCGCGCTTACTTGAACGTCTTGATCAGGCGCAGGCGGGTGTACTGCCCGCCCTTGACGCTGGCGACCAGGAACTGCGCGTCCACGTGCCCCTTGTCGGTCACGCCGTACAGCTTGAAGACCGTCTTGTTCTGCGGCAGGGCCTTGGCGGCGGCGTCCAGCTGCGCGCGGATCGCCTCGGGGTTGTCGGTGGTGCCCGCCAGTTCCATCGCCTTGGCGATGATGTTCATGCCCATGTAGTTCAGCGCGGCCTCGCTGGTGGGCACCTTCTTGTACAGGCGCTGGTACAGCGTCACGAACACCTGCGTGCCCGGGAACTCCTTGGTGGGCAGCACGCCCACGCTGCCGTCCAGGTAGTTGCGCGGCACGACCTGATCCATCTGCTCGAACTTCGCCTGGTCCATCACGATGAAGCCGCCCTTGAAGCCCTGCTCGCGCGCGGCCTTCACGACCAGCGCGGTGGGCTGGCTGGGCCCGCCGATGAACAGCACGTCGGGTTTCTCCGCCAAGGCCTTCGTGACGGCGCTGGAGTAGTCCACGGTGGTGTTGTAGTCCACGCTGTTGTTCGCCAGGACGGTGCCGCCCTGCTTCTTCCACTCGTCGCTGATCGCGTCGGTCCACTGCTTGCCGTACGCGCTGTTCGTGCCCAGCAGGCCCAGGCGCTTGCCGAACGCCTTCATCTGCGTGGCGGCGAAGGGCTGCAGGTAGTTGTCGTAGCGGGGCGGCAGCATGAACGTGAGGGGGTTGCGGGATTCCAGGATCTTGGGTTCGCTGGAGTACGCCACGAGCAGGAATTCCGGGTCGCGGGTCGTCATGGGCTGCACGGTCAGGATGCCCCCGGCGTGCGGCACGAAGACCACGTCGATCCCCTGACTGGTCAGGCGTTTGACGTTCGTGGCGGTCTCGTTGGGCAGGTAGCGGTCATCGAGCGCGACCAGCTTGAACGTGACCTTCTCGCCCTTGACGGTCACGCCCGTGCGGTTCAGCTCCGCGATGGCCATGTCGATGCCGCTCTGGACGTCCTTGCCGTAGAACGCCGCGCCGCCCGAGAGCGGCCCGGAAAAGCCGATGTTCACGACCTTGTCGGCCAGCGCGGAGCTGCCCGCCAGGGCGAGCAGGGTGGGGAAGAGGAACCGTTTCTTCATACGACCTCCCACAAATCCAGCGCGCCCAGGCCCGGTGCCGGTGGCCTCGCTGAACACAGTTCAAGTTGTGCGTGCCGTTCATGCTGGCATGCCCCCCGGGGGGTGTCAATCCGCTTTCCCACACATGCCCCCGGCAGCCGCCAGGTCCGGCGCCGGCCGCACCTGCCACGTGCGGCCGGAACCGGGTAGACCGGCTGGCAGATCAGCGGTGCGCGCGCCCGGGTGAGCGCGGTGCTGGCCGGCGCCGCCACCCCGTCACGGCGCCCCACGACACGAATGACAGCGCACGAAAAAACCCCCTCCGGGGAGGGGGCTGATCTGGCTCGGCAGGTTGGGGTCGAACCAACGACCGTCCGATTAACAGTCGGATGCTCTGCCACTGAGCTACTGCCGAATACTGAGCCTGTGGCCGTTTCCGGCGCGAGAGGGATAGTAGCACGCTCCCCCATACCGCGCAAGTCCCGCCGCGCCCGGCCGGAGCGGGGCGCGCGGACCCCGCTCAGTCGCTGGCGATGGGCACCCCGGGCGCGGGCTGGGTGCGCGGCGGCGTGAGCGGCCGGGCGTACCAGCTCATGACCGGGCGGGCGTCCATGGTGAAGGTGTACCCCAGCCGTTCCCAGAAGCGCGCGCCGCGTGGATTCTCGCCCAGCACGCTCGCCAGGATGCGGGTGGTGCCGGGGGGCACGCGGGCCTCCAGGTGGCGCACCGCCTGTTCGCCCAGGCCCTGTGACTGGCGGTCCTCGCGGATGAGCAGCAGGTTGATGGTCAGGTCGCCGCGCTCGGGGTAGTCGTGCTTGCAGTCGAGACTGCCGAACAGTTCGCCGCGCTCGTCGTACAGGAGTTCCAGGCTGCGGCGCGGGTCGAGCAGGGCAATCTCCACGTCGCGTTCGACGTCCTTGTGGTGGGGGACCCGGGTGCCCAGCAGGGAGAAGTAGCCCGGTGCGGCGGCGTAGAGTTGATGAAGCAGCGGCGCGTGGTGCAGCGCCAGCGGCGTGGCGTTCAAAGTAGGGGCCTCCCCCGTCCGGCGAAGGTGGGCAAGAAGGATGCAGGCGCAGGTTGCCGGACTGACCCTGAGCATACCCGCTGCCCCGCCCGGACGCCATGAATGCCGCCGCCGGGTGGGCTTCAGACCCGCTTCACCCGCTGGGAGGGGGGGTGCGCTACCCTGCCGGGATGAACGGCCCCGGCTTCTACCAGTCCCGCCTGCAGCGCCCCGGCGCGGTGCTCGCCCCCATGGCGGGCTACAGCGACGCGCCCATGCGCCAGCTGGCGGCCGAACAGGGCGCGCTGTGGACGGTCAGCGAGATGATCAGCGCGCGCGGCCTGATGGGCGGCGGCGACACCGAGAAACTGAACCTGGGCCGCCCCTACCCCGGCGAGCAGGGCCGCGTGGTGCAGCTGTTCGGCGCGGAGCCGGAGGTGCTGGCCGGTGCGGTGGCGCGCGCCGAGGCGTGGTTCGCCCCGGCCGCGATCGACCTGAACATGGGCTGCCCCGTTCCGAAGATCCGCGGGAAGGGCGGCGCGTGCCTGCTCCAGACGCCCGAGACGGCGTACGACCTCGTGCGGGCCATGCGCTCGGCGACCGCACTGGACGTCAGCGCGAAGATCCGCCTGGGCTGGGATCACGACCGCAGCGTGGAGGTCGCGCAGGGCCTGGAGGCCGCCGGCGCCGCCCTGGTCACTGTGCACGGCCGCACCAGCGCCCAGCGCTACACCGGTGAGGCCGACTGGGACGCGATCGCGCGCGTGGCTGCGGCGGTGAAGGTCCCTGTGGTGGGCAGCGGGGACATCACCACGCCCGGGCGCGCCCGCGAGTGCCAGCGCACCGGCGTGGCCGCCGTGATGATCGGGCGCGGCGCGGTGGGGAACCCCTGGATCTTCCGCGCGCTCGCCAGCGGTCAGGACGCCTGGCCCGACGCGCGGGAACGTGCCCGCACCGCGCTGCGCCACGCCGAGCTGCAGGAACAGTTCTACGACGACGACACGGGCCGCCTGACGCTGCGCCCGCTACGCAAGGTGCTCCCGCAGTACCTGCCGGACTTCCCGGAGCTGCGCGGCCCGCTGACCCAGGTGCTCACCGCCGGGGACGTGAGGCAGGTGCTGGCCCCCCTGCTGGGTGATGGCGGGGCCGAGCTCACCCCGGCCCGCCCGGCGGGGTATGCTGTGAGTCATTCATGAACGTCCGCGAGTACTACGCCTACCTGACCGCCGCGCGAGAGCAGCTCTGGAACTACCTGCGCGCCCTGCCGCAGGCTGATCTGGACCGCAACCTGATCGAGGACGCCGACCGCTTCCACTCGATCAAGGACCTGCTGCTGCACGTCACGGACGTCGAAGATCACTGGGTGCACGGCATCGTGCTCGGGGACGGCGTGCAGGGCCTCTACCCGCACGACTGGGTGCGGCCCCAGGCGCAGCAGTACGACCTCGGGTGGATCCTCGACTACAGCCGCGAGGTCACGCGGCGCACCTGCGCCTTCCTGGACAGTGAACCCGATCTGCACCGCAGCGTGAAGCTCGTGCAGGACGACCCGGCCAGCGACACCGTCACGCTCGATCAGCTCATGTGGAATGTCATGACCCACGAGGTGCGGCACACCGCGCAGATCGCGCTGATGATCCGCCAGCTGGGTCACACGCCGCCCTGGCTGGACTACATGCGCTTCGTGCGGCCCCAGAACACCTCCGCGCAGGCCGGTGCGCCCGACCCCGACGACGAGCCGGACGACAGCGACGAGCTGTAACGCGACGTGGGCCGGAGGCCGCCGCCTGCGGGCGCGCGGCCTCCGGCTGTCCTACCGGAAGTCGGTCACGCGCACGAGAGGGCCGTTCAGGCCGTCCAGCCGCGCCGGCAGCCTCACCGGGTCCACGGGCTGTCCGGTCGCGGCGTCCACCGTCTCGAAGGTCGCGCGGCCCTGCGCGGGCCACACGGTCAGCAGCGTCACCGTGCTGCGCGCCGTGCCCGGGTGCCCCACGTAGTCCCGTCCGCCGATGCCCCCGGCGGACAGGACGTTCAGGCGGCCCAGCCGCGCCGGATAGAACGCCGCGTGGTGCCCGTGCACGTAGGCCAGCACGCCCCCGGCCTCCATGACCTGCCGCAGCGGGCCGGGGGCGCGCACGACCTCCCCGGAGCGGTTCTTCTCGGCGCTCACCCCGGCCAGCGGCAGGTGCCCCACGACCAGCCGCGCGCCCGCCGCCCGCGCGGCCGGGGACGCCAGCTGCGCCGAGAGCCACTCGCGCTGCGCGGCACTCACGTCCGGCCCGCTCGCGTCCAGCGACGCGACGAACACCGCCCCGCCGCCCAGCGTGAAACTGAACCGGAACGGGAACGCCGCGCGGTCCACGAACGCCAGCGGCGGCACGTGCGCGGCCCAGTACGCCGCAGCCTCGCGCCGGTCGCGGGGACTGCGGGGGCTGGCGTCGTGGTTGCCCAGCGTGAACGCGAACGGAATGCCCGCGCGGCTCAGGGGCGCGCGCACCTCCCGGTCGAAGGCCGCCCACATGGCCCGCACCTGCGCGTCCCCCAGACTGGCCTTCTGAGCGCCGATCAGGTCGCCGGGGGACAGCACCGCGTCAGGCCGCCACTCGTTCACGATGCGCGCCACGCTGCGGGCCAGCGGCGCGGGGTACGTGGTACCCCCGTACGGGCCGTTGAAGTCCCCCAGGACCGCCAGCCGCACCGGGCGGTCCGGCGCGGGCCCACTGGGCAGTCCGGTGGGCAGGGGGGCCGCCGAGAGCAGCAGCGGCAGCAGGAACGCGAAGCGGCGCATGCCGCGCAGTTCATCACGGCTTCTTGAGGAAATCATCAGCCGCCCCCGACCGGGCCGCGTCACGCTGGGGCATGACCGACCGCGACGAGCGCCTGCCCCTGAACCCCACCCTGGCCCCCCACACGCCGCCCACCACGCCGGACACCCACGCCGGGCCGGGCCCCCTGCCGGACACCCTCCCGGACGCCCCGCCCGTTCCCACGCCCAGCACGGACGGCCTGAACGCGCAGGAGGTCACCACCCTGGTCGGCGGCGGGGACGCCAGCCGCGCCGAGACGAACGAATCCCTGGCGAACGCCGAGGGGCTGGGCGACCCGGAGGACCGCTGAAGCGTACCCTGGAGGCATGCAGTCCATCGCCGATCTGCGCGCCCTGTGCGCCGAGCTGCCGCACTCGCGCGAGACGTTCCCGTTCGCCGCGACGACCCTGGTGTTCAAGGTCGGCCCCGCCGGGGCCGGGAAGATGTACGCCCTGACCGACGTGCAGGCCGATCCCGTCAGCGTGTCGCTGAAGGTGCGGCCCGAACGGGGCGAGGAGCTGCGCGCCGCCCACGCGGCCATCACGCCCGGGTACCACCTGAACAAACGGCACTGGGTGACCGTGACACTCGACGGCCGCGTGCCGCCGGAGCTGATCCGTGAGCTGATCGCGGGCAGTCACGCGCTCGTCGTGGAGGGCCTGACCCGCGCGCAGCGTCAGGACCTGGGCCTGTGACGGGAAACCTGACGGCGGGCCGCCGGACGCGCGTGATGATCGGCGCGGGCGAGCAGCAGTGGGACGGCTGGACCCCCACCCAGCAGGCGGACCTCGACCTGCTGGACCCCGGCACGTTCGCGGCCCACTTCGGCGCGGCGCGGGCAGACACCTTCCTGTGCGAGCACGTCTGGGAGCACCTGAGCGTTCCCCAGGGCGAGGCGGCCGCGCGACTGGTCTTCGCCTACCTGACGCCCGGGGGACGCCTGCGGGTCGCCGTGCCCGACGGCCATCACCCGGACCCCGCGTATCAGGCGCTCGTCGCGGTCGGCGGCCCCGGCCCCGCGCACGACCATCAGGTCGTGTACACCCTGGAGACCTTCGTGCCGGTGTTCACGCAGGCGGGTTTCGACGTGCGGCCCCTGGAGTGGTGGGACGCGGCGGGCCAGTTCCACCAGCAGGCCTGGCGCGTGGAGGACGGCCCGGTGTACCGCAGCCGAGCGCTGGACCACCGCAACGCCGCGTGGCGCGCCGGGACAGGCGGGCCGGGCTTCACCAGCCTGATCCTCGACTGCGTGCGGCCGGACGCATGAGCCGGAGGCCGGCCAATGTGTACGCCGCCGCGCCCGCCGGGATTCAGGCTACGCGACGACCGCGCACCACGGGGCGGGTGACCGGATGAGGCGGCGTGACCGGGCCGCGCGGCGCCTGTGCCTGAGCCGACTGTGCCTGAGCCGACTGGGCCTGACCGGGCTGTGGCTGGCGGGCCTGCTCACGCTGGGCGCGTGGCTGGGCGTCTGGGCGACCCTCGCCCCGGCGCGGGCGACGCTGCGCGACGCGCAGGCGACCCTGACGCGGCTGGACGGGCAGCTGGCGGACGTGCAGGCGACCCTCGCGCCGCTGGATGTCCTGGCCCGTCCCGAGGCGCTGGAGGCCGCCCGCACCCTGGAGGCGCTCAGCGAGGCGGCCGGGCGCGTGCCGCTGCTGACCACGCTGTTCCCGAACGGCGCCCTGGCGCGCGGCGCCGACGCCGCCCGCGACTGGCGCGCGGCGCTGGAGGACCGCGCGGCGTGGCCCGCCCTGGCCGACGCCCGCGCGCAGGTCCAGGGGTGGCAGGCGCAGCTGCGCACCCTGTCGGCGCGCCTGACCCTGCTGACGGTGGGCGGCGCGGCCCTGCTGACCCTGCTGTGCGCGTGGTTCGCCGCCGGGCAGCTGGCCCTGATCCGCCTGAGCCGCCCGGACCGCTGACCAGCCCCCACCTGTCCGGCTGTCGCCTGTGGCTGCGCAGTCCGTTCCCGGCCGGGGAACAACAGGCAGGACAGGTCACAAATACTCGCAACCTATACGCGTACGTTCAGGTTTATGTCGAGCCCTGCTCTCACCTCCACCACGGACGCCCCACCCGACACCCGCCGCACACTGGCCGGCTGGGCCGTCACCGCCGCCTGCCTGATCGCCTTCATGGGCGTCGGCGTCGTCGACCCGATCCTCCCCGAGATCGGCCACCAGCTCGGCGCGACCCCCACCCAGGTCGAACTGCTGTTCACTACCTACCTGGGCGTCATGGCCGTCATGACCCTGTTCGCCGGGAACATCGGCGCCCGGCTGGGCCGCCGCCGCGTCGCCCTGATCGGCCTGGGCCTGATCGCCGCCTTTGCCCTCGCCTGCGGCCTGAGCGGCAGCATCCCCGCGCTGGCCCTCTTCCGGGGCGGCTGGGGCCTGGGCAGCGCCCTGTTCACCCCCACCGCCCTGGTGCTGCTGCTGGCCCTGATCGGCCACGCCGAGAAGGCGATCATGCGCTACGAGGCCGCCATCGGCCTGGGCATGAGCATGGGCCCGCTGCTGGGCGGCCTGCTGGGCAGCCACTCCTGGCGCTTCCCGTTCTTCGGCGCGGCCGCGCTGATGCTGCTCGCGCTCGCCAGCGTCGCCACCCTGGTGCGCGTCCCCGAGGCGCGTGAACCGGTCCGCCCCGTCAGCGACGTGTTCCGCGCCTACCGCCAGCCCGCCTTCCTCGCCGTGGGCCTCACGGGCCTGCTGTACTACTTCGGGTTCTTCCTGCTGCTGGGCTACACGCCGCTCTTCCTGCACCTGAGCACCCTGGGGCTGGGCCTGACGTTCTTCGGCTGGGGCCTGCTGCTGGGCCTGGGCAGCACCGTCCTCGCCGAACGCCTCCTGCACGCCCTGCCCGCCAGCCGCGTCGTGCTGGGCGCCCTGGCCGGTCTGACCGCCCTGTTCTTCCTGATCGGCTTCGCGCCCGTCACCGTGCCCGTCAAGGTCACGTTCGTGATCCTCAGCGGCACCCTGTTCGGCCTGATGAACGCTACCCTCACCACCCTCAGCGTGGAGGTCAGCCACATGCCCCGCGCCACTGCCACGAGCGCCTACAACTTCCTGCGCTGGCTCGGCGCGGCCCTCGCCCCGGTCAGCAGCGGCCTGATCGCCGAACACCTCGGCGCGCCCGTCCCGTACGCCTTCGGCGCCGCCGCCGTCGCCCTGGCTGTCGTCATCACCGCCCTGGCCGCCCGTGGCATCGACGCCGCCCGCGCCAGCGACCCCCACGTTCACTGAGCACCGGCCAGGGCCGGGCGCCGGCTGGGGGGTCACCTCCGGCCGCGCCCGGCCCCAGCCGTTACCCTGGAGGCACCCGTGACCCATACAGACCCCACCCCCCCGGACGACACGCCCCGCCACCGCGTGGGCGAGGTCGCCGCGCGCCTGGGCCTGACCCTGCGCACCCTGAAGTACTACGAGGAACTGGGCCTCGTGACCCCGCAGCGTACGGGCAGCCGCTACCGCCTGTACAGCGAGGCGGACGTCGCGCGGCTGGACCGCGTCCGCCGCATGCGCGCTCTGGGCCTCAGCCTCGGCACCATTGGGGCCACGTTCAGCCAGCCGCTCGAACTCGACCCGGACGGCCGGCAGGTCCTCACGGAGGGCGCCCTGACCGACCTGCGCCGCGACCTCAGCGGGCAACTCGACGTTCTCAGCGCCCGCATCACCGCCGCCGAACGCGAACTGAAAGACGCCCGCGCGCTGCGCCGCGACCTCCAGCGCGACCTCGCCTACGTCGAAAAACGCCTGGGCGGCGTGCGCGTCGGGGACCTGCTGGACGGGGATCAGGCCAGCCGCGCGTAGACTTCCGCCTCCGCCGCGTGCCCCTCACCGCTGCCCGCGCCGCGCAGTTTCAGGGCGGCAGCGGCGCACGCCAGCCGCAGCGCCTCCTGTGGCGGCCGGCCACGCGTGAACAGGAAGTGCGCGAAGGCCGCCGCCAGCGCGTCCCCCGCGCCACCCGCGTGCCGCACCCGGGCAGGGAAGGCCGGCTGGTGCCGCACCTCGCCGGTCTCGCGCGTCCAGAGGAGCGCGCCGCCTGCGCCCAGCCCGGCCACGATCACGTCCGCGCGGGCACGCGCCCCCACGGCCCGCAGGGCCGCCGCCGGATCATCCAGCCGCGCGGCGCTGAACAGCAGCACATCTGCGGCGCGCAGGTACGGCTGATCGTAGGCGTGATCCGGCGCGCGCAGCTCCTGCACGTCCGTCAGGACCGGCACGCCCGCCGCGCGCGCCAGGGGCAGCAGGTCGCGTGTCCAGCCGATGTTCGTCATCAGGGCCGCGCGGCACCCGGGCAGCGCCGCCCGGAAGGCCTCGATCGGAGCCGGGGCGTCCGGTAGCGCCTTCGGATCCCAGTGAAAGACGTGCGTGCCGTCCGCGCGGGTCACGGCCAGCGTCTGTGCGGTGGCCCGCACAGGCACCACCCGCAGGTCGCACCCGCGCAGCTCGGCGCGTACCGCGCGTCCGGCCACGTCGTCGCCCAGCAGTGTCAGCAGCCGCACCGGGCTGCCCAGTGCGCGCAGCCCCCGCACCAGATTCACTCCTACGCCGCTCACGTTCAGGCTCAGCCCGTCCGGGATCACGCTCCCCGCCGGGTCCAGCGCCGGAGCGTCCAGACGCAGCACCGTCTCGACATTCGCGTGTCCGCACACCAGCAGGGGCGAGGTCATGGGGCACAGTTCAGCACACGGTCCGGTTGACGTCGTTCAGAAGCCGAAGAAGTTCAGGATGAGGGTGCTGGCGTCGGGCGCGCAGGGGTCGGTGTACGTCCCGGCGCTGCTCCCGCCGGGCCACGCGTGCCCCATCCCCGTGACCGAGTAGCGCTGGAGCCGCGTGGTGCCGCCCGCCGTGCGGTAGTCGAAGCGGGTGTAGGCGCGGCAGGCGGTGCCGCTCACGGTGGCGTCGGGCGTGTCGTCCGGATCGTTGTTGTCGGTGCCGTCGGCGAGGTCGTTCGCCTGCGCCCACTGGGTGAGGGTCTGCGTGGCGTTCACGGGGTTCACGGTGGGGTCGGCGCTGCCCTGGAAGACCAGGGTGGGCATGGCGTGGCGGCTCTTTCCCATCTCGGCCGCGCAGGTGGCGCCGCGCCCGTTGGGGTCGTAGACGCTGCCGTACGACATGGCGTTCACGCCGCCCGCAGCGGTGGTGGCCCCCTGGTACATGACGCCCGCCACGCTGGCGACGCCGCGGATCAGGTCGGGGTAGGTGCAGCCCATGATGTTCGCCATGGCGGCCCCGGCGGACAGGCCCGCGACGGCCACGCGGGCGCTGTCCACGGCGTAGGTGCTCTTCACCCAGCCGATCATCCCGGCGATGACGGCGGGTTCGCCCGCGCCGCGGTACTGGTTGCCGGGCAGGTACCAGTTCCAGCAGTCGGCGCTGTTGTACAGCGTGCCCTGTTCGGGGTACAGCACGAGGAAGCCGCGCGTGTCGGCCAGGGTGTTCATGCGGGTCCCGGCGGCGAAGTCGTAGCCGTCCTGCAGGCAGCCGTGCAGCATGACCATCAGGGGGCGGGGCGTGCCTGCGTACCCGGCGGGCACCCACAGGCGGTAGAAGCGCGCGCCGTACGCGCTGCTGTACGTGCCGCTGACCCAGCTGCCGGTCGCCTGCGCGTGCAGGTTGGGGTCAGCGGGGGACTGTGTGGTGGTTCGGGTGGTGGGCTGGGTGGGCGCGGCGGGCTGCGTGCAGGCGGCGAGCAGAGCCGGGAGCAGCAGGCCGGTCAGGTGGCGGGCGGGGGTGCGGGCTGGGCGCATGGGGGTGACCTCCGGGGGGGCTGGGTTGTGGGACGCCTTCAGGGTAGGGGAGGGGTGTCACGCCGGGAGAACAGTGGGTGAAAGCCACCCGATTAATTACGCCCTTTACATAACGCCTCGGGCAGGGTAGAGTCGAAGGTGAACAAAGCACCATTCCCACCCCCGCCCCACTCCACGGGAGGTCACCCCCGCATGATCGTCGAAACGAAACTCCTCGGCCGCCGCACGCCCTTCGAACGCCGCCCCATCCCCCTGACCGGCGACACCCACACCCTCGAACAGCTGCTGACCGCGCTGGTCGAACACGAACTCGCCGCGTACCACGAGCGGCAATCAGGCGTGGGCGTCCTGCGCGTCCTGACCGAACGCGAACTGGAGGACGCCGCCCTGACCGGCCGCGTGGCCGTCGGCCCGCAGGACCGCGCCGCGACCGTCACCCCGGACGAGGCCACCCGCACCGCCCTGACCGCCTTCCGCGACGGGCTGTACTACGTGTTCCTCAACGACGAGCAGCTGACCGACCTCTCGGCCCCCGTCACCCTGCGTCCGGACAGCACCCTGCTGCTGCTGCGCCTCACCGCCCTGGCAGGCGGCTGACCATGGATATTCAGGACCACCTGCGGACCTTCCAGCAGCCCTGGACACCCGGCTTCGACGCGCGCGTGGCAGCCCTGCCCGCGCCGTGGCCCACCCTGATCGGGGCGCACGTGAAGGGCGGCCGCGACCACCAGGAACGCCAGCGCCTTCAGGACGAACTGACGGACGCCCTGCACGCCAGCACCCCGGCCGAACGCGACGCCCTGGCCGCCGCGTTCTTCCCGCAGTTTCCCGCCTTGGCCGCCCGCACGCTGGATGCCCTGCTGACCCGCCACCCGTACCCGCTGGGCTACGCCCGCCGCGCCTTCCGCGCCCCCGGACACCGGCTGGCCGCCGCGCACGCCACCCACTGGCTGTGGCAGGCGTGGCACACCACCCGCGACTACCCGCAGCCCGCCTCGTGGTTCGCGGTGCACGCGGGCCTGCTGAACCCCTGGGAATCCCAGGGTCTGGGCCTGCTGCTCGGGCAGGCGATCAGCGACGGGGACGAGGAGGTCTACCAGATCCTGCGCGACACGGCGGGCACGCAGCACCCGGTCGCCCGCATGGGCCGCCACGTGCCGCTGGCCCTGCTGAGCAGCACCAGAGGGGACGCCTGGACGCTCGCCGAGGGCCTGCTGCTCGCCGCGCAGCGGCAGGAGGGCCTGCGGCAGGTGATCCTCGAAACGGTGGACGAGGCCAGCGTGGACGCCTTCACCCGCACGCTGCGCCTGATCCTGGGGGAGGACCTGCTGCGCTTCGCCGCCACCCTGCGCGCCGCGTGCGTGTGGTTTGGCCTGAACTACGACGTGACCGACCTGAAGGTCGTCCGGGCGCACCTCACCCGCGCGCTGACCTTCCTGGACGACCCGCAGGCCGCGCGGGAGGCCGTGCAGGGCGGCGAGGGGGTGGACGCGTACCTCGCGCTGTTCACGCTGGGCATGCGAGACGCCGTGCAGGCCGCCGAACTGGCCCGCACGGTCCTGACGGACACTGACCCGGCCCGCCGCATGGCCGCCGCGCAGTTCCTGACGGCCGCCGAGCTGCTGACCGACGACGACCGCCGCGCCCTGCTGACCGACGCCGACCTGCGCGTGGCCGCGCTGGCGGGCAATGCCGTGAACCGCTGGGGCATCGGCTCGTTCCCGTACACCTTCGAGCAGTTCGAGGCGTACGCCCTGCGCCTCCCGGACAGCGCCCGGCACGACCCGCTGCTGTTCCCCTGGCTGGGCCACGTGCCCGCCCGCGCCGACGCACTCGACGCCCTGCCCGCCCTGCTGGACTGGCGAACCCTGACGCGCATGCAGCCGCACCTCCAGCACCTCAGCAGCTCCGGGAAGACCTACCTGCTTGGACGCCTGAAGAGTGCCGTGACCGCCCCGGACGAGCCGGTCAGTCCGCAGGTCCGCGCCCTGATCGTGCAACTGCTTCAGGACCGCAACAGCAGCGTGTCGCAGACCGCTGTGGAGGTCCTGACCCTCGGCCAGCTGAACCCCGACCCCACCGAGGTCGAGGTGGTGCACGGCCTGCTCAGGCGCAAGAGTGCCGACCTGCGCCGCGGCCTGATCCGCCTGCTCGCGGGCGACCCCGCGCAGGCGCAGCGCAGCGCCGCCGCCCTGCTGAGCGGCCCCAACACCGATCAGCGGCAGGCGGGCCTGCAGCTCCTGATCGAGACCGGGGGCACCCCGCCCGCCGATTTCAACGCGAAGAACGTCACCGAGGCGACCCTGCTGGCCCGCCTGACCGAACCGGACACGCAGCTGACCCTGGCCGATGGCCTGGGCCTGTTCGACCCCACGCGCCTGACCCGGCCGCAGGCCCCGCAGCCCCGCGAACGCGACTACCCCGCGGACGTGACGCGCGGCGCGGCCCTGCTGCGCGACCTGGACGCCCTGCTCGTCGCCCACCGCGAGACCCCGCTGACCGGCCCCGGCTGGGACGGCCAGGAGACGCAACTGCTCGGCAACGTGCGCCCCTGGCAACTCCGCCCGGGCAGGGACGGACAGCCCATGCCGCTGTGGGACCTCTGGACCGGCTGGTGGCAGGGCCGCCCGGACGCGCAGGACGGTGACCTGACCCGGCTGCACTGGGCGCTCAGCCACTTCGTGAACCGCACCGCGACCACCGACACGGAACTTCAGGACGAACTGGACGGCAACGGCGCGCAGACCGCCGCGTCCGACGCCGCCGCGCTGGACGACGCCGTTCTGGACCTGCTGGGCCTCGATCAGGACGGCCTGGAAGACCTACTCGCGGACGCCGACGAGGACGACCTCGCCGAGCATCAGGCCGCCCGCACCGCCGCCGAGACGCGGCAGGACCTGCTGCGCCGCACCCTGCACCGCACGCTGGGACCGCTGGTCACCCTGCGGCTGGAACACCCGGACCTGGCGCGCGTGATCGTGGACGCCCTGTACGGGGCGCACGCCACGCCCCTGGACACCGACCTCGCCCTGGACGCCTGGGAGACCGCGCTTGTCTACCTGCCGCGGGACGTGCAGATGCAGACCGACCCGCTGCGCTCTTGGTGGCAGGAGGACCCCCGCGACCTGCTGAACCCGATCACGCCGCGCGGTGACTGGCGCACCTGGACGCCGGACCAGCAGCGGCGCTTCTGGGCGCTGCACCTGCACCGGGGCGCGGGCTACCCGAACCTGCCCCGCCAGCGCGTGAACACCGCGCTGCTGCTGCACGCCCACGCGCAGGGCTGGGCCACCACCGACGACCTGCTGGACACGCTGATCGGCCCGCGCCCGGAACGCGGCCGGCACTACTACGGGCACGATTTCGACGACCTGGGCACCTACACCCGCCGCACCCTGAAACCCGAGTGGCCCACCCACCCCGACTGGGAGGCCGCCGTGAACCGCGTCCGCGACCGTGTGCTGGAGATCGAACTGGCCCGCGGTGACCTGGAAACGCCCGCCACCGCACCCGCCCTGGCGCTGCGCAGCATCCACGGCGCGGCCCTGGCCCTGCGGCTGCTGGCGGGCCTGGGGAAGAATCCCCTCAAGCGTGGCTACCAGGGCCGCAACGAGAGCCGTGACGTGACCTTCAGCCACCTGATCCGCGTGGCGTTCCCCCTCCCCACCGACACGCCCGAGACCTTCCGCGCGCAGGCTGCCGCGCTGGGCATTCCGGACGCGCGCCTGCTGGACCTCGCCATGTTCGCCCCGCAGTGGGCGCCCCTGGTCGCGGATGCGCTGGACTGGCGCGGCCTGAAGGACGGCGTGTACTGGCTGCACGCCCACACCCGCGACAGCAACTGGAGCGTCCCGCAGGAGGTCCGTGACGCCTGGGAGGCCGAGATCGGCGAGCGTACCCCCCTGAGCCCCGCCGACCTGACCGAGGGCGCCGTGGACGTCGCGTGGTTCCGCCAGACCTTCAAGGCACTCGGCGGGGCGAGGTTCAGCGCGCTGCTGGACGCCGCCAAGTACGCCAGCAGCAGCGGCGGACACAAACGCGCCGAGACGTACGCCCGCGCCATCCTGGGCGAACTGAAGGAAGACGACCTGACCACCCGCATCACCGAGAAACGCAATCAGGACGCCGTGCGCGCCCTGGGCCTGCTGCCCCTCGCCCGCGCGAAGGGGAAGGCCGCGCGGGAACTGGAAGGCCGGTACCGCCTGATCAGCGACTTCCGCATCGGCGCGCGGCAGTTCGGCGCGCAGCGGCAGGCCAGTGAACGCCGCGCGGCGGACATCGGTCTGCTCAACCTCGCCCGCAGCGCCGGGTACGCCGACCCGCAGCGCCTGATGTGGGCCATGGAGGCCCGCACCGCCCCCGACTGGACGCAGACCGTGACGGAGGGTGACCTCCGCGTGGGCATTCACCTCAGCCCGGACGGCGAGGCCAGCCTGACCGTCACGCGCGGCGACCGGGTCCTCAAGGCCCTGCCGCCCGCCCTGAAGAAACGCCCGGACGTGCAGGCCATCCAGGCCGCCGCGAAGGAACTGGGCGCCACGAGAAAGCGCATGCGCGCCGCGCTGGAGGAGACCATGATCCGCGGCGACCACCTCCAGCCGCAGGAACTCACGGACCTCGCCGCGCACCCCGTCATCGCCCCCATGCTGCGCAGCCTCGTGTGGGTGCTGAACGAGACGCACCTCGGCTGGTGGACCGGCGACACCCTCGACACGCCCGGCGGGCCGCACCCCATAGGCGACCACGCGCTGCGCCTCGCGCACCCGCACGACCTGTTTGGCAGCGGCCACTGGCCCGCCTTCCAGGCGCAGGTCATGGACCGCCAGCTCACGCAGCCCTTCAAGCAGGTGTTCCGCGAGTACTACCCCCTCACTGCGCCTGAGCGGGACGCCCGGCGCGTCACCCGTTACGCCGACCAGCACGTCCAGCCCGGCAAGGCCGCCGCCCTCCTGAAAACGCGCGGCTGGATCACCGTCCCCGAGGAAGGCGTCCGCAAGACCTGGCACGCCGAGGGCATCAACGTCTGGCTCGACACCAGCGTCGGTTACGGCACACCCAACGAGGTCGAGGGGACCCCGGTCAACGCCGCGTACTTCATCCGCCGCGACGCCACCGAACCTATGCTCCTGAGCGAGGTCCCTCCCCGCCTCCTGAGCGAGACGCTGCGCGACCTCGACCTGATCGTCTCCGTCGCCCACGTCGGCGGCGTCGACCCCGAAGCCACCCAGAGCACCACCGAGATGCGCGCCGCCCTGCTGCGCGAAACCCTGCGCCTGCTGAAACTGGGCAACGTCCGCATCCAGAACGATCACGCCCTCATTGAGGGCCACCACGCCCGCTACACCCTGCACCTCGGCAGCGGCACCGTCCACCGCCAGCCCGGCGGGTACCTGTGCATCATCCCCGTCCACAACGGGCATCAGGGCCGGATTTTCCTGCCCTTCGCCGACCCCGACCCCCGCACCGCCGAAGTGATCAGCAAGGCCCTTCTGCTCGCCCAGGACCGCGAGATTCAGGACCCCACCATCCTCGAACAGCTCAGGTAACCCGACAGGGAAGAGGCGGGAGCATCACGCTCCCGCCTCTGCTGTTGTGCTGTTCACAGCGGTTTCCAGTTCCATTGGGGGGCCAAGGGCACGCCCCTCCACTCCACTTCCAACCGCTGTCCTGTTCAGGTCCTCGCTCTGCTCGATTCAGAGGTATCGAGCAAGCCCTTCGATACCTCTGAATTCTGCCGTCAGTTCAGAACGCAGTGTCCAGCGCGCCCAGCGCGGCGTCGGCGTCGGTCACGCCCGCCTGCGCCATGTCGGGGCGGCCGCCGCCCTTGCCGCCACCCGCCGCGGCGAGCTTGCCGATCAGCTGACCGGCGTGCGCGCCGCGGGTCACGGCGTCCTTCGTGGCCTTCACCACGAGGCCCTTGTCGCCCGCGACGACCACCATGTCCGCGCCGCTCTGGTCGAGGAGCTTGTCGGCCGCGCCGCGCAGCTCGTTGCCTTCCAGGCCCGCGAGTTTCAGCGCGGCGACCCGGAAGCCGCCCAGCTCGCGCGTCTGCGCCGCGCCGCCCGTGCCGCCCATCTGCGCCTCGGCCAACTGCCGCTTGACGGCCGCGACGTCCTTCTCAGCCGCTTTCAGCTGGGTTTGCAGGCCGCTCACGCGGGCTTCCAGGCCGTCCACACCGGTGTTCAGCAGGCTGGCAACCTTCGCGGCGGCGTTCAGCCGCTCGCGCACCCAGGCGGTCGCGGCGTCCCCGGCGAGCGCCTCGATGCGGCGCACCCCGGCCGCCACGTTCTCATCCCCCAGGATCACGAACGCGCCGATGTCCCCGGTGCGGCGCACGTGCGCCCCGCCGCACAGTTCCATGCTGCTCACGGGCTGCCCGGCGTACTCCACGCTGCCGCCCACCCGCACGACGCGTACGGTCTCGCCGTACTTCTCGCCGAATAGCGCGGTCGCGCCTGCCGCCTTCGCGTCCGCGATGGGCATCTCCTGCCACGTTACGGGGAAGTTCGCACTCACCCAGCGGCTCACGAGCAGTTCCACCGCCGCGATCTCCTGCGCGGTCAGAGCCGACCCGTGCGAGAAGTCGAAGCGCAGACGATCCGGGGCGACCAGCGACCCCTTCTGCGCCACGCCGTCCCCCAGCACCGCCCGCAGCGCCGCGTGCAGCAGGTGCGTCGCCGTGTGGTGCCGTTCGGTGGCGCGCCGCTCGCCGGACACCACGCCGCGCACGCTGACGCCCTCGCGCAGCTCGCCCTGCTCGACCAGCACGTCATGCAGGAACACGCCCTGCGGGGTCTTGCGGGTGTCGCGCACGATCCCGGCGCCGCCCTCCCACTCCAGGCGGCCCGTGTCGCCCACCTCACCGCCACCCTCGGCGTAGAAGGGCGTGCGGGACAGCACCACCGTCGCCTCCGACCCGGCACTCAGGTGACTCAGGCGCTCGCCCGCGCCCACCAGCGCCACCACGTCCGCCTGCACGCTCAGCTCGTCGTACCCGACGAACTCCGTGCGGGCGAGGCCCTCCAGCGCCTCCTGGTTCCCGCCGAACAGTTCGCTCTTGCCGTACTTGCTCCCGGCCCGCGCGATCTCCTGCGCGTTCTCCAGGCTCTCGGCGTACCCGGCCTCGTCCACCGTGATGCCGTACTCCTCCGCGATCTCCAGCGTCAGGTCCACCGGGAAGCCGTAGGTGTCGTACAGCACGAACGCGTCCTGCCCGGACAGCACCGCGCCGCGCTCCATGCCCGACAGCAGCCCGCCCAGACGCTGGATGCCGCCCTCCAGCGTCTTCAGGAAGCGTTCCTCCTCGGCCTTCACGGACGCCTCCACCTTCGCCTGGTTGTCGCGCAGCTCGGGGTACGCACTGCTCATGCCCTCGACCACCAGCGGCACCAGCTGGAACAGCGTCGGCTCGCGGAAGCCCAGCAGGTATCCGTGCCGGATCGCGCGGCGCATGATCTTGCGCAGCGTGTACCCGCGACCCGTGTTGCTGAACGGCGTGCCGTCCGCCAGGATCATGCTCACCGACCGCAGGTGCTCCGCGACCACGCGGTGCGACACGCTCACCTCACCCTCGTAGGGCTTCCCGCTCAGCTCGGCGACCCGCGCCACGATCGGCGCGAACACGTCGTTGCTGTAGAAGTCCGGCACGTCCTGCACCACGCTCGCCACGCGCTCCAGGCCCATGCCCGTATCGATGTTCTTGAACGGCAGATCCCGCAGCACCGGCGTGCCGTCCGCCAGCGGCTCCTGCCGGTCAAACTGCGGAAACACGAGGTTCCACACCTCTAGGAACCGCGCACTCTCGCGCGTCTGGAAGTAATCCCCCCAGGTGTCCTCCCCGTACTTCGGGCCACGGTCGTAATAGATCTCGCTGCACGGCCCGCACGGCCCGTTCGGTCCCTCCAGCGGCGCGTTCGCCGGCCAGAAGTTCTCATCCGCGTCGAAGCGGTGGATGTGGCTGGCATCCAGGCCGATCTCCTGCGTCCAGTACGTGAACGCCTCCTCGTCGTCCTTGTAGATGGTCACGTACATCTTGCTGGCGTCCATGCCCATCCACTCGGCCCCGGTCAGGAACTCCCACGCCCAGTGAATCGCGTCGCGCTTGAAGTAATCCCCGAAGCTGAAGTTGCCCATCATCTCGAACAGCGACAGGTGCCGCCGCGTGCGCCCCACGTTCTCGATGTCACCCACGCGCACGCACTTCTGCGCCGTCGTCACGCGCCTGTTCGCCACGCCGTCGAACACCGCCGGGGCGCCCATGAACTGATCCTTGAACGGCTGCATGCCCGCCACCGTGAACAGCGTCGTCGGATCCGGCGCGACTGTGCTGTAGCTCGGCAACCGCAGGTGCCCCTTCCCCTCGAAGAACTGCAGGTACTTCTCCCGAATCTGCGCCGTCGTCAGCGAAACCGTCATAACGCAAAGTCTAGCGCGCCCACCCAGACCGGGCACACCGCGAAACAGCCGGCCCGGGCGCACGCCGACCGGCCTACCTATCGTGCCAAATGAGAAAAAACAGGCCCGGTCACGGGTGTGCCGGGCCTGCTGTTTTTCTGTGTCAGTCGAGGTCGACGGCCCACCACGCCTCGCGTTGGGCGGCGAGGCGGGCGCGGGGGTCGCCGATGGTGTCGAGCGCCTTGGCGAGGCCCTGCCAGTCGTGTTCGCTCATGGGGTCGATGGCCAGCGCGCGCTGGTGGAACTGGGCGGCGTCGCGGTCGCGTCCGGCGGCGGTGGCGGCGCGGGCGGCGATGCCGAGGAGCGTGAGCTGCTTCTGTTCGAGGCGGGCGCGGACGTCGTCGGCCCAGGGGCTGTCGGTGCCGGGGAGGTAGTGGCCGTACTGCGCGACGAGTTCGCGGAGTTCCTCGAGGCCCAGGCTGCCCTGTTCGGCCTGCGCGGCGAGCAGTTCGAAGCGCTGCACGTCGTATTCGGGGTTCAGGTCGCTGGCCAGGGCGTAGCGGCGGTTGGTGCTGACGACCGATTCGTTGCTCAGGCTGCGGCGCAGGCGGTGCAGGGTGGTGTGGAAGAGGCTGCTGGCGCGCGCCTCGTCCTTTTCGGGCCACAGGGCCTCGGCGGCTTCCCAGCTGGTGACTTCCTTGTGTTCCAGCAGGTAGAAGAACAGTTCGAGCGCCTTGCGGCTGACCCAGGTGACGGGGCTGCCTTTCCAGATGACCTGCGCGGTGCCGAGGCCCTTGGCCTGCATCTGGTTCTCGTTCTGCTGGCTCAGGCCGGCGCGGCGCAGCCGGGCGTCGATGGCGCCGGTGAGGTCCTGCGGGGTGAAGGGTTTGGGCAGGTAGTCGTCCGCGCCAAGGTTCATGCCGCGCCGCACGTCGCCCCGTTCGGCGTGACTGGAGAGCAGCATGAAGGGGAGGCCGGCGAGCTGGTCGTTGGCGCGGATCTTCTCCAGGAATTCCAGGCCGGTCATGTAGGGCATGACGACGTCGCTGATGACGAGGTCGGGCGTGAAGACTTTCAGCAGGTCGAGGGCTTCGACGGGGTGAGTGCTGGTGCGCACCTCGTGTCCGGCGCGGGACAGGATCACGCTGACAAGCTTGAGGATGGCGGCGTCGTCATCCACCACGAGGATGCGGGGCATGCGCAGAGTCTAACAGGCGCGTGTGCGCCCCGGGCGTGGGTTCCGGATTGTGTCCCCCGCCCGGGTGGGTGGCGTAGGCTGGGCGGGCATGGGAACTCAGGAACTGACAGTGGTGCTGGCGCGCGTGGTGACGCTGGATGACGCGCGGCCCGAGGCGGGTGCGGTGCTGGTGGGGGGCGGGCGCGTGCTGGCCGCAGGCTCGCGCGAGGACGTGGCGGCGCTCGCGCCGGGCGCGCGGGTGCTGGACCACCGGGATCTGCTCCTCACGCCGGGGCTGGCGGAGGCGCACATTCACCTCGTGACGTACGGCTTCTCGCTGTCGCAGGTGGGCCTGCACGGCGCGCGGAGTGTGGCGGAGGTGCAGGCGCGCGTGGCGCAGCAGGTGATGAACACGCCGCCCGGCACCTGGATTCGCGGTGGGGGGTTCCTGCTCTCGGAGCTGGGGCTGAACGGGTACCCGACGGCGGCCCTGCTGGACGAGGTGAGCCCGCACCACCCGGTGCTGCTGTACTCGCGGGACCTGCACCTGAGCTGGGCGAACAGCGCCGCGCTGCGGCTGGCCGGGATTCACGAGGGCACGCCGGACCCGGAGGGCGGGCGGATCGTGCGGCCCCTGGGCTGCCTGCTGGAGCACGCGTCGGATCTCGTGGCGCGCGTGATTCCGGAACCGACCGGGGCGGAGTACCTCGCGGCGGCGCGGGCGGGCGCAGACGACCTGGCGGCGCGGGGGTACGTGAGTGCGCACACCATGGCCTTCGAGTCGCCCGAGGCGCCCCGCGCCATCCAGACCCTCGCGCAGCAGGGCGAACTGCCGCTGCGGGTGTGGGCGTGCCTGCCGCACGACCGGCTGGGGCACGCGCAGGCGCTGGGGCTGGCCCGCACGCCCGGCGGCCTGTTCCAGTGGGGTGGGGTGAAGTTCTTCGCGGACGGCGCGCTCGGCAGCCGCACCGCGTGGCTGCACGCGCCCGGCTTCGCGGACGGCTCCGGCACGGGGATGCCGCTGGATCCGCCGGACCTCATCGCGGCGCTGGGCCGCGAGGCGATCGAGCTGGGCCTGACGCCGGTCACGCACGCCATCGGGGACCGCGCGAACACCGAGGTCCTGAACGCCTACGACCGCCTGCGCCCCCACGCCGAGGCGCGCGGCATCCGACTGCGGATCGAGCATGCCCAGCACCTGCGCGCCGAGGACCTCCCGCGCTTCCGGGGCCTGACCGCCAGCGTGCAACCCATCCACCTCCAGGCGGACGGCCCCATGATCCGCGACCTCATGCCGCATCTGGAGGGCCTCAGTTACGCCTTCCGGTCCCTGCGGGACGCCGGAGCGGTCCTCGCGTTCGGGAGCGACGCCCCGGTCGCCCCGCCCGAGTACCGCGCGAACTTCGCCGCCGCGATCACCCGCGTGGACGACAGCGGACAGCGCCTGGCGCCCGGTGAGGCCCTGACCGAACACGACGTCCTGTGGGCCCACACGCGCGGCCCCGCCCTGGCCGCCGGCTGGGATGACGAGGGCATCATCCGCCCCGGCGCCCGCGCCGCCTTCACCCTCTGGGACCGCCTCGGCGGCAACGCCCAGGCCCTGGTGCTGGAGGGTTGATGGTCGAAAGTTGATGGTTGATAGAGGGTGTGTCCTCCATCAACCATCAACTTTCAACTGTCGACCTTTATTCCTCGTCGGGGAGGTCGGCGTTGCTGTAGACGTTCTGCACGTCGTCGAGGTCTTCGAGGGCGTCGATCAGGGTCATGAGTTTCTTCGCGTCGTCGCTGCCCACAGCCACGGTGTTACTGGGGATCATGGTGATCTGGGCGCTCTCGATGGCGAAGCCGGCGGCAGTCAGGGCGTCCTGCACGGCGTACAGGTCGGCCGGGCCGGTGCTGATCTCCAGGCCCTCGTCGGATTCCTGGATGTCCTCGGCGCCGTGTTCGATGGCGGTTTCCTGCGCCTGTTCGCTGGTGTCGGTCAGCAGCAGGACGCCTTTCTTCTCGAACTGCCACGCGACGGAGCCGCTGGTGCCGAGGCTGCCGCCGCGTTTGTTGAACACGGCGCGGATGTCGGCGACGGTGCGGTTGACGTTGTCGGTCAGCGTCTCGATGAAGATGGCGGTGCCGCCGGGGCCGTAGCCCTCGTAGGTCTGTTCCTTGTAGTCGGCGGCGCCCTCGCCCGCGCCGACGGCGCGTTTGATGGCGTTGTCGATGTTGTCGACGGGGACCGTGGCGGCCTTCGCGGCGGCGATGGCGTTTTTCAGGCTGAGGTTCCCGGCGGGGTCGCCGGTGCCGCCGGAGCGGACGGCGGCCTGAATGGCGCGGATGTGTTTGCTGTACATCGCGCTGCGTTTACTGTCGTTGGCACCCTTCTTGCGCTTGATCTGAGACCACTTGCTGTGACCGGCCATGTTCAAAGTCTCCTTGCGTGAAACTGCGCCCACTCGGTAAGTCGGGGGCGCGTGCAGGGATCATTCTAGCGCAGGGGGGCGCGGTCAGCCGTCTTCGTCGGTGGGTTCCTGCGCCGGGTGATCCTGCGGGCGGAAGCGGGCCTGGGCGTCGGTGGGGGAGAGGTTCTCCCGCTCGGTCACCCGGGGGCCGGTGTCCAGGCCGCTGATGAGCACCTCGCCCGCCGGCTCGGCGGCTGGCGTGGAGCCGGCGGGCGTGTGGGCCGTGCGGTCAGGCTGTGTCATACCGTCCAGCGTACGCCCGGGCCGCGCGGCCCCGGGTGTGCGGACGCTCAAGGTCCGTGCGCTCAGCGGCCCGGCGCCCGGGGTCACATCCGCATGACGCTGCGGTCGCCGATCACCATCTGCAGGCCCGTGTCGCTGGGCGCGGTCACCAGGGCGTGGCGGCCGATCAGGCTGCGGTGGATGGGGCGGGTGGGGTGCAGGACGCGCGCGAACTCGTCGATCAGGGCGCCGCTCACCTGGGCGCTGTCCACGCGGGCGTGCGCGCCGACACTCACGAAGGGGCCCAGGGTCGCGCCGCGCACCACGGCGTGCGGGCCGATCCACACCGGGCCCTGGATGACGCTGTCCTCGACCAGTGCCCCCGCCTCGATCACCACCGGGCCCTGGAGGGCGCTGCGCTCCACCCGGCCCTCCACGCGCGGGCTCAGCCCTCGCAGGTAGTGGGTGTTCGCGCTCAGCAGGTCGTCCGGCGCGCCCGCGTCGCTCCAGAAGCCCTGGAATTCCACGGCGCGCACCTGCCCGCCCTGCGCGAGCAGCGCCGTGAGGGCCTGCGGGAACTCGATCTCCCCGCGGGTGCTGTGCGGCAGGTCTTCGAGCAGGTCGATCAGGCCCGGCTTGAAGCTGAACACCCCGCACGAGGCGAGGTTGCTCTCGGGCGTGCGCGGCTTCTCCACGAGGCGCAGCAGGCGCCCCGCCTTCACGACCGCCACCCCGTAGGCCTGCGGGTTGGGCACCTCCTTCACGCCGATCGCGGCGTCCCCGTACCGCAGGGCGCCGATCATGGGTGACAGCGAATCCTCGAAGAGGTTGTCGCCCAGGTACAGCAGGGTGGGGCTGCCCTCCAGGAAGTGCCGGGCGGTCAGGACGGCGTGTCCGGTGCCGAGCGGATCGTACTGGCGGATGAAGGTCAGGTGCCCGCTGTGCTGCGTGGCGTCGCGCAGGTCCTGCTCGCTCGACGGGCTGGTCACGATCCCGATGTCCTGCACGCCTGCGTCGCGCAGGGCCTGCACGCCCCGCGCGATGATCGGCACGCCCGCGACCGGCACGGCGTGCTTGGGGCGCGTGGCGCTGATCGGCAGCAGGCGGCTGCCGCGTCCGGCGGCCAGGATCAGGCCTTTCACGGGCGCCCCGCGGCGGGCAGGGAGGGAAGACAGGGAGCGGGCGTCATGGGAGGTGCGGGGAGTATACGGGGCGTCCCATGAGGACGGTGGACGAGGTGAGGACGGCGCGACCCGGCATCAGCGGGTCAGGGCGTCCTCGAACGCCTCGGCGAACGCGTCCTCGTCGTCCAGCCAGGGGTAGTGCCCGGCGTCCAGCACCGTCACGTCCGCGTCGGCCAGGTCCGCTACCCACTGCACCTGCTCGGGGTAGCTGGTGCGGTCGTGCGCGCCGGTGATCACGAACACCGGGCGGCGCAGTTCGGTCAGGAACTGCGGGTACTCGAACTCCCACAGGCCCTGGTTCACGAGCGCCTCCTGCACCTCGCCCCCACCGATCAGCTGCCCCTCGGCGTCGGCGAATTCCAGGCGCATACGGCTGGCCTGATCCCGGAACTGCAGGGCGTTGAGCAGGTCGCGCGCGTTCAGCAGCGCGAACGCCGCCTCGATGCGCGCGCCGCCCACTGCCGGGTACTCCCCGTCGGGCGTGGCGGCGCGCAGGTCGTCGGCGGGGTCGGTGAAGGCCACGCCGCGCCGGGCGCTGGCTTCCTCCAGCAGCGTGCGGGCCAGGTCCGGGAAGTGCACCCAGGGGTTCACGGCGATCACGCGCGCGGTGCGGGTCGGGTAGCGGCGGGCGTATTCCAGCGCGACCAGCGCGCCGAAGCCGTGGCCCATGGGGACGATCTGTTCGGCGCCCAGAAAGTCCCGCAGGGCCTCCACGTCGCCCACCAGGGTGTCGAGGTCCAGGGTGTCAGCGCCCTGCTCGGTGTCCTCCAGCGCGCCGCTGCGCCCGGAGCCGCGCTGGTCGAGGTACACGACCGGGCGCTCGATCCGCTCGCCGAACAGCGCCTGGAAGGAGTAGCTGTTGTAGCCGGGACCGCCGTGCAGGAACACGACCGGCGGCTCGGAGGTGGGGTCGCCCTGCACCTCGAAATGCAGGTCGGCGCCGTTCAGGTGCTCGAAGTGAACGCCGCCCTCGTCCTCGAAGTCCGTGAAGTCGTGATCGTCTGCGTTCAGGCCCGTCATGCGCGCCATTCTAGGGGGCGCGCGTGCGGGGGCGGCGGATGCAGCGCACGGTTGCGCGCCACGTGCAGCATGCACGACCCTGCGCGCATGACCCAATCGGATTCCTCTTCGCCGCCGGGCGATCCTGGCGTGCAGGGCATCGCCTTCACCCTGGAGGGCGTGGACGGCCCCACCTTTACGCAGATCCTGCGCGACCTGCGGACCGACCCGGCCTTCGCGCGGCCCCTGCAGGTGCAGGCGCAGGAGCCGCGGCCCGGTCACAGCGCCCGCCTGACGCTGGTGTTCCGTCCCGCCGACCGCGAGCGGGCCGCGCAGGCCACGCAGCGCCTGAAGACCGTGCTTCTGCGCTTCGGGATTCAGGTGGACACCGTGCACGTTCCGGGAGTCTGACGGGCTGTTAATGAACCATAAACAGCGGCATTTGCCCAACTGGACACCGCGCACCCTACGATGGGCCGCAAGTACAGAGGCGCACTTTGGCCCCCGCGCCGCGCAAGGCCCCCGCCCCGGGAGCCCCGAGCGCCCCGCCCACCGGGGCTGAGGAGACGAGACAGTCACATGGAGCAACGCATTCTGCTGATCGAGGACAACCCGGACATCACCCGCGTGGTGCAGTACGAACTGGAACAGGCCGGGTACCGCGTGCTGGCCGCCCCCGACGGCGTGACCGGCCTGACCGCCGCCCGCGAGCACACCCCCGATCTGGTGATCCTGGACCTGGGCCTGCCGGACTTCGACGGCGCGGAGATCGCCCGCCGCCTGCGCAAGACCAGCAGCGTGCCGATCATCATCCTGACCGCCATGGACGCCGTGGACCGCAAGGTCAACCTGCTTGAGGCGGGCGCGGACGACTACATGACCAAGCCCTTCCACCCGGAGGAACTCGTGGCGCGCGTGAAGGTGCAGCTGCGCCACCAGCAGCACGGCGAGGTCATCAGCATCGGGCCGCTGGAGATCCACCCGCAGAAACGCCTGTGCCACTACAACGGGCACGAGGTGCGCCTGTCCCCCAAGGAATTCGACCTGCTGACCTTCCTGGCACGCCAGCCGGGCCGCGTGTACTCCCGCCAGGAGATTGAGCGTGAGGTCTGGAACGGCGAGCTGCCCAGCAACAGCAACGTGGTGGACGTGCACATGGCGAACATGCGCGCCAAGCTGCGCGACCTCGACGGGTACGGCATCATCCGCACCGTGCGCGGCATCGGGTACGCCCTGAAGACGCCCTGACCCTCTCAGGTCCCGGGCCTGTCTCTGCGCCAGTCGTGGAGGCGGGCCCGGCACCGTCTTGCCTGAATCATGAATGTCCCCTGACACTGCCCTCATCAGCCTGTGAGGGAGGCTGCGGCATCTTGATCGTCATACCGGGGGAGTACGCCGCCCGCACAGGGAGCACCTGATCGTCAGTCCGGAACCCAAAGGGAACCCGGTCAGGAGCAGCAAAGGGCCAGACCCGGCAGTCGCCACCACGTGCGCGCTGCCGGTCTTCATGCATTGAGCCGCGCCGCACGGGTGGCCCCCGGAGGTTCCCCGTGGAGATCCTGATGACCCCCTGGCTCGGTACGCCCGCCTGGATGTGGCTGATGTTCCTGACCGTCGTGGCCGCGCTGCTGGCCTTCGACTTGGGCGTCCTGACCCGCCGCCGTGCCCGCCGCGCCGCCGCGCAGGGCGAGGAGCAGACCATCAGCGTGGCCAGCAGCCTGAAACTGAGCGGCTTCTACATCGCCCTGGCCCTGATCTTCGGAGGGTGGATCTGGTTCACCCTCGGCGCCGAGAGCGGCATGGCGTACCTGACCGGCTTCGCCGTCGAGAAGGCCCTGGCGCTCGACAACGTGTTCGTGATCAGCGTCATCTTCGGCGCGCTGGCCATCCCCCGCCACCTCCAGCACCGCGTGCTGTTCTGGGGCATCCTGGGCGTCATCGTCCTGCGCGGCATCATGATCGGCCTGGGCGCGGCGCTCGTCACGCAGTTCGACTGGATCATGTGGATCTTCGGCGCGTTCCTGCTCCTGACCGGGGTGAAACTGCTGTTCACGAAGGGCGGGCACGACCAGGCGCCCGACCTAGAGCGTCACCCGGTCGTGCGGGCCCTGCGGCGCGTCATGCCCATCAGCCCGCGCCTGGACGGGCAGAAGTTCCTGACCCGCCAGCCCGACGCGCAGGGCCGCGTCCGGGTACACGCCACGCCGCTGCTGCTGGCCCTGCTGATGGTCGAGTTCGCGGATCTGGTGTTCGCGGTGGACAGCATCCCCGCGATCTTCGCGATCACGCAGGACCCGTTCATCGTGTACACCAGCAATATCTTCGCCATCCTGGGCCTGCGCGCCCTGTACTTCGCGCTGGACGCCCTGATTCACCGCTTCAGCGCCCTGAAGCCCGCGCTGGCGCTGGTGCTGGTGTTCATCGGCGGCAAGATCTTCTACAGCCAGTTCTACGGCAAGCTCGACCCGGCCGTCAGCCTGGGCGTGACCCTGGCGATCCTCGCGGGCGGCGTGCTCGTCAGCCTGTGGCGCACCCGCACCGCGGCCCAGGCCGCCGACTGACGCAGACCGCACAGCAGGGCTGGAGGATGGACTCTGCATCCATCCTCCAGCTCCTGTTTTCCCTCACCCGCCCTGGAGGTACAGGAACGCCTCGGGCAGCGCCTCGCGCCACGTCACCCAGTTGTGCCCGCTGGGATACTCGCGGTACTGGTACTCCAGGCCCAGGTCCGCGAACAGGCCCGCCATGCGGCGGTTCGGGCCGGTCAGCCACTCCAGCGTCCCGGTATCCAGGCTGGTCGTGAGGTGCGTGGGCGGATTCGCGCGCACTTCGTCCAGCAGCCACTCCCCGGCCGTGGTCGTGTCGATCACGCCGTCCCGGGTCGCGCCGGGCCGCGCGATGAACGCCCCGCTGTGCGCGGCCACGCGGCTGAACAGCTCCGGGTGTCGCGCGCCCAGGAACAGACTGATCAATCCGCCCAGGCTCGCGCCCCACAGCCCCCGCACGGACGCCGTGACCAGTTCGCCCTCCACGCGTGGCATGACCTCGGTCGTCAGGAACTCCAGGTAGCGGGGGTTCAGGTAGTACTCCTCGTTCCGGTCCCCCGGCTCCACGAACACCAGCGCGGCGCCCGGCGCCAGCCCGGCCTCTACGGCGCGGTCCATCACGTCCCCCAGCTTCCCGGTGCGGTAGAACGCCACGCCGTCCTGCACGTAGTACACCGGCAGCGGCCCGCCCGCGTACCCGTGCGGGGTGTACACGATCACCCGCCGCGTCCCCGGGAACACCTGCCCCTCCCAGGTCAGGCGGTGCGCCGTGCCCTTCCGGGTCGCGTCCGGCGCCTGCCACAGCGGGTGCCGGGCGTACTCGCCCACCACCGCCGCGCGCGGGTACGGCCACCACGGATTCAGGGACCGCTGCGCGTTGTCCGGGTCCGCGAACGCCTCACCCGCCGCGTCCACCCACGCGTACTCCACCCACGCCCCCCGCGGCAACCTCAGGCGCAGCGGCGCGCCGTCCATCACCGGGATCGGCTCACGCTTGCGCCAGTCCGTCACGTCCCCGATCAACCCCACGGCGCCCGCCGGAGGCGAGAACGTCACCCACTGCCCATCCACCGAAACAGCCATGCCCGCAAGTGTACGGCGAGGGGGTTGAGGGCAGTGGGTCGTGAGCAGTGGATTCGGACGCGATGGAGGTGACGCGGCGCCCCTGACTCGCACAACAAAGGAAGCGGGCCGACGTGCCCGGCACGCCAGCCCACTTCCCACTCCCTACTTATTCGCTCCGGTCGGGTGCGGCGGGCGTCACGAGGCCCTGGGTGCTGCTGTAGCCCCGGTACTGGTCGCGCAGTTCACGCTTGAGGATCTTGCCGGTCGCGCCGATGGGGATGCTGTCGGTCAGGACGGTCGCGTCGGGCAGCCACCACTTCGCGAAGCGCGGCGCGATGAAGCTGATCAGTTCGTCGTGCGTGACGCTCTGGCCGGGCTTGGGCGTCACGACGGCCAGGGGCCGCTCGTCCCACTTGGGGTCGTCCATGGCGATCACGGCGCACAGGTTCACGGCCGGGTGGGCCATGATCGCGTTTTCCAGGTCCACCGAGCTGATCCACTCGCCGCCGCTCTTGATGAGGTCCTTGGCGCGGTCCTGAATGTGCATGTACCCGCGGTCGTCCAGCGTGGCGATGTCGCCCGTGTCGAACCACTGCTGGCCGTCCAGGTCGAAGAAGTTGCTCTGACCCTCGCCCTTGAAGTAGCTGCTGGCCACCCATGGCCCACGGATGATCAGGCGGCCCATGGTCTTCCCGTCGTGCGGAAGGCGCTGGCCCTGGTCGTCCAGGACGTCCAGTTCGATCAGCGGCACGGTGCGGCCCTGCTTGGCGCGCAGGGTGAACCCCTCGTCGCTGGCGGGGTCCACGCCGTGCGGGACGCCGCTGGCGGTGCCCAGCGGGTGCGTCTCGGTCATGCCCCAGGCCTGCAGCAGCGCCAGATTGTGGCGGGTCTGGAAGGCGCGGATCATCGCCTCGGGCGCGGCGCTGCCGCCCACGATCAGGCGCTCCAGGCCGCCGAGCCGGTACGGCTCTCCGGCCTGTGCGGCGCGGTCGAGTTCGGCCAGCAGGCCCATCCAGATGGTGGGCACGCCCGCCGTGATCGTCACCGCCTCGTCCTGAAGGAGCGTGGCGACGCTGCGGCCGTCCGCGAACACCCCGGCGTACACCTGCTTGGCGCCGTACATGGCGCAGGTGTACGGCAGCCCCCAGGCGTTCACGTGGAACATCGGCACGATGGGCAGGACACTGTCGGCCTCGCCGACGTTTAGGGCGTCCTTGGGCGCGCTGGCCAGCGAGTGCAACACCGTCGAGCGGTGCGTGTACACGACCCCCTTGGGGTTGCCGGTGGTGCCGCTCGTGTAGCACATGGCGGCCGCGTCCCGCTCGTCCAGGTCGGGGTAGCGGGTCAGGGGCTCGCTCTCCTGCACGAAGGTGTCGTAGTCCTGCACGCCCGGCAGCGGGATGGGCTGCGGCGTGGGCCCCAGCACCAGGATGTGCTCCAGCTGCGGGCACGCGGACTTGAGCGCGGGGATCATCGCGGCGAACACGTTCTCGATGAGCAGCACGCGGTCCTCGGCGTGGTTCAGGATCCAGGCGATCTGCTCGGGGTGCAGGCGGATGTTCACGGTGTGCAGCACCAGCCCGGCGCTGGGCACGCCCAGGTACGCCTCCAGGTGCCGGAAGGAGTTCACGGCCAGCGTCGCCACCCGCTCCCCCTTCCCGAGGCCCAGGCCCAGCAGGCCCCCCGCGAGGCGCCGGGCGCGGTCAGCGACCTGCCCGTACGTCGTGCGGTGCTTGTGCGGCACGGGGTTGCCCTGCTCGTCGCGCCCCGCCACGAGGAGACTGACGACCTCGCGTCCGGCGTACTGCGTGCGGATGCGTTCCAGAATAGTCGGCACGGTCAGTTGAACGTCCATCATGTTGCCCTGCATGAACACCTCCGTGATGCGCCCGAGAACGCGGTGACAGGTTCACCGCCGGGCCCACCGGTTCACTGTGAATGCCGGAAGTATAGGCAAAATTGAACCCGGCTCAGTCAGCAGGCCCACGGGGTGCCACGAACGGGGCGGCGGCTCCGGCGACCGTCCATGTCCGTGACCCGTACCCGGGCCCCCCGCCTCCAGGGTGCCCCTGCGGCGCTGCCCGGACCACCGAGTCGGCGTTCTCGGGCTACTGGCCCAGCAGGTACAGTTCGAGGATCTGCACGGCGGCCGCCTCGTCCTCGTCCTGCGCGCCGAGGTCACGGGCGCGGCGGGTGGTGAAGCGCTCGTCCTGGTAGATCACGCGGTAGCCCTTCTCGGTCAGGACGCGCCCGAAGGCCTGCACGCGGTCCGCGCTGGGACTCTGCGCGCCGTCGGTCCGCAGCGGCAGCCCCAGCACGAGCTGCTGCGCGCCGGTCTCCTCGACTTTCAGCCGCACGGCCTTCAGGTCCAGTGGGAGGCGCTTGCGGTCCACGCTGCCGCGCCCGAACGCGAGCCGCCCGGCGCTGACCGCGAAGCCGATGCGGTGCTTGCTGACGTCCAGCGCCAGCGTGACCGGCACGGTGGTCGGCGCTGGACCCTGCGCGTCGTCGGGGGTGGGGGCGCTCATGCGCCGGAGTGTAGCAAAAGCCCCCCGGCGGCCAAACGCGCGTTAGGCTGATGGGCATGAGCGAAGCCGTGATCACCGAAACCACCCGGGCCGGGGTGCGCACCCTGACCCTGAACCGCCCGGACCGACTGAACGCCGCGAACGACGCCCTGCTGCTGGCCCTGACAGACGCCCTGCGCCGCGCCGACGCGGACGACAGCGTGCGCGTGGTCGTGATCACCGGGGCCGGGCGGGGCTTCTGCGCCGGGCAGGACCTCGGGGACGTGTCGGGCCGCGACATGACCTTCACCGAGCACCTCAACCACACCTACAACCCCCTGATCCGCACCATCCGCAGCCTGGGCAAACCCGTGATCAGCGCCGTGAACGGCGTCGCGGCGGGCGCCGGGGCCAGCCTCGCCCTCGCCGGGGACATCCGGCTGTGGGCGCAGGGCGCCAGCCTGATCGAGGTGTTCTCGAACATCGCCCTGGTGCCGGACTCGGGCAGCACGTGGTTCCTGCCGCGCCTCGTCGGGTACCACCGCGCCTTCGAGCTCATGGCGCTCGCCGAGCGGGTCCGGTCGGACGACGCCCTGCGCCTGGGCCTGTGCGAGCAGGTGTTCCCCGACGAGACCTTCGCGCAGGACGTGCAGGCCTATGCCGAGCGGCTCGCCGCGCGCCCCGCGAACGCCCTGAAACTCACCAAGCAGGCGCTGGTGTTCGCGCAGACCAGCACCCTGGACGAGGCCCTGGATCAGGAGGCCGCGCTGCAACAGCTCGCCGGGGACCACTGGGAACACGAGGAAGGCGTCACGGCCTTCAAGGAGAAGCGCCCCGCGCAGTTCATCCGCGACGGGGAGTAACAGTCGGCACGAGCACGCGGGCGGCCGATCAGGGCTGCCCGCGTGCTTGATTCAGTGGCTTACTTGTCGAGGGGGTCGGGGTTGCGGCTGGCCGCCTTGCCTTCCTCGATCATGTTGTCATGGCGGAAGACCTTGTCGCGCTCGGCTTCCAGGGCCACACCCGCGCGGTCGTCGCCGGGCTGCAGCCGCTCGTCGCTGTGCTGCACGGTCGGGTCGGGCGAGGTGGGCGTCCCGGCGGGGCGCTGGTCGGGCGTCTGGTCGGCGGGCGTGCGGTAGGGATCGTTGTCGGGCATACGGGCCTCCTGGCCGGGGTGAGGGACGCTGGCGGGCACGGTGGGTTCCGTGCGGGCCGTCGGAGCCGGGCTGGTCGGGCTGGACGTGAACGCCGGGCTGTTGGAGGGAGCGGGCGCCGTGACACCCGTGGCCGCTGGCGCCGCGCCAGACGGGCCGCTGCTGGCCGGCGCGGTCGCGGCGGACGAGGCAGGCCCGCTGGTCTCGTCCTCGTGCTCGCCCAGTTCCTCAATCAGGCGCTCGCGGGCCTTGATCTCCTCCTCGACGCGGCGGATGTCCTCCTGCACGCCACTCAGGACGTCCCGGTCGGCGCCGGCGTGATACGAGCGGCCCAAGCGCCCGTACAGCGCGTCGAGCTCACGGCTGAGGCTGAAGATCTCCACGCGCAGCCGCGTGGCGGACGCGACCTCCTCGCCCCGGCGCTGCACGCGTTCGGCGCCGCGCTTGACGGTGTTCAGGATGTTGTCCAGCATGCCCCCAGTCTGCACGGTCGGGCCGGCAGGGGCGTGAGGCGCGGCTTAGGGAACCCTGGGTGTCCCTCCACCTTCTGCCAACCTGCGCGTTGCTACAGTGACCTCACCATGAACGCTGCCGAGACCAGAGCGCTGCTGGGCGCCCTGCGCGCCGCCCACGCCCGGGGCCAGCGCGCCGCGATCGCCACTGTCGTGGGCGTGCGGGGCAGCGCCTACCGCCGCGAGGGCACCCGCATGCTGATCCTCGACGACGGCGCGCAGGTGTGCATGCTCTCCGGCGGCTGCCTGGAGGCCGAGGTGGTCGAGGTCGCGCTGGACGTGATCCGCACCGGGGACAGCGCCCTGACCCACTACGACCTCTCCGAGGACGCCACCTGGGGCCTAGGGATCGGCTGCGGCGGCAGCGTGGACGTGCGCGTGGAACGCGTGGACCCGGGCGACCCGGTGACCGCCGCGTGGCTCGCGGCGCTGGAGGCCGGGGAGAAGGCCGCGCTGATCGTGCCCCTGCGCCCCGGCGCGGGGCGGCTGCTGGTCACGCCGGACGGGGAGGCGCTGGGGGACCTGCGGGCCGACCTGCGGCCCTTCGCGCTGGCCGCCGCCCGCGAGCGCCTCACGCACCTGGAGCCGCGCGCCGCGACCCTGACCGCCCCCGACGGCTCGGCGGTGTTCGTGGACGTCAGCACCCCGCCGCCGCAGCTCGTGCTGTACGGCGCCGGGCACGACGCCATGCCGCTCTCGGCGCAGGCGCACGCGCTGGGCTACGACGTGCACGTCATCGACCCGCGCGGCGCGTACCTCACGCCGGGCCGCTTTCCCGGCGCGACCCTGCACGCCCTGGCCCCCGAGGAACTGGGCGCATTCACGCCGGGCGAGCGGGCGCACCTGATCGTCATGAACCACCACATTGACCGCGACCGGGTGTGCCTGGCGCACGCGCTGCATTCCGGCGCGCCGTACGTGGGCGTCCTGGGGCCGCGCAGCCGCGCGCTGGACCTCCTGAACGCCCTGCAGGAGGAGGGGGTGACCTTCACGCCCGCGCAGCTGGCCCGCCTGCGCTCCCCGATCGGCCTGCGCCTGGGCGCCGAGGCCCCCGAGGAGGTCGCGCTGAGCATCCTGGCGGAACTCATGGCGTGGCGGCGCGGGTACGACGGGTCGTTCCTCAGCGGGCACGCGGGCCGCATCCACCACGAACCCACCCACCCGGTCACGCCGCCCCTGGATGCCGGGCCGGAACCCGTCACCGGCGCGGGAACGTCCCCCACGCGGTAAACACCCCGCCTGCCGGGAGGCTGCTGTACTGCGGCATGACCCGCACAACCAGTGACACCACCCCGGAGCTGGACCTGCCCACCGAGACGCTGCCCACCGAGGACCTGCCCGTCACGGACCTCAGCGACCTGCGGCCCGACGCGCCCATCCTCGCCCCCGTGTTCCGGGAATTCGGGGGCCGCCCGCGCTTCAACGGCCCAGCCGTGACCCTGCGCGTGCCCGGCCACAACCCGCTGGTGCGCGAGGTGCTCGCTCAGCCCGGCGAGGGCCGCGTCCTCGTCGTGGACGCCGGCGGGGCGCTGGACTGCGCGCTGCTGGGCGGGGAACTGGGTGAACTGGCCGTCACGGGGGGCTGGGCGGGCGTGATCGTGAACGGCTGCGTGCGCGACACCAGCGAACTCGCCCAGCTGAACCTCGGCGTGCGCGCCCTGGCAGCCCACCCGCGCCGCAGCGGCAAGGAGCGCCTCGGCGAACGCGACGTGCCCGTCACCCTCGCGGGCGTGACCATCCACCCCGGCGACGCCGTGCACGCCGACGAGGACGGCATCCTGATCCTCCCGGCCTGACGGGGACACCCGGGGGCGCGCCACGCGGTACGCTGCCGGGCATGACCGCCCCCGACCCCGCCCCGCGTCCCGACGCGCCGCCCCGCCGCCGCCCGCTGTGGGTGGCCGCCGGGTTCCTGCTGACCGGACTGGGCGTGCTGGGCCTGATCCTGCCCGGCTTTCCCGGCACGGTGTGGTTCGTGCTGGCCGCCGCCGCGTTCTCCCGGGGCGACCCCCGGTGGGAGGCGTGGCTGCTGTCACGGCCCGTCGTCGGCGCGCTGGTGCGCGACTACCGCGCGGGGCTGGGCATGCCGCTGCGGGCCAAATGGATCGCCTGCCTGTGCATCGTGGCGGCGGTGGCCTTCAGCGTGGGGCGCATTCCCGTCCTGATCGGGCAGGTGGCGTGGGTGCTGGTGGGGCTGGCGGGCGTGGCCTACATCACAATGAAGATTCCCACCCGGCGCCCGCCCACGCCGGGCGCGTAGACTCCGCGCATGCTTCAGGGTGTCCTCGCCCGGCTGGACGACGCCGGGAACCACGTACCGCGCTTCACCGCGCCCCGCTGCCTCCTCGAACGGCAGGCGGTGGGCGGCTGCGACGCCTGCCACGCAACCTGCCCGCACGGCGCCATCACGCTCGGCATGCTGGGTGACAGCATCCAGATCGACCCGGACCTCTGCACCGGCTGCGGCCTGTGCGTGCAGGTCTGCCCCAGCGGGGCGCTCGAATACAACCTCGAACCGGCCCTCCAGAGCGTGCGCGACCAGCAGGACGCCGCGAGCCGCGCCGCGCCGGACGCCAGCCTCACCTGCAGCCGCAGCGGCGCGGGCGGGCCCAGCCTGCCGTGCCTGGGCCGCGTCACCCCCGCGCTCCTCTCGGCGGCCGGCGCGTGGGGGGTGCCGCTGACCCTCATCCACGGGGACTGCGCCGCGTGCCCGGTCGGCGCCCCCGACGTGCCCGAGCGGGTGGAACGCGTACTCGACACCGCGCAGGCCCTGCGCGCCCCCACCGGCAAACCCGCGCAGGTCACCGTCCGCCCCGCCACGCCGGAGGACGCCAGCCGCTCCCTGACCGTCTCGCGGCGCGGCGCGTTCGGCGCCCTGTTCCGGGTGGGCAAGCAGCACCTCGCGCAGAGCATCCCCGAGAGCCCCCTGCCCTTCGTGGACTGGAGCGTGCCCGAGGACCGCACCCCCCAGGAGTGGACGTGGCGGGCCCGCAGCCTCAAACCCACCCCGCCCGAGGACGCCGCGATCCCCTGGCCCGCGCCGCTCGTGGACGACACCTGCATTGACTGCCCGGTGTGCACCAACGTCTGCCCCACCGA
Organism: Deinococcus actinosclerus; assembly: GCF_001507665.1. Classification (NCBI taxonomy): domain Bacteria; kingdom Thermotogati; phylum Deinococcota; class Deinococci; order Deinococcales; family Deinococcaceae; genus Deinococcus; species Deinococcus actinosclerus. The sequence goes on along the minus strand of NZ_CP013910.1, from coordinate 2,783,634 downwards.
CGCCATCACCCGCGACCTGCAACCCGACGGCGGCGTGAAACTCCTGCTGAATCTCAGTGCCTGCACCGGCTGCATGGGCTGCCTGCACTCCTGCCCGCCGCAGGCCATCCACGCCCAGACCCACTGGCGTCCCGCCGCGTTCGGCGCGCCGCTGCTCCTGCGTGAGAGCGACACGATCATGTAGATGCAAAGGCTGGGCGGCATGGGGGGTGCCCGGACGTGGGCGGCCTCAGCGCGGCCCACCGGCCGGCCATGACCCATCAACGAAGCACGCCGCCCCGGCTGACCTGGGGCGGCGTGCTCCGCTGTGTCTCAGTCGGGCCTCAGTCGGCCGCCGGGACCAGTTCGCGTTCGCGCTGGGTGACGTTCGCGCCGAGGCCCTGCAGGCGTTCGGCCAGCCGCTCGTAGCCGCGGTTGAGGTACTGCACGCCGTCGATGACGGTATCGCCCTCGCAGGTGAGGCCCGCGATGAACAGCGCGGCGCCCGCGCGCAGGTCGGCGGCCTTGACGGGCGCGGAACGCAGCGCGCCGCCCTGGATGATCTGCGTGTACCCGCTGACCGTGATGGTCGCGCCCATGCGGTGTAGTTCGGCCACGTGCGTCAGGCGGTCGGGGTACACGGGGTCCTGCACGACGCTGGTGCCGGGAATCGTGGCGAGCAGCGCGCTCATCTGGGGTTGCAGGTCGGTGGGGAAGCCCGGGTAGCTCTGGGTGGTGATGTTCACGGGCTTCAGGTCACGGTTGGTGGCGTCCACCGTGACGCTCAGACCGTCCTCGCTGACGTCGGCGCCGATCTCCTGAAGTTTGCCGATCACGGCGCGCAGGTGATCCGTGCGGACGTTGTTCACGGTGAAGCGGCTGCGGGTCGCGGCGGCCAGCAGCATGAACGTCCCGGCCTCGATGCGGTCGGGAATCACGCGGTACTCCCCGCCGCGCAGCGACGCGACGCCCCGGATGGTCAGGGTGTGGGTGCCGGCACCCTGGATGTCGGCCCCCAGGTGGTTCAGGAACTCGATGAGTTCCACGACGTCCGTGTCGATGCTGGCGTTTTCCAGCGTGACCACGCCGTCCCCGAGGGTGGCGGCCAGGATGGCGTTGTGCGTGCCGCCCACGGTGAGCAGCTCGAAGATGAACTGCCCATTCAGGCTGCCGCTGCGCTGGGCGTCGAAGTTGCCGTTGTCCTCATGGACGTCCACACCCAGGGCGCGCAGGGCCTTGACGTGCTGGTCGACCGGGCGCGGCCCCCAGGCGCAGCCGCCGGGCATGGACACGGTCGCGCGCCCGGTGCGGGCCAGGATGGCGCCCATCACGATGAAGCTGGCGCGCATCTTGCTGACCAGCGCGTAGGGCGCGTCGGTGTGCAGGATCTCCGGGGTGTGCAGTTCCAGACTGTTCTCGCCCACCCAGGCGTGCTGGGTCCCCAGGTGCGCCATCAGGTCCAGGATGGTGCGGACGTCGCTCAGGCGGGGAATGCCGTGCAGCGTGACTTTCTCGCGGGTCAGCAGGGTGGCGACGATGACGGGCAGCGCGGCGTTCTTGCTGCCCTGAACGGTGATCTGGCCGCTCAGCGGGCGGCCGCCCTGGACGTGCAGTGGGGTCAGGTGCATGGGGTTCCTTTCAGCGGGCGGGGCGGGCGGGCCACGCCGGGGTGGGTGAGGGGGGTGAGCCGACCGACGCGCGGCATGGGTGCATGTTACACATCGTGCTCACCGGTCGTCCATACTGACCATACAGGTCACCCCGGCGTGGTGGATGAGCGCTGGGGGCGGCCCCGGGTTACGTGCAGCTCATGTTGAGGGGCTTCTCCGAGGCGTGATAGGCTGCCTGCACGGACTCGGCCACACCACTGCCCCCGCGCGGCGCGGCGTGGCCCCGTTTCAGGAGAGGCATGCCCAAGAAGGAACGCAAACGGCTCCAGGTGGTGATCAGCGACGAGCAGGACGCCCTGCTGACCCGCACCGCCTACGAACTGTCCAGCCCCGAACGCCTGATCAGCAAGAGCGAGGTCGTGCGCCTCGCCATCGAGAAGATCGCGCGTGAACTGGGCGAGGGCGAAAACCTCGAACAGTACCGCTCCATCCTCGACCACGAATCCGTCGCTGACGACGCCTGACCCTCAGCCCTGACCGCACCGGACGCCGCCGTCCGGTGCGCTGCTTACTGCCTGGGGGGTGGGCGCAGCCGCCGGGGGAGCCCGGACACCCCCGCGCACCGATCTCCAGCGGGGGGCCTGGGCCGCTCCGGATTCGGCCCGGGCCTGAAGGTCAGCGGTTGACTGCCAGCGGGGCGGCGCCCGGCAGGACGCGCCGGGCACCCACGAAGCGCGGTCCCCAGTACCGGTCGGCGCGCAGGTGATCCACGGTCACGCGGCCCTGGTACGAGTTCGCGCTGATGAACTGATCCTCGCCCAGGTAGATGCCCACGTGTGAGACCCGCCCCGCGCCCTCGGTGTCGAAGAACACCAGGTCGCCCGCCTCGAGCGCCTCGGGCGCCACGGGCTGCCCCGCACGGGCCTGTTCGGCGCTCGTGCGGGGCAGCGGCACACCCAGCGGCGTGAACACCTGGAGTACCAGCCCGCTGCAGTCCGTGCCTGCGCGCGTGGTGCCCCCGAACACGTACGGCGTGTTCAGCAGGCTCAGGGCGGCGGCGCGCCAGTCGCCCGCGCCCGCCAGGGGAGACGGGGTGTCGGTCGTCTGCGAGCGCGGCATGGGGCTGCCGGGCTGGAGAACCGGGGCGGTCTGGGTGGGCGTCAGCGGCTGAAAGGGCGACGCGGCCCCCGCTGCGCCGACCGCCGGGGCCGGGGGGGTGAACGACTGCGCCTGAACCGGCGCCACCGGCACACTCGCACCCGCCGGCACACTTGTTCCCACCGGCATAGTGGCGCCCACCGGCAGGGTCAGGACCTGCCCGGCCTTCAGCACCGCGCCGGGGGGCAGGGCGCTGGCCTCCAGCAGGGCCTCGACCCTGACGCCGAAGCGGCGGGCCAGGGCGTAGAGCGTGTCGCCGGGCTGCGCCACGTAGGTGAGCGGCACCACGCGCAGCGTGAGGACCTGCCCTACCCGCAGGTCCGGGCTGCTCAGTCCATTCAGGGTGAGCAGTTCCTGCACGCTCAGTCCTGCGCGGCGCGCCAGGCTGAAGGCGGTGTCGCCGGGCTGCACGGTCACGCTGACCTGCCCGGCCGGACCGGCGGCCGTCTGGGCGCCCGCGCCGCCCACGAGGAGCGCGCCGAGCAGCAGACAGACGGACAGGAGACGGGATTCAGGCATCAATGGAGGGTCCTCACCGTGAGAAGGCGGTGAAGGAAGTCTGGGTCACCGCGCACCGTAACACGCGTTCCCTTTCGGTGCAAGAACGCCCCCACCGGCCCCGGGGCCGCCGCGTGCAGTCCCGCCGGTACGAACGCTCACACGGCCCGGCCAGCACGCGGGCGTATGGTGGGCGGGTGATCGTCCGCACCCGCGCGTGGGGCACGCGCACCTTCAGCGCCCTGCGCCACCCCGCCTATCGCCGCTACTGGTTCTCGCAGCTGCTCTCGCTGGTCGGGTCCTGGATGCAGGCGACCGCTCAGCAGTACCTCGTGCTGGAACTCTCGGGCGGCAGCAGCGCCGCGCTGGGCTGGGTGACCGTCGCGCAGTTCATGCCCAGCCTGCTGCTCTCGCTGTTCGCGGGGGCGGTCATTGACCGCGTGCCGCGCCGGCGCGTGCTGCTCGCCACGCAGCTCACGCTGCTGGGCACCGCGACCGCGCTGGCCGTCACCACGCACCTGGGCGTCGTGACCCTGCCGCTCGTCATGCTGATCGCGTTCATCAGCGGCACCGCGAACGCCTTCGACATGCCCGCCCGCCAGAGCATGGTCGTGGACTTCGTGCCCAAGAGCGACGTCCCGAACGCTGTCGCGCTGAACAGCCTGTCGTTCAACGTGAGCCGCACGCTGGGGCAGGCGCTGTTCGGCGTGGTCGCCGCGCTGGGCGTGACGCTCCTCGCCGGCGGGAACGCCGAGAACATCTCGCGGCTGGCGCTGCCCTTCTACCTGAACGTCGCGTCGTTCTTCGTGGTGCTGTACGTGATCGCCACGCTGCCCTTCCCAGCCCGCGACTTCGGGCCGCGCGGCAGCATGCTCGGCGACGTGCAGGAGGGGCTGCGCTACGTGCGCGCCACACCCGCCGTGCGCAACGTCATGCTGCTCGTGGGCGCGCTGAGCCTCACCATCGTGAACTTCAACGTGATCATCCCCTACTACGCCCGCGTGGTGTTCGGCGCGCGCGAGGCGACCTTCGGGGCGCTGTCGGCCGCGTTCGGCATCGGCGCGATGGCCGGCGCGCTGTGGCAGGCCAGCAAACCCAACCCGCTGCGCAACCTGCGCCTCGGCGCGATCATCCTGATCGTCAGCGCGGTGCTGCTGGCCCTCACGCCCGGCCCCACGCTGGCCTTCCCGGTTCTCGCCGCGTGCGGCTTCGGCATGCTCAGTCTGCTCGTCAGCGCCAACAGCACCGTGCAGCTCACCATTCCCGATCAGCTGCGCGGGCGGGTCATGAGCCTGTACTCCTTCGTGCTCGTCGGCATGGGCCCCCCCGGCGCGCTGATCGCCAGCACCCTGATCAGCCGCGACTGGCTGCTGGGCCCCCGCCTGGGCCTGATCACCCTCGCGGGTCTGGGCCTGATCGCTGTGCTGCTCCTGTGGACCCGCCTGCCCCGCCGGCTGGAGCAACCCGCCGGGGACGACTGAGCGCCGGCGCGGCCGTCCGCCCACGCGGAACCCTGAACGCGGTGTAAGGGCCGCGCCGGCGGGAGGCTGGTATCCTGCGCGCATGGCTTCAGACCGCAATCCTGACCAATCGCACGCGCTGACCTGGGCGCTGATCGTGATTGCCCTGGGCGCGATCATCGGGATTGGCACCGCCGCCGCCCTGCTGGCCCGCAAGGACCGCCCGCTGCCCGACGATCCCGACGCGCCGCTGTTCATCTGAACGCGGCACCTGAACGGGGCACCCCTCTACGTCAGAGGTGGTGCCCCGCTGGCCTTCACAGGTGCTAGAACGGCCAGATGCGCGGGATGATCAGCAGCGACACCACGAAGGTCACTGCCGTCAGGCCCGCGCCGACCCGCACGAAATCCAGGAAGGTGTAGCGGCCCGGGCCGTACACCAGCATGCAGGACGGCTCCAGCGGCGTCACGAACGAGTTGCTGGCCGCGACCGTGATCCCGATGATGAACGGCCGGGGATCGTAGCCGAGCGCCTTGGCGGTGCCGATGGCGAGCGGCAGCATCACGAGCGCCGCCGCCTGGTTGCTCATGGGCTGCGTCAGGGCGACCGTCACCACGAACAGTGCCGCGAGCAGCCCGTAGGGCCCCAGCGGTTCGAGCACGCCGGACAGCGCGCCGGTCAGGACTTTCGCCGCGCCGGTCGCCTCGAAGGCCGTGCCGAAGGCCAGCATGCAGGCCACGAGCACGATGACGGGCCACTCGACCGCGCCGTACGCCTCCTCGGGGGTGATCAGGCGCAGGGCGAGGCTCAGGGCGACGGCCACCACGACCGCCACACCCAGGGGCACGACGCCCAGGCCGCCCAGCAGGACCGCGCCCGCGAACAGCAGCACGGCCAGCGGCGCGCGCCGCAGGTCGCTCTGGCGTTCGGTCAGGTCGCCCAGCACGACCAGATGGTCGCCCAGTGCGTCGATGCGTTCGGCGCCGCCCTGCACGAGCAGCACGTCCCCCACCTGCACCCGCAGGCGGCCCAGCCGCTCGACCTGCCGGGCGCGGCGGTGCAGCGCCAGCACGGACGCGCCGTAGCGCTCGCGGAAGCGCGCCTCACGCAGCGTACGGCCCAGCAGCGGCGACCCGGGCATCACGACCACCTCGACCAGCCGCACGTCCCCGCCGGTCTGGAGTTTCTGCTCGCTCTTGCTGACGATGCCCAGCGTGTTCTTCCCGGCCAGGATGCGTTCGGTGGGCCCCTCGACGGTCAGGGTGTCGCCCTCCAGCAGCCGGAAGCTGGCGGGCGGGGCGTACACGGTCTCCTCGCCGCGGCGCACCGCCACGACGGTCAGGCCGTGATCGCGGCCCAGCCCGCTCTCGCGCAGCGTGACGCCCTCCAGCGCGCTGCCGGGCGCGACCGTCAGGTCGGCGAGGTACGCGCGCAGCGAGTCCTCCAGCTGCGCGTCCCGCGCGGGCAGCAGGCGCGGCGCGACGAAGAACAGGTACGCCAGCCCCACGATCGCCACGGGGACGCCCACCCAGGCCAGTTCGAAGAAGCCCAGCGGTTTCTGGCCCGTGGCGGGCAGCGCCCCGGACACCACGAGGTTCGTGCTCGTGCCGATCAGGGTGATCGTGCCTCCCAGGATGCTCGCGAACGCCAGCGGCATCAGCGCGCGGCTGGCGGGAATGCCCGCGCGCCGGGCCATGCCCGCCACGACCGGCAGGAACACGGCGGTGGTGGCGGTGTTGCTCGTGAAGGCGCTGACGCCCGCCACGGTGCCCAGCAGCGCCCGCAGCGTGCCCGTGGCGCTGCGTGAGCGCCTTGCCAGGGCCGCGCCGATCCACTCGATCACCCCGGCGCGCAGCAGCACCCGCGTCAGGATGAACAGCGACGCCAGCGTGAGCACCGTGTCACTCCCGAAGCCCGCGAAGGCCTCCTTGGGTGTCAGCAGGCCGAACAGCAGCAGCGCCGAGAGCAGACCCAGCGCCGTGACGTCCACCGGCAGCCACTCGGTGGCGAACAGCACCAGCGCGGCGACGAACAGGATCAGGATCAGCGTGACGGGATCCACGTCAGCGCCCCCGCAGGCGGGACGGGCGGGGCGGACAGGGCAGAGGAGTCATTGCCCCCGATCATGCGGGCCCCTCCGGGTGACCCGCGTGAAGGTCTCTTTAATCCGCCTTGGCCGCGCCCAGCGCCAGCCGCGTCAGCGCGTCCCGCAGCACCGCCACCGCGCGGTCGTACTCGGCCAGATCCAGCCGCTCCTCGGGCGTGTGATCCAGGGCGCTGTCGCCCGGTCCGTACGCCAGGGTCGGAACGGGCCAGTGCCCCGCGACCACGTTCATATCGCTCGTGCCGGTCTTCATCTTGAATACCGGCTGGCCGCCCTGCGCGCGGATCGCCACGCGGAACGCCCGCGTCAGCGCGTTGTCCTTGGGGTGCCGCACCGCCGTCTCGTGCCCCACGAAGGTCAGCTCCACACCCAGGTCGGCCAGTGCCGCGCGGATCTCGGCTTCCGCCTGCGCGGGCGAGACGCTGACCGGCAGGCGCAGCCCGAAGGTGCCCCACGCCCGCTGGTGCAGGCCGTCCGTGCCCGCCCCCAGGTCCTGAATGGTGGCCTGCACGCCGCCGAACACGCCGCCCGGCTCGCCGGCCCCCGCCGCCCAGGCCCGCACGCGGAACCACGCCTCGGTCAGGTCGTCCCCGGCGCTGCTGCCGTCCCCGGCGGTATGGAAGTTCTCCTTGACGGCCTGCGCCTTCACGACCAGCCGCCCCTTGTACCCCAGGGTCAGGCCCTCCCACGCGCTCGGCTCGCCGATCAGCACGGCGTCGGGCTGCACCACTGTGCGGACGTGCCGCGCGCCCCGGCTGCTGGGCGCCTCCTCCTCGGTCGCGCCGATCACCACGAAGCGGGCCGCCGAGAGCGCCTCGTCGGGCAGGGTTGCCACGGCCGCCATGAACGCGCACAGCGGCCCCTTGGCGTCCACGCTGCCCCGTCCGTGCAGCACGCCCGACCCGTCCACACGCACCGGAATGTCGCCCGGCACGGTGTCCATGTGGCCCAGCAGCGCCACCGTCAGCGGGCCGCGGCCGCGCTCGCCCACCGCGTTCCCGGCCTCGTCCACGCGGGCCTCGAAGCCGCGCGTGGCCATCCAGTCGCGCAGGAACGCCGCGACCTCACCCTCCTGCCCGGACAGCGAGGGGATGCCCACCGCGCCGATCAGCAGGTCACGGGCGTCCTGCACCGTCTCCAGGTGCGGGTCAGTCAACGTCCATCACCCCGGAGCCCGCGTCCAGCGCGCGCGCGAGGCTGACCAGCAGGCGCGCGATGTCCGCGAGACTCACCAGCGCGATGGTGCCCACACCGCCCGCCAGCAGCGTCCACAGGCCCGCGAGGCGCTCGCCGCCCGTGAACTGGAAGATCGCCAGCACCACCGCGCCCACGAACAGCACGGCGCCCAGCACCCGCAGGCGACCCGGCAGGCCTGAGGCGAGGTCCGTCTGCCGCGCCAGGGTCGCCGCCGCGCCCGCCGAGCCGCGCAGCGCAGGCACAGGCGGCGCCTGGGTCGTGACCGGCTCACTGGTGGCCGGCGCGGGGCGGGAGTCCTGGGGTTTCGTCAGTTCCGGTCCCCTGGGCTCGGGCCCCTTCGGCTCGGGCCGGGTGGGGGAGAACGCCGACGAGGAGATCACGACCGGCGTGGGCGCGGGCCGTTCGTGCGTCGCCGGGGCAGGCGCGGGGGGCTGCACCGGGGCGGGCGTGGGCGCCGGCTCGGCGTGCACGGGCGACTGGATGACCTGTGGTTCTGGCGCCGGCGCGGGTCGGGACTCGGGGCGCTTCGTCTCGGCGGCCGGTCCGGGCGCCGGGGTCGCCGCCGGGGTCGGGGTGGGTGCCGGGGCGAAGGTCTTCGCCGCGCCCGCCCGCGGCAGGGGCGAGGTGGGCTGCTCCTTGGCGCGGGCAGTCGCGTCGCGCACCCCGCCGAAGAAGGTCTGCACCGCGCCCGGATCGAAGCCCAGCAGGCTGGCGGTCAGGGCCGTCCCGGCGGGCGTCTCGACGCGCAGGGTGCCCTCCTGGTCGCTGTGGATGCGGGTCAGGTCGCGCAGGGTCACGCGGCGCGTGCCGCCGGCGTCCTGGTACAGCAGCGTGTCGGGGGTCAGCACGAACAGCGCGTCCTCGCGTTCCAGGGCGCTCAGGGGGGCGTCGGTCAGTCCAAGGTCGCGCAGGGTCTGCGCGGCGCGGTCACTGGGGCGTTGCGTCATGGTCGGCTCCTTCGGCGCGGCCGGGCCAGCTGCCCGGGCCCGCTGCTTGCTGCGCCACAGCATAGCGGCCCCCGCCCGGCGCGCGCCTGTGGGGGCGGGGCAGCATGAAGGGACGCGGGGCGCGGCTCTCACCCCCCACCGAGCGCGCGCGGCCCAGACTGGGCGGCATGACCGACAACAGGTACGGGGACGCGCCCCTGGGCAAGAGCGTCGAGGAGATCGAGCAGGAGAGCGGCAACGTCGTGAACAGCCCCGTCGAGGGCGAGGCGCGGCGGGCCGAGGAAGCGCCCGTCGTGCCGGCCCTGGTGACCGGGACGGGCAGTGGCGTGATCGCCGCCGTGCGCCCCGACGCGCTCATCGAGTCCGGCGACGACGCCGACGACGGCCGCGCCCGCGAGAACCGCGACGCCAGCGAAGAGAGCTGAAGCCGTTCCTGCCAGCGCGGCCCGGAGGCTGTCCCCGGGCCGCGCCGCTTTTCTGGACGGCCCCGCCCGGCGCGGCCGAGGTCCCCGGTAAGCTGCGGGGCGTGACGAGTGCCGCCGACCCGACCCCCGTGACCGACGCCGCCCCCCGGGTGGGCGTGGTGATGGGCAGCCGCAGCGATTTTGAGACCATGGGGGGCGCGCTGGACCTCCTGCGGGACCTGGGCGTGGCGTACGAGGTGCGGGTGCTGTCCGCGCACCGCACCCCGGCGCTGCTGCCCACGTACGGCGCGCGGGCCGAGCGGCTGGGGCTGGCGTGCATCATCGCGGGGGCGGGCGGCGCGGCCCACCTGCCGGGCATGCTGGCGGCCTTCACGCGCGTGCCGGTGCTGGGCGTGCCGGTGCAGTCCCGCGCCCTGAGCGGCCAGGACAGCCTGCTAAGCATCGTGCAGATGCCCGCCGGGGTGCCTGTGGCGACCTTCGCCATCGGCGCGGCGGGCGCGAAGAACGCCGCGCTGTTCGCCGCCGCGATGCTCGCCACGACCGACGGGGCGGTGCGCGCCCGGCTGAACGCCTTCCGCGCCGCGCAGACGCAGGGCGTGCTGGACGACCCGTTCTTCGACGGGCACCCCCAGGCGGGCGAGGCATGACCGCGCCGGGCATCACTGCCGGCACCACGCTGGGCCGCGAATTGACGCTGGGCATCCTGGGCGGCGGGCAGCTGGCGCAGATGCTCGCGCTGGCCGCCATTCCGCTGGGCGTGCGCGTGACCGTGCTGGAACCCGACGCCCACGCCCCCGCGCGCCTGTGCGCCCGCCACCTGCCCGCCCCATACACCGACCCCTCCGGGCTGGACGAACTGGCCGCGTGCGACGCGGTCACGCTGGAATTCGAGAACATTCCCGTGGGGGCGCTCGCCGCGCTGGAGGGCCGCGTGCCCGTGCGCCCGGCGGGGTCGCTGCTGGCCCGCAGCAAACACCGCGCCCGCGAGAAGCAGGCCCTGCGCGAGGCCGGGGCCACCACCGCGCCCTTCGAGATCATCGAGACCGAGGGGGACCTGGACGGCGCCCTGGCGCGCGTGGGTGGGCGCGGCATCCTGAAGACCAGCGAACTCGGCTACGACGGCAAGGGGCAGGCCCGCGTGAACACGGACGCTGAGCTGCACGCCGCCTGGGCCGACCTGAACCGCGTGCCGTGCGTGCTGGAGGGCTTCGTGCCCTTCGAGCGCGAGGTGAGCCTCGCCGTGGCGCGCACGCCGTCCGGGCAGGTGGCCTTCGGGCCGCTCGTGGAGAACGTCCACCGGGACGGCATCCTGCGCACCAGCGTGTACCCTGCCCAGGTCCCGGACGGCACCGAGGCCCGCGCCCGCGACCTGGCCCGGGCTGTCGCGGACGCCTGGGCGCTGGAGGGCCTGATCACCCTGGAATTCTTCGTGCTGCCCGGCGGGGATCTGCTGGTCAACGAGGTCGCGCCGCGCGTGCACAACAGCGGGCACCTCACGCAGGACGGCGGCGGCCTCAGCCAGTTCGAGGCGCAGGTGCGCGCCGTGCTCGACCTCCCGCTGAACGACTGGGCGCCCCTGCACCCCAGCGCCATGCTGAACGTGGTCGGCGTGGACGGCCCCGACGGGCAGCCCCTGGAACCCGACTGGGCCGCCATCGACGCCCTGGGCGGCACGCGCGTGCATCTGTACCACAAGGCGCACCGGCACGGGCGCAAGGTGGGGCACGTGAACCTCGTCGCGCCGGATCCCGAGACACTGCGGGCCCGGCTGGCCAGCCTGGAACCCCTGGTTCCCTAAGCGCACCGTAAAGGCAGCTCAGGGTTCGCGTAACCTCGCCTCACGGCCCGTCAGGCGGCCCCACCTACGCTGAGAATCGTGAAGCGTCTCCTGACCACCCTGACCCTCGCGCTGGTCGCCACCGCCCACGCGGCCGACTTCAAACTGATCCTGAAGGACGAGGCCAGCACCATCCGCAAGGGCGAACTGAAGACCACCCCCATCGTGAAATCCTGGGCGGTGCCCGCCGCCGGCGTGCAGGCGACCCGCAAGGTGAAGCGGCTGAGCACCACCATCACGCCCATCCTCGACCGGATGGAAAAGACCATCAACGCCCGCAAGCCCAAGCCGGCCGTGTTCCGCAACGTCGGCGGCAGCTGGGTCGCCACCGACCAGACCGGCTGGACCCTGGACCGCGCCGCCACCAAGGCCAACCTCCTGAAAGCCATCCTGAGCGGCAAGGACACCGCGCAGGTCGAGGTGAAGCGCGCCGTGCCCGACCGCAGCGTGAAACTCCTCGCTCAGCGGGGCGTGCTGTGGCACGTCGCGGCGGGCAGCAGCAACTACGCGGGCAGCCCCGACTTCCGCGAGAAGAACATCCTCGTCGGCGCCAGCAAACTCGACAACTTCTTCATCGCGCCCGGCCACGAATTCAACTTCAACGAGGAGATCGGCCAGATCGACGCCAGCACCGGTTTCGTGAAGGGCTTCGTGATCAGCGGCGGGACGCTCAGCAAGGAGGACGGTGGCGGCATCTGCCAGGTCAGCACCACCATCTTCCGCGCGCTGTACCAGGCGGGCCTGCCCATCACCGAACGGCACGAACACAGCCACCGCGTGAAGTACTACGACCCTGTGGGCTTCGAGGCCACCGTGTACGCTCCCAGCAAGAACCTGCGCATGAAGAACGACACCGGCAAGCACCTGTTCATCCAGGCAGGCTGGGACACCCGCGCCCAGACCCTGCGCTTCGACGTGTTCGGCGCGAACACCGGCCGCACCGTGAACATCAGCAAGCCCGTCATCACCGACTTCAAGGCCCCCGCCGACCCCAGCTACACCCCGGACGACCGCGTCGCGCCCGGTGGCCGCCGCCTGCTCGACACGCCCATGCAGGGCATGACCAGCGTCATCACCCGCACCATCAAGGTGAAGGGTAAGGTCACCAGCAGGGACACCCTCAAGAGCGTCTACCAGCCCTGGGGCGCCGTGTACGGCGTGAACCCCAAGGACAAGCGCCTGAACTGAACACGGCAAGCAAGGGCCCACCTCCAGGTCAGAGGTGGGCCCTGTTCCGCAGCTGACCCTACCTGCCGCCGCGCAGCCACGGCGTCGCCCAGCGCGTCACGGCGGGCATCACCAGATAGGTCATGAGCAGCACGACCACGATCATCTGGGGAATGGCGCGGATCGGCATGGGGTAGTGACCCAGCCAGGGTTTCAGCGCCTCGCCGAACAGCCAAGACGTGCTGACGCTCACCGGGTACAGCGCCGCCAGGGTCAGCAGCGCCATCTTCCAGCGGGGCGGCTGGCGCAGGGTCGCGGCGGCCGGCGGCGTGAACCAGAAGTCCAGGCCCGGCTGCTTCTCGAAACTGACGTGCTCGTCGACCAGCGGCGCGATGCGCTCCAGCCACGCGGCCCGCTCGGGGGACAGTTCCCAGGCGGCGGCGCTCGTCAGCGTGTCGAAGCGGGCCAGCAGCGTGTACTCCTGCTCGCCCGGCGCGGGGCGGATCACGCCGGTGCCGCGGTGGCCGGGCAGGCGGGCCAGCAGCGCGTTCGCCTCGGCGAGCAGCGCCTCGTACGCGGCCTCCTGACCGGGGCGGATGCGGCGGCGGACGACCAGACTGACCGGGTCGCTGGGCTGATGCCCCTCGAACTGGAGCTGCTCGCTCATACGGCCTCCGCGTCCGGGACGCGGCGCGGCCACGCGACGAGCGCGACGCCCGTGAGGATCACGAGCAGGGCCGCCCAGCCCAGCGGGCCCAGCTGCTCGCCGCCGAAGCCGACGCCCAGCAGCACCGCCACGACCGGGTTCACGTACGCGTAGCTGGTCGCCAGGGCGGGGCGGGTGTGTGCCACGAGGTACATGTACGCGCTGTACGCCACGAGGCTCCCGAACACCGTGAGGTACGCCAGCGCCCACAGGCTCGCGGCGCTGGGGGTGCCCCAGCGTTCGCCCATCAGGACGCTCAGGAGCAGGAGGACGCCGCCCCCGGTGAGCATCTCGGCGGCCGATCCCATCAGGCCCTGCGGGAGGGGCAGGTGACGCGACCACTGGCTGCCGAACGTCCAGCACAGCGGCGCGAGGATCAGCAGCAGCGCCGCCAGCGGCGTGGCGTGCAGTTCCCCGACATTCAGCAGCGCGATGCCGATCAGGCCCACGCCGATGCCCAGCCACTCGCGCCCGCCGGTCCGCTCGCCCCACAGCCGCGCGAACAGCGCCGCGAACAGCGGGGACACCGCGATCACCATGGCGGCGACGCTGCTGCTCGCGTCCCGTTCGGCCAGCGTGACCAGCCCGGTGCCGCCGCCCAGCAGCAGGGTGCCCACGACAGCGCTGGCGCCCCACTCGCGCGTGGTGGGCAGCGCCACGCCCCGCGCGCGCAGCGCGAGGAGCAGCAGCGCGCCCGCCAGCACGAAGCGCGCCGCGAGCATGCCCAGCGGCGGCAGCGTCTCGATGGCGACCTTGATCCCGAAGTACGTGCTGCCCCACACGACGTACACCAGCCCCAGGCACAGCAGCACCAGCGGCGTCAGGCGCGCGGCGCTGGCGGGGGCCGCCCCGGCACTCACGAGAGGCGGCTTTCGATGGCGCGGGCGTGCGCCTCGAGGCCCTCGGCGCGGGCCAGGGTCGCCCCGGCCGGACCGATGCGGCGCAGCGCGCCCTCGTTCAGGCCCACCACCGAGATGATGTTCTGGAAGTCCCGCACGTTCACCGGGCTCATGAAGCGCGCGGTGCCGCCGGTCGGCATGACGTGACTGGGGCCCGCCACATAGTCGCCCAGCGCCTCCATGCTCGCCTCGCCCACGAACACGCCCCCGGCACGCTGCACGAGGCCCAGCAGGCTCCAGGGGTCGCGGGTCAGCAGGCACAGGTGCTCGGGGGCGTACAGGTTCGCCAGCTCCACGGCCTCCTCCAGCGTGCCGGCCAGGATGACCTTCATGCGCGCCTGCACGCTGTCGCGCGCCCAGCCCCGGTTCGGTTCCGGCAGGGCCTCGAGCTGCCCGTTCAGTTCCGCCTGCACCCGGATCAGCAGCTCGCGGCTGGTGGAGACGAGCACGGGTTCCGCGCCGTTGTGCTCGGCCTGCGCCAGCAGGTCGGCCGCCACGAAGCGCGGGTCGGCGCTGTCGTCGGCCACGACCAGCGTCTCGGTCGGGCCGGGCAGGCTCTCGATGCCGGTCTGGCCGTACACCATCCGCTTGGCGATCACCACGAACAGGTTTCCGGGGCCCGCGACCTTGTCCACCGCGCCGATGCTCGCCGTGCCGTACGCCAGGGCCGCGATGGCCTGCGCGCCGCCGACCCGGAACACCTGCGTGAGGCCCAGTTCGCGCGCCGCGACGAGGATCGCCGGGTGCACGCGGCCGTCCCGCGCGGGCGGCGTGGTCACCACGATGTCCGACACGCCCGCCACCTGCGCGGGCACCGCCGTGTGGATCAGCGTGCTGATCAGCGGGGCCAGCCCGCCCGGCACGTACACGCCCACCCGCGAGAGCGGCCGCACGAGCTGCCCCAGCGCGCCGTCCGGGCCGTGGTTCAGGAACCCGTGTGCGGGCTGCTGTTCGTAGAAGGCCCGCACCCGCCGGATCGCCGTGAGGATCGCCTCATGCAGGTCCGGGGCGACCTGCGCGGCCGCCAGTTCCGCCTCCGGCACGCGCAGCTCGGCGGGGCGGTGGCCGTCCAGCCGCTCGGTCCAGTCGCGCAGCGCGTCGTCCCCGCGCGCGCGGACATCACTCAGGATGCGCTCGACGACCTGCGCGGGACTCAGCGCCTCGCCGAACGTCGCCTCGATGCGGGCCAGCACGGCGTCGGGAACGGGAATCTCATTGAACGTCCGCGTCAGGGCGGACCGGGCCTCTTGGCCTTGCAGCACTTGCATCGTCACTCCAGTAGACAGGGGAGAGGAGGGTGGGGGAAGCGGCGCCCCACACGCGGGGTGGGCCGGGGTCCATCGTGGCACCTGCCGCCCGGCGCGGCCCACCCACAGGTCTGGGCAGGCCGGACGGGGCAGGAGGGAATCAGACGCGGCGGCGGCGTTCGCGGCCCTGCACGGTGCGGCGCCCGGCGGGTTGCGCGTTCGCCTCGACCGGACCGAAATCGGTCGGCTGGATCAGGCGCATCAGGCGGTGCGGCGCGTCCTGTTCCACGTACACGTAGGCGTTGCCGGGACGCAGGAAGAACCCGCTGCACGCCGCGCCGTCCACCTCGGCGTCCGGGAGGCGCTGGATGAGCACGCGCCCGCCGGTCAGCTGCGCGTGCGTCCGCTCGGGGCCGCCGCCGTCCTGCGCGGTCAGCTGCCGCAACCACAGCAGCAGGCTGACCGGGTCGTGGTACTCGGTGGTCAGCGGCTGCGTGGCCTCGTCGCGGCCCTGCCGCAGCGTGATCAGGCCCACGCGGCGGTCGAAGCTCACCTCGAAGCCGGGCCGCCCCCGACCGTCGCCCTCGGCGTAGCCCAGGCTGGTCAGCAGGCGGGGGTGCATGCGGCTGGTCTGCACGCGCCGCACGCCGGGCAGCACCCCGCCGAAATCGGTCTGCACGCGCGCCACCAGGGCGCTGCGCTCGCCGTGCAGCGCCCACTGCTGCTCGCCCGCGTACCGCCCGCCCAGCGACAGGGTCAGGCTGAACGCCTCGGGGGTCAGGTCAGCTGTGTCCAGAAGCTCTCACCCGGCCCGTCCCACGCCGCGCCCAGCGCCTCGGCGACGGTCGCGCCCACGTCCGCGAAGGTGGCGCGGTCGCCCAGGTCCACGCCCGCCGCACCGCCTTTGTGCACCAGCAGCAGCCCGTGCTCGCGGGTGTGGTCCGAGCCCTTCCAGGTGGGGTCGTTCCCGTGGTCACTGATCACGATCAGCGCGCCGCTCTCGGGCACGGCGGCGATCAGCTCGGGCAGGGCCGCGTCGAACGCCGCGAGACACGTGCTGTAGCCTTCGGGGTCGCGGCGGTGGCCGAACTTGCTGTCGAAATCCACGAGGTTCGTGAAGATGAGGCCCGAGGTGCCCTCCTGCGCGGCCTGCCGCATGCGGGCCAGGGTCTTGGCGATCCCGTCGGCGTTGTCGTCGGTGTGGATCTCCTCGGTGAAGCCCTGGTTCGCGTAGATGTCCGGGATCTTCCCGATGCCCACCACCGCCTGCCCAGTGGCCTTCACGGCGTCCAGCACGGTGGCGGGCGGCACGAGGCTGAAGTCCTTGCGGTGCTCGTTGGCGCGCTCGAACGGGAATTCACCCCGGAACGGCCGGGCGATCACGCGCGCCACGGCGAACTCGCCCTGCAGGATCTCGCGGGCCGCGCGGCACCACGCGTACAGCGTCTCCAGCGGCACGACGTCCTCGTGCGCGGCGATCTGGAACACGCTGTCCGCGCTCGTGTACACGATGGGCGCGCCGGT